>JAUNVS010000032.1:11919-20168 GCA_030537565.1 Eubacteriales bacterium | reverse complement strand
CTGCGAGAAGAGCTGATCGAAGAAATCTTCGCCAATTTTTGTGTGGGTAAGTAGGAGTGATATGGAAGAATACGTGGATATTAAAGGCTGCCAACGCTTGAGGGAACTGCTTGAACGAAAAGAAGCCTTCGTTGCTGAGGCCTACGATCTTGCTGTCATTGGTGCTGGGCATGCTGGGATCGAGGCGGCGATGGCCGCGAGTAAACTGGCTTCGCGTGTCATTCTTTTTTCGATCTCACTCGATGCGGTTGCAAATTTGCCATGTAATCCGAATATTGGGGGCACTGCAAAGGGGCAGCTTGTCCGAGAGATCGATGCCCTAGGTGGCGTCATGGGAGAAGTTGCTGACGAGGCTTGCATTCAATTTCGGATGCTTAATGCATCCAAGGGCCCCGCTGTCCACTCGCCCCGCGCCCAGGTCGATCGAAGTCTATACCACAGTCTGATGAAGGAGCGACTAGAGAAACGTGAAACGCTCTCTCTGCGCCAGAGTGAGATCATCGATATATTTTTCGAAGACGAGCCTAAGCCAGGCGAGAAGCCTGCCATCCTCGGTGTGCTTTCTAAGACGAGAGCCTTTTACCCCTGTCGTTCGCTTGTGATTGCCTGTGGAACCTATCTTCGTAGTCGCGTCTTTATCGGGGATGTCGTCTATGAATCTGGTCCAGATAACCACTTCCCGGCTCGTGAACTCTCTGCGGCCATCGAGCGCTGTGGTCATCGCCTGCGCCGATTTAAGACGGGGACGCCAGTTCGAGTCAAGCGATCGAGCATTGACCTCGAGTGTCTCGAGTGTCAGGCGGAAGATGAGCTGGATCGCTTTATGTCTTACCGCTACACTTATGAGATGGGGACGGGTGATGCTAAGCCGCCTCGACAGAGCGGTGCATCCTTGCCCTGTTATGTCACATTTAGCAATCACCGAACTCACGACATTATTCGAGAGAATATCGAGCGATCGCCGCTCTTTAGTGGACTGATCGAGGCGACGGGAACGCGTTATTGTCCCTCCATTGAGGATAAGGTCGTTAAGTTTGCGGAAAAAGAGCGACATCAGATCTTTGTGGAGCCAGTCGGTGTTCACAATCAAGAAATGTATCTGTCGGGACTATCGAGCTCGATGCCTGAAGATGTCCAGTTGGCTTTTTTGCGAACTCTTCCAGGATTTGAAAAGGCGGATGTTGAACGAATTGGTTATGCGATTGAGTACGATCTGATCGACGCCAGTGAACTAGGCCTTGACCTCCAGTCTTCTAAAATTGCCGGTCTCTTTTTCGCAGGGCAGATCAATGGCAGCTCTGGTTACGAGGAGGCAGGTGGGCAGGGGCTCATCGCAGGTATTAACGCCCATCAATTCTTAAATCACAAAGCCCCCTTGGTTCTCGACCGCGCAGAGGCTTACATTGGCGTTCTCATCGATGATCTGGTTACGAAGGGCACCAATGAACCCTACCGGATGATGACTGCCCGAGCGGAGTATCGACTTCTCCTGCGCCAGGATAATGCAGATCTGCGCCTCTCGGCCAAGGCCCATGAGATTGGCCTGATCGACGAAGCTCGCTACTCACAGGTGGAGGCAAAGCGTAAGCAGATTGAGGCGGAAATTAAGCGCCTCAAAGGTGTACGCGTCAGTCCAGATCCGCAATGCCAAGAGCTGCTCAGTCGCCTGGGGGCCGGACAGCTACACGAAGCGACTCGCCTCTATGAGCTCCTCAAGCGCCCGAAACTCAGCTATGCCGAGAGCGCCCCGCTTGATCCAGAACGACCAGTACTACCTCGCTATGTGCAGGAGGCTGTCGATATTGAGATTCGCTATGAGGGCTATATTCGACTCGAAGCTGAGCGGATCAATCGCTTTAAGGAACTAGAGTCCCAGAGCCTCTCGCGTGATATCGACTACTCGCAGATTTCTGGTTTGCGACTTGAAGCTCGTCAGAAATTAAATGCGATTCGCCCACAATCGATCGGGCAGGCGAGCCGTATTTCTGGAGTTAGCCCTGCAGATATATCCGTTCTTCTCATATATCTTGAGACGAAGGATCGCAAGAAAGCGCAGATGGATTGAGGTGCTTGGAATGACTAAATCTTTAAATGCTGAGGCGCTGGCGGAAGCCCATGCGCTGATCGCAAGTGAACTGGCGAGCCTCGACGCTGCGCTCGTTTCGGATGATCGATTGACGAACGCTGAAATCCAGCAGATTCACAAATATCAAGAACATCTCTTACAGCGAAATTTGACTTTGAATCTCACACGAATCACCGAGGCTGAGGAAATCCGCATCAAACAGATCGAGGATTGTCTCAGTCTGCAAACATGGATTGATCGCCTATTTAAATATCACGAGAAATTTAGCTTCTTAGATCTTGGGACCGGTGCTGGTTTGCCAGGTATCCTCCTAAAGATACTTTATCCAGAATCAAAAGCCTGCCTCCTCGACTCACTGCGCAAGCGCATTGATTTTCTCTCTGAGGTCGTTGAGCTCCTCGAACTCAGAGGAGTCGATTTGCGGCATGCTCGAGCTGAGGAGCTCGGGCGCGACCCAGCCTACCGTTCGGGCTTCGACCTCGTCATCGCCCGAGCAGTTGCACCGCTGAATATACTGCTCGAGTACTCACTGCCTTTTGTAAAACCAGCTGCCTACTTTATTGCCATGAAAACTGATCCAGCTGAGGTGGAGCTCGCCCGTCATGCCGCCCAGTCACTCGGAGCGAAACTGCTTGATGTCTCTAATTTTGAGCTCAGTGATTCGTCAAAGCGCAGTCTCTTTGTCTATCAGAAAATTGGGGCTTGCCCGAAGATCTATCCCCGCACAGCAGCGCAGATTAAGCGCCGCCCTCTCTAGGAGTTCGTGATGTGGATTGAAAATTTCGAAACTAACTATGCCCAATTGACGCGTCGACCTGCGCCTTATCTCTGTTCGCTCGTTCTTTTCATTAGTCTCATCCTTGCCTGGATCCCAGCGCTTGCCAATTTTGTATTCTTGATTGCGATGCTTTGTTTTTATCTCGAGTCGCGCAACCGTCTCGTTTTGACGGCGATGGCGCAACAGGCTCTGCTCTCCTTTAGTCTCGCTCTGCTTCGGATTATCGTTCTCTTGATCCTGGGACTAATTCTGCGGTCGCAGGGGGGAGGGGATGAACCTTGGCAGACTTACTGGCGTTACCAGCTTTTTGAGCAAGTCTTTCACTGGATTAACGCCGTGATTCTAACGCTCTATGGCTTTGTTGAAATCTACCTCTGTTTGCACTATCGGCAATTGAGGTTGACGATTTTTGATCCCTTTATTAAATCTCTATTGCGTCGCAAAGACGGCTAATTTTTTCCCGAATTTGCTCTGAAATGCTCACTAGGGATGCCTTTCTCGTAAGAAGTACTTGCAAGTTTTGACTTTATTGATATCATAGTTAACGTTCTTTACGGGCCCATAGCTCAGCTGGGAGAGCGCTGCGTTCGCAATGCAGAGGTCGAGAGTTCAATCCTCTTTGGGTCCATCGATTAGACGTTCTTCTTGAACGTCTTTTTTTTCGCCGTTATCCTGCACAAGCTGATATCATTAAAGAAAAAGGCGGTAGCGGATATGGCTAAAAATTATGACTATCTTATTGTCGGGGCAGGCCTCTTCGGTGCGACGTTTGCTGAACGTATGAGTCAGGCCGGCAAGCGTTGCTTGGTCATCGATAAGAAGAATCACATCGCAGGTAACTGTCACACCGAGAAACACGGAGAGATTGACGTTCACGTTTACGGGGCCCACATCTTTCATACTTATAGTCGGGCGATCTGGGACTATGTCAACAGTTTTGTTGAGTTTAATCGCTTTACGAATTCTCCGATCGCAAATTACAACGGTGAAATCTACAATCTCCCCTTTAACATGAATACGTTCCACGCACTCTGGGGGGTTCGGACACCTCTCGAGGCTCAGGCGAAAATTGAGCAGCAGCGCGCTGAGATCCGCAGCGAGGCGACGAACTTAGAGGAGCAGGCCATCAAGTTAGTTGGTCGGGATATCTACGAGAAGTTAATTCGCGGGTATACGGAGAAGCAGTGGGGGCGCCCCTGTACAGAACTGCCAGCTTTCATTATCCGGCGTCTGCCAGTCCGCTTTACTTATGATAATAATTATTTTAATGATCCCCATCAGGGCATTCCAACGAAGGGCTATGATGCACTAGTTGCAGCGATGCTTGAAAATTGCGATCTCGAACTAAATTGTGATTTCTTCGAACGTCGGTCTGAATTGGAGGCGCTCGCTGATCGCATTGTCTATACGGGGCCGATTGATGCCTATTATGACTACTGTTACCAGACCCTTGAGTGGCGTTCTTTAGAATTTGAGACGGAAGTCATCAATGTCGAGAATTACCAGGGCGTTGCTGTGGTCAATTACACAGATCGAGAGACTCCTTTTACACGCATTATTGAGCATAAACATTTCAATCCGTGTGAACAGGACGATACGGTGATTACTCGTGAATTCCCACGGGATTGGGAGCTTGGCTTAGATCCGTACTATCCCGTGAACGATGAAGCGAACATGGAGAAGTTTAAACTGTATAAGGAACGGGCTGATCGTGAAGAACGAGTCCTATTCGGTGGGCGCCTCGCACAGTATCAGTATTACAACATGGATCAAGTGATCTCTGAAGCCTTACAAATGGCGGCTCGAGAATTGAGTCGGGCAGAGTTTGACGACTAGAGTAGAGTTCAGAGGGCAATAATTTGCCCCGATCAGAAAACGAGGGAAATACGTATGAAAGATCTATTGATTTTGGCAGCAGATGGTACGGAAGAAGTGGAGTGCTTGATGATTCTCGACTTTGCTCGTCGGGCAGGGTTAACTGTGGATCTCGCTTCGATTGAAGCTGAGCGAAAGATCCGCTCCTCCCACGGCGTTGTGATCGACTGCGATGCGAGATTGGCCGAGCTAGATCCAGCTGATTATCGAGCCCTCTTTTGCCCCGGGGGACTACCAGGGGCAAAGACGATCAGTGAATCGCCTCAGGTTCAAGACCTCGTCAAGCAGTTTCATTTAGATGGTCGATATGTTTTTGCGGTCTGTGCTGGCCCTTTGATTTTAAAAACATGTGGTTTGAGTGCATCGATGGCAGGAACCTGTTATCCAAGTTTTAAGGATGAACTCGGCTTCTCACAGTACCACGATGTTTCGCTCGTCCGGGATGCTAATGTAATTACTGCTCAGGGACTTGCAGCGACTCCCGCACTCGGAGCGTATATCGTTGAAATCCTCGCGGATCGCGAACGAGCAGAGACCGTCTCGAAGGCGGTACTCTGGCCAGATTTGCTTAGTGATGCACATCGCAAGTCAAGTCTGCATATTGAATCCTAAAGAGGTCAATGAATGTTGAAGAATAAGAGTCTGCATGTCTCCTGTTTTGACATGATTGGTCCTCGCATGATTGGACCTTCGAGTTCGCATACAGCGGGCGCTTGTCGCCTCGCACACTGGGCACAGAGAATCTGTGGTGAGCAAGTCGAGGAAGTTTGTTTTACCTTATATGGCTCCTTCGCCTCGACCTGGAAGGGGCATGGTACGGATCGCGCCCTGCTTGCAGGAATCATGGGTTACGAGGTTGATGATCCGATTATTCGCGAGGCCTATTCGCAAGCGGCGAAAAACGGCCTGCGCTATCGTTTCGTTGAGGACTCCGATACGCTTACGGACCACCCGAACACGGTGAAGATGGATATTTGTACACGTTCTGCGAAGCGCGTCAGCGTCCTCGGTGAGTCGATTGGTGGTGGACGTGCTCGAATTACTTCGATTGACGATATCGAGGTTAAATTCAATGGCCGACTCAATTCAATATTGGTCTACCAGAGTGATAAGCCCGGTGTACTCGCCCATATTACGCGCTGTTTTGCGAAACGTGGCTTGAACATTGCATTCCTAAATTTATTTCGCCGGGATAAGGGCCACGATGCCTTTACCCTCGTCGAAAGTGATGAGGTGATTGAAGTTGAAGTCCTTTCGGAAATCGAAGCTCACCCAGAGGTTAGTCGTGTGCTGTTGCTCGAAAATGAAGTTTCGAAGTCGGCAGAGTCAACTGCGGGGGCAGCGACGGAGGACTTTTTGGACGAAGACGGTCGGGTCTATTGTGTGGCGTCGGGGCAGGAGATGCTCGAGGTCTGCTCGGATAAGCAAATCTCGATTGCTGAGCTGATGTGTCGACGTGAAATGTTTCTCTCCTCAAGCTCGCGCCAACAAGTTCGACGTGAAATGAAGAAGATGTGGGAGGCGATGCGCACCTCAGTCGAAGAGCCACTCCAGGAGCAACGACGGAGTATGGGGGGCTTGATCGGTGGGGAGGCAAAACAGCTTCTCGCTTCCTTCGAGACCCAGCCTAAACTACTCGGGGAAGTCGGCAGTCGGGCGCTTGCCTATGCCTTAGCCGTACTTGAGCAGAATTCTTCAATGGGATTGATTGTGGCTGCCCCGACAGCGGGCGCTTCAGGAGTCCTACCCGCGACTCTTTACGCGTTAAACGAAATTGATCCGATTGAAGAAGAGGCACTGATCGACGCCCTCTTCGTTGCAGCTGCACTCGCATTTTTAATCCAATTGGGATTCTCGTTGTCAGGGGCTGAGGGCGGCTGTCAGGCCGAAGTTGGGTCTGCTGCTGGGATGACGGCAGCAGCTGTGGTCTCACTGTATAAGTCGGAAGCGAGTCCCGCTTTCGATGCTGCTTCGATGGCTCTAATGAACTTACTGGGCTTGGTCTGCGATCCGATTGGTGGCCTGGTGGAGCTGCCCTGTCAGATTCGAAATGGAAACGGGGCGGTAGCGGCCCTCGCTGCAGCGCAGATGGCCTTAGCTGGCGTTACATCGGTTTTACCAATCGATGAAATGATTGAAGTCTGTAAGAAGGTCGGGGATTCGCTTCCTGCCGCGCTGAGAGAGACTGCTAAGGGCGGTGTAGCGGCTGCTGCGAGTGCGCAAAAATGTCTGGGCTGTGGATTGCACTAGATGAATTTTTCCCTCAAAAGGCAAAGGCTGCGAGTAAAAGCGAAAAAAATGTCTTGAAAATTCAAGGGGCTCAGCTATTATATTAAGAAGCGATTACAAAAGTTACAGACGTGTAATAATTCCCGACGAGAGTCTGGCTGGGGCGTCTGCTAACAAATCCATAGATTGAAATCACGTGCTTTAAGGAGGCTACAATGTCTAAATATACGCGTATTGCGTGCACCATTGCCGGTCGTTATCCCGATGGGGAGAAGGGTGGAGATGGCTTTTATCTCGACGGGCGGCTGAAACAGGGCCATATCTCCGAGATCGACATTACCCTAGATCGAGAGGATCAGGGCGCTTTCTACGCCGTGTATGCGAGTGCAGAGGGCGGTCGCGAATTGGGCAGCGAGCCTGTGAAACGCAACGTGCTCGATCGAATCATGAACGACATGAAGAACGAGCCCAATCGTAATATCGATGAAGAGATTAATGAGCTAGCTGATGCAGCGGTGACGGTTGCCGGCCGACTTACCCTCGATGATGACGACAGTAAGCAGCCTTATTTTTCGGGCTTGATGGTAAAGGATGCCGAGATTGCGGCCGTGACGCTTGGCCGTGCCTGCGCCTTCCTCTATCGCCAAGATATTTTATATCCACTCACAGAGGATGATATTGCCCTCGAACCTGTCGATACAGATGGAAATCCCGTTCCCAATTTCAACATCTATAAGGCGGGTTCAGCTGCGACTATTCGATACTCGAACATCGCTCAGCTTCAGGGCGATGACTGCTTTATTCTATGTAATAAAGAAGTACTTCAGTGCGTCAATCAGCGCGAGCTGCTTCAGATTCTCTTCGAGGTTGAAGAAGCGAGTGAGGCGGCAGAGCGGGTTGTCCAGCTCTGTGCGGAGCGTCTTCCTGAACGCCCCTGTCAGTTTATGATCGGTTTTGTCGAAGATATCCTCGCTGATAGTAAGACGCTTCGCTCGATGGGACGCCGCCAAGACGCGCAAGTTAAAGATTCGACCGGGACGGTTCCTGTCCTATCTTCGATTACTGGTCGTCAGAATTTCTCAGCTGCGAATCTTCCCGAGGAATCCAATTTTGAGCAGCGTTTTGAAGAGGATCTCGAAGAGGGGCGTAGTGGCCATAAGGGGCTTCTCATCACCCTTCTCATCCTCCTAGTCCTGATTGCTGCCTATGTTGTCGGTGACTACTACTACAATATTACCGACCGTGTTAAGAACCAGCTCTTCCCGACGACGACAACTACGA
>JAUNVS010000032.1:0-11909 GCA_030537565.1 Eubacteriales bacterium | reverse complement strand
TCATAAGAATACGGAAGCGACGACGACTCGCCCCACGACGACACGGCCTACTGAGCCACCCGCAAAACGCTATACAATTCAGGCGGGCGATACGCTTTACACGATCGTGGTCGCTCAGTATGCAGAGTACAACCTCTCGGATGAGCAGATCGATGAGATGGTGAAGGAGATTATTCGCGCAAATCCAGACGTCATCACGGGTGAAAATGGCGAAAATTACTCTGCTGGTGACGAAATTAAGCTTCCGGCACCCAAATTCAACTAATTTTCAAACCCTTTAGAGGGATTTCAGAGGCTGTGATTCGGACATCACAGCCTCTTTTTGTTAAAATGCTAATTTGCATAGAATCGTTTTGTGAAAGTGAGTGCTGACCGTATGCAAGCTTTAGGCTTAAATGAGATTCGCGAACGCTATCTGCGTTTTTTTGAGTCAAAGGGCCACCTGCGACTACCGAGCTTTAGCCTCGTGCCAAAAGATGACCCGTCCATTCTATTAATCAACGCTGGCATGACGCCTATGAAGCGTTATTTCACGGGCCAGGATAAGCCGCCGTGCACCCGCGTTACGACCTGTCAGAAATGCATTCGAACACCAGATATCGACCAGGTTGGCTTGACTTCGCGGCACGGTACCTTTTTCGAGATGCTCGGCAACTTTTCCTTTGGTGATTACTTTAAGGAGGAGATTATTCCTTGGGCCTGGGAGTTCCTCACTGAGGACTTAGAAATTCCGGCTGAGCGTCTCTACATCTCCGTTTATCACGAGGATGATGAAGCGTATAAGATTTGGCATGAGACGATCGGGATTCCCGAGGAGCGTATCGCACGTTTAGGTAAGGAAGATAACTTCTGGGAACATGGTACGGGTCCTTGTGGTCCCTGTTCTGAGATTCATTACGACCGTGGCGAAGCCTATGGTAGTGGTGCTTTTGGGGCTGATGCGGGTGACCGCTATGTCGAGATTTGGAATCTCGTCTTCAGTCAGTTTGACCGTCAAGAAGATGGAAGCTACTTACCACTTAAACAGAAGAATATTGACACGGGTGGCGGTCTAGAGCGCTTCGCGTGTGTGATGCAGGGTGTGGATAACCTCTTCGAGGTTGATACGATTCGCTCGATCCTCGACCATGTCTGCGCGATTGCTGGTAAGACGTATAAATCCAATGAGCGCGATGACGTCGCTATTCGCGTTGTCACTGACCATATTCGCTCGACGGTCATGATGATTGCCGATGGTGTTACACCCTCCAATACGGGGCGCGGATATGTCTTACGCCGTCTCTTGCGTCGAGCGGCTCGCTATGGTCGACTGCTTGGGATCGATGGACTCTTTTTGACCCAGCTTGCCGAGGACGTTATTCGTATGTCTGGAGATGCGTATCCAG
This sequence comes from Eubacteriales bacterium, assembly GCA_030537565.1. Classification (GTDB taxonomy): domain Bacteria; phylum Bacillota; class Clostridia; order Saccharofermentanales; family Fastidiosipilaceae; genus JAUNVS01. The sequence continues at coordinate 10,524 of JAUNVS010000032.1, read as the reverse complement.
AATTGCGTGAGCACCATGACTACATCCTCACCATTATTGAAAAAGAGGAAGAGCGCTTTGACCGTACCATTCGTCAGGGAATGAATCTTCTCGAACGTGCGATTGACTCGGCGAAGTCTGCGAATCTTAGTCACCTGCCCTCCGAGGATGTCTTCTTACTTCATGATACATATGGGTTCCCATATGACTTGACGCGAGAAATCGCTTCTGAATCGGGTCTTGAATTAGATGAGCTTGGTTTTAAAAAGCTCATGCAAGCTCAGAAGCAGCGTGCACATGATGCGTTGATGGCGAAGGGGGAGAGTGCCTGGAGCGGATTAACTTTGCCTGCAGAGGTAAAGAAGGGTTCGACGACAGAGTTCTTGGGCTATTGCTCTGAGGCCGAAGAGGCCGAGCTGGAGGCCATTCTCCTGTTCCCAGAAGAGGGGTCGGAGCTCCGCTTTGTCGAAGCGCTTAGTGCTGATGAAGCCGAGCAGGCGATCTTAATCTTCGACCGCAGTCCCTTCTACGCAGAGGGGGGCGGTCAGGTTGGAGACCACGGTGAGATTCGCTCGCTAGATGGTGATGCCAAACTCTTCGTTGAGAATGTTACGAAGCCAGACGGGAAGCTGTTTTTGCACCGTGTTCGTCTCCTCAGCGGTGAAATATCCGTCGGAGATCGCTTACATTTGGAAGTCGATCACGAGCGGCGTATGGCGACGGCGAGGAACCATTCCTCGACCCACTTATTACATAAGGCCCTAAGAGACATCCTCGGCGAGCATGTTAAACAGGCCGGTTCCTACGTTGGACCAGATCGCTTGCGCTTCGACTTCTCACACTTTTCAGCGATTGATCGTGAGACTCTCGATGCGATTGAGAAACATGTCAATCAGGCGATTCTCGATGATGCGCCAGTCGTGACTGAATTAATGTCCATGCAGGAGGCGAAGGCCTCTGGTGCGATGGCACTCTTTGACGAAAAATATGGCGATCAGGTAAGAGTTCTGACGATGGGGGCATCGAAGGAGCTATGTGGAGGAACGCATCTCAAACATACGTCTCAGGCCTGCTATTTCCGGATTATCTCTGAGCAGTCTGTCGCTGCGGGAGTTCGCCGTATTGAAGCCGTCACAGGAGCTGCTGCCATGCAGCTCGCCCATGAAGATAGTACCCGGATTGCCGCACTCGCCCAGTCATTGAAGACTTCAGAGGCAGATCTTCTCGAACGGATCGAGAAGCTAAAAGAGGAACTGAAGAGCCGCGAGCGTGAACTCGAGACGATTAAACGTGAGCAAGAACAAGAAGCAACCTCGATGCTGGATTCAAAGGTGAAACAGCTGGCGAATGCTTCGGTACTCGTCAGTAGTCTAAGTGTCGACCGCGCCGATGCACTGCGAGACGCCTGCGAACACTTGCGTTCTAAATTTGCACCTGCGGTTATCGTTCTCGCTAGTGAGATTAAAGACAAGCTCGCTTTCTGCTGTATGGTTTCAGAGCCTTTGATCGAACGGGGCGTATTCGCTGGAAATATTGTTAAAATCGCTGCCCAGGTTGCTGGTGGCGGCGGTGGTGGTCGAAAAGACATGGCGCAAGCAGGTGCCCGTGATGTCTCGAAGCTCGATGAGTCACTCGCTGCTGCGAGCACTGAGATTGAGCGTCTGTTAGGATAGATATCAGGACTATTTAATCTAGGAGGTATAGAAGATGTGTGCGGATTCGAATTGTATTTTCTGCAAGATCCTTTCCGGGGAAATCCCATCGGACTGCGTTTATGAGAATGAGTCGGTTAAAGTAATTCGAGACCTCCATCCGATTGCTAAGTATCACTATCTCGTCCTCCCGAAGACCCATGTCGAAAACTACTTTGACCCGCATTTTGCCAATGACCACAGCCCAGAATTCGAACGAGTTCTAGTCGACATGCATCGAGCCGTGTATGCGGTCGCTGAGGCGGATGACTTTAAAAAACATGGTTTTCGCCTCGTCCAGAATAATGGTCGAGAAGTCGGGCAGACGGTATTTCACTTGCATTGGCATCTCGTAGCTGGTGAGGATGCCGACCGTGGTTTCTTCGAATTCTTTAAGTCACTCGTTTAGGAGTAGGATTTTGGATTTACAAGCCTTTTATCAGAATCTTGATTACGAGGAGAGGAAGGTCCAGTTGGCGGCCCTGACCCCGGATTCATCGGATGAACTGGAGGGGCGGGCAATGGAATTGGCTCAGAATTTCTTCGAGCGACGCTTCCAATTCTCTGATAAAACGGGCGAAGAAGAGGAGTTTTCGGATCGCTATCTCGGCTTTTTCTTCGAACTCGATCTTGCCTTTTCGTGGTTTGAGGCGATTCGCTCGGATTCTAAGCTCGATCTGCGTCGCGCTAAGCTCGCGAAAAAGTCGATGCGCTTCTTCGCCAATGAATTAACTGAGGGCTCTGATCTAGAGGCCGAGTTCTTCTATGCGGAGTTGGCCAATGCACTAAATCGTTGGTTTAGCTTACAGGATGAGCCTGAGGTCGCTGCGGATTTTTGTAGGAAGCTGACGTCTTTTTGGAACGAGCTCTTGCGCCCATGGGCGACGTTTACTCCTATGCGACTAAGACAATCCGCTGCACTCCAGTCGGCTTTGAGAAATGATCAATGCGAGATGCTTTGACTATTTACTGGCTATTGACCATGTGGCTCTTGGCTGTTAGTATTTGGGTGTTACGCAAGAAATCATTGAATTTCGAATCGTGCGCCGGGAGGGGGGAGAATTGTGGCCGAAATTAAGGTAAAAGAGAACGAGACACTCGACAGTGCTCTTCGCCGCTTCAAGCGTTCCTGTGCACGTAGTGGTATCCTCGCAGAAGTTCGTAAACGCGAGCATTATGAGAAGCCGAGCGTAAAACGGAAGAAGAAGTCAGAAGCTGCTCGCAAGCGCAAGCACTAATTCTTTTATTAAGTTGATTAAGCCGTTGGATTTCCAGCGGCTTTTTTTATGCCGATGAGACCTTGACCACGAAATTCTGGAATAAAGGACTCGGCTGCTGCTTCTGCTTCCTGGGTGAATGCGTATTTAAGATCGAGTTCATCGGCAAGTTTGAGGATGGCTTCATATTCTTCATCGCTGAGGCGACGTTGAAGTTCGGGAAAACGATTCCCCAGTCCAGGGGTCGGTGTGAATTGTCGCATTAAACTAATGAAGATTGAGTCGCGATAGTGGGTATGGAGGTAGGCGAGACTGGCCATCGCATCGCGAACCTGTCCAGGGAGAATGAGGAGGCGGACGATCATTCCGCGCTTCATCATATGGGTTTCGGGGTCGATTTCAAATCCGGAGACTTGGCGAAACATCTCATCAATGGCGGCTCGGGCGTATTGAGGGTAGTGGTATGCGCCACTATAGCGCTTAGCGAGTTTGGCACTGTAATATTTCAAGTCGGGAAGGTAGATGTCGATTAGTCCATCAAGCAAACGCAGTGCTTCGACGGACTCGAAGCCACTACTGTTGTAAATAAATGCGAGACTGAGCCCAGCTGCGCGTGCTTTTTTGATGGACGCCGAGACATGTGGGATGTAGTGGGTGGCACTGACGAGGTTAATATTGTCGGCCCCAGATTCTTCGAGACGGAAATAGGCGTCGACGAGTTCGTCGGTAGAAATTTCAAAACCATGGTTCTCGTGGGAGATGCTGGCATTTTGGCAGAATACACAAGCTAAGCTGCATCCACTAAAGAAGACGGCACCACTTCCATTGGGACTGCAAATGATCGGTTCTTCCCAGTGGTGAAGCATCGCAGCACCAGCCCTGCAGCTTGCAGGGGCATGGCAGCGTCCGAGCTCATTTTTGATGCGATTAACGCCACAGTGATGCGGGCAGAGTCGGCAATTTTCGTAGGCCTTAAGATCAGTCATCGTCTGTCTGGAACGCTTGATTTTCGTCTAAAAGAAAGGGCCAACGACGGAACAAACTGTGTAAGGGGAGTCCCATGATGCAGTGGTAGTCGCCCTCAATCGCTTTGATAAGAAGCCCGCTCAATTCCTGGATGCCGTAAGATCCCGCCTTATCCTGATACTGAGCACTGGCCAAATAGATATCGATTAGTGAACGACTGTAGTCATCGAGTGGGTAGAAATGGATTCGCGCTGATTCCACGTAGCTGTCGATTGAGAAAAATTGGCTATCCCTGTATTCACAGAGTGCGAGGGCCGTAAGCACACGATGACTCGTGCCACAGAAGGATTCTAGGTGGCAACGTGCTTCGGCAAGTGATTTCGCTTTACCGATGATCTCGCCGTTAAAATCAATGATCGTGTCTGCGGAGAGGACCCAGCGCGTAGACGAGTCGTTCGGGCGATAGGCGCGGCCTTTTGCGCGAGCGAGAGCTTCAACATATTCTTCGGCTGATAAAGTACTATATTTTTGCTTAAAGCACTCTTCATCAAATTCAGATCGTCCGATTTGAAATGGGATGGCATAGCGCTTGAGGAGCTCGTGTCGACGGGGTGAGGCGCTGGCCAGAATGAGTGGCGCTTGATCCAGGGAAGTCTGAGACATACAATTAAACTTTCGAACAAATTTCCATATTCTAGGCCAATTTGAATTAGTGATCACTGTCCTAGCTTTTCGATGGTTACCAAGTAGAATGGAGCGACGTTTATAATAACAATTTGAAGGATTACTGAATAGATCCGATGGAAGGATACAATATGCCTAGTGAATATAGAGAAGCAAAGTCGCCTTGCTTAGAAATTGTAGATCTACATGCCGAGGTCGCAGGCCGCGAAATCCTCAAAGGTGTGGACCTTAAACTTCGTGGCGGCGAGATCCATGCCATTATGGGGCCCAATGGAACAGGGAAATCCACTCTCTCGATGGTTCTAATGGGGTCGACGAAGTATGAGGTTACTGCTGGAGAGATTCGCCTTAACGATGAGTCCCTGAACGAGATGCCTGTTGATGAGCGAGCTCGTCGGGGCCTATTTTTGGCAATGCAATATCCTGCTGAAATTGAAGGGGTTAGTAATTCTGACTTCCTGAGAACTGCGATTAATGCTCAGCGACCAAAAGAACATCCGATGGGGGTTCTGCCATTTCGTTCTGAACTCCAAAAGTGCCTAAACGACTTGGAGATGGATCCGTCTTTACCAAAACGTTATTTAAATGAGGGTTTTAGCGGCGGTGAGAAGAAGCGCAATGAAATTCTGCAGATGAAGATGCTGAAGCCGAGTGTTGCGCTCCTCGATGAGATCGACTCTGGACTTGATATCGACGCACTTCGAATCGTCGGGGAAAACATCGCGAAGATGCATGAAGAGCGGGGCGAGGAGATGGCGATCCTGATGATCACCCACTATGAACGCTTGCTTTCCTTTGTCAAGCCAAGTCACGTTCATGTTCTGATGGACGGTCGTATCGTTAAGAGTGGGGGCGTGGAACTTGTTGAGCGCCTCGAAAAAGAAGGTTATGAGTGGATTCGCGAAGAGATTCAGAATAACGAGACCTCAACGTCCAAAGAGGCGTGAAAGGAGTCGTGAAACGATCGTGAAGACAGTCATTAATTCTTTAGTAGAACAGTACCTCGAGACGGGGGTTGATTTCTTGCATGTCGATCTCGATGCCTATCGAGACCCCGCTTCGCAGAGCGAAGGGCCAGTCCATAGCCGTCTTGCTCTTCGTCGAGAGCCACTGGCAGAGGATGCAGATTCTAGTCCTAAGCGTCTTGATTTCGGTATGAGTCATGGCGCAATTCCAGTCGACAGCGACTTTCAATTTGGCGCTGATCTTGAGCTCGCGGCAGGTGAGAAGCAGGCCCTACTTTTCACTCAGAGCTTAGCGACTGTTGCGAAGCTAAAATTTCTTTGTAAACAGCAGTCTGAGCTCACCTTAATCTTTGTATCGGAGGCGGCCAGTCGTTTTGATCTTGATTTTGAGCTGGGGGAAAACGCTGAGCTTCGTCTTAACTTAGTACTTATCGAGAATTTAGAGCTCGCCAAAAACCTCCGTCTTAAGCAGGGTCCAGATGAGCGGGCCATTCAGGTCCAGCCTCATTTCACCCTCGAGGCTTCGGCCCGTTGTGATCTTCATGCGGTCATTCTCGATGGCAACGCGTCGATTAAATCTCAGGCAGAACTGCGTGCCCCAGGGGCAAACTTCAACTATGCGAGTGCCATTTTTGCCCATCCTCAGAGCCAGCATAGCTATGAGGTTGAAACCCATCATCAAGCTGCTAAGACTTTTTCGCAAATTCGCAGTCATGCCGTCTTGGACCATGATGCAACGGTGGAGCTAATTAGTCGCGGGCGGATTGAACGCTCTGCAGCTGGGAGTCAATGCCGCCAAGATATGAAGGGCATTTGTCTCGATGAGACGGGGACGGCACTTTGCTATCCGCTCCTCTTTATTGATGAGTACGATATTGAGGCATCTCATGCATCTGGGGTTGGCCAAATCGATGATGACAGTCTCTTTTATCTCATGAGCCGCGGTCTCAGTGAAGCGGAAGCGAAACGCTTGATGATGCGGGCCTTCCTCGAAGCCATCCTGACTGGGGTTTCAGATGTCGCCCTTTCGTCTTTTCTTCACCAACGCCTCGATCGAATGATCGAAGAATGCTAGTTTTCAGCGTATAGGAGTTTACACATGCCATCTACGATTCAAGACCCGATGCAGCTGGTCGCCCTCGATGGGCGGACCCTCGAGGAACATCGGAGAGACTTTCCAGTCCTCGAGCGGCGACTTAATGGCCGAAAATACTGCTATCTGAATCCGACGGCAACTTCGTTGAAGCCCAGCATCATCGCCGAGGCAATGCGGGATTACTATCTCTATGATGCGGTCTCGGCCGCTAAGGGCGCGGACGGTTTTTCACATGCGGTTGCCGCTCGTTTCGCTGCGTCTCGCAATCAGATTGCGAAATTTATCGGGGCCTCTGACCGCCATTGCATTATCTTTACGCGCGGGGCGACTTCTGCGCTGAATATGATTTGCTATGGTTTGGAGCAGACTTGGGTTGAGTCGGGTGACGAGGTCGTTGTCTCGGACCAGGAGCACCATGCGAACTATGTACCCTGGCAACAGCTTTGTCTGCGAAAAAATCTCAAGCTTTGTATCGTCAAGAGTCTGCCGAACGGATCCGTAGATATGGATGATCTCAGATCACTCTTGAATGCGAAAACGAAGATCGTCGCCCTCGCACACCAGACGAATGTCATGGGGGCAAGAAATCCCATTGCCGAGATTGCGACACTCGTTCATGAGAAGTCGCCTGCTGTGTTTGTTGTCGACGGGGCGCAGGGCATCGTTCACGAACGAGTCAATGTCGAGGCGATGGATATCGACTTTTATGCCTTTTCTGCCCATAAGCTCTTTGGACCCACTGGTCTGGGGGTGTTCTACGGTAAAAGAGAGCTCCTCGAACGCATACCGCCTATTGAACTCGGTGGGGAAATGATTGGGACCGTCGATCGCTATGATAGTAGTTTTGCTGAACTACCTTCGAAGTTTGAGGCGGGGACGATGCCAGCTGCTGAGGTGCTCGGTTTTAAAGTCGCCCTCGACTATGTTGAGAACACCATCGGATTCGATATCATCCAAGAGGCCACTGCAGCGGTGAGTAGCTATGCCCTCGACGGGCTACTAAAGATCCCCGGGATTGAGATTTACAATGCGGAGAACGTCGCACAAAGTGGCATCATCTCCTTTAACGTAAAAGGGGTTCATCCGCACGATGCGGCCTCTGTTTATGACCACGCCGGCATCGCACTGCGCGCAGGACACCACTGTGCACAACGCTGTATGGCTTGGCTCGGACAGAAGAGCACCCTACGTGCAAGTTTCTCCTTTTACAACACATTTCACGATGCCGATCGCTTGATCGCATGCAGTAAGAGAGCTGGTGATTTCCTTGACATTTTATTCTGAGCTTTCGGAAACGGAGCGCAGTGATTTATTTAAAGAACTTTTAAAAGACCACTACATATATCCCAGGCACCACGGACTTAAATCCGATGCAGCCTATCGACTAATCCATCTAAAGAACCCTTCTTGTGGTGATGATCTGAGCGTTCAAATCCATATGGATGGTGAGACAATTAGTGACATCTGCCAGGAGGGGGAGGGCTGCAGCATCTGCTGTGCTTCGGCGTCGATGATGGCCGAGCTCTGTACTGGCCTTAGCAAGCCCGAGGCCCTCGAGAAAATTGTTGAATTTAAGAAGATGGTTTCGGGAAAAGACTACGATGAGGAGGGGCTCGCTGAGGCTAATGCCCTTCAGGGCGTTGTCAAACTACCACCTCGGATTAAGTGTGCCACCCTCGCATGGATTGCGTTAGAACGCCTGCTAAATGATGAACAGCTTAGATCACTGCATCTGGAGACAGAAGACGGAGAAGTTTTTGAGGCGGGTAAGGAACGAGGAGAGAAATGATGACTGATCCAAAAGATAGAGCCATGGAATTTAACCAGTCTCAAGCTGAGCGTCTTGCCCAGTCGAAGTCACTTGAAGAGGCTCAAGCGATTACAACTGAGTATCGCTATGATTTTGTCGATGAGGTCGAGGCTGTTTTTAAGACGGATCGTGGCTTGAGTGCCGACATCGTCCGCCAGATTTCGGAGGCAAAGGGGGAAGATGCCTGGATGCGTGATTTCCGCCTAAAGGCGTACGAGACCTTCATGGCGATGCCCTATCCCAGTTGGGGACCTGATTTATCAAAAATTGACTGGAACTCTTTTTACTATTATTTCAATCCAGCAGAAGAGCGCTCTGTAGAGAGTTGGGATGATGTTCCTGAGAAAATTAAGGAGACTTTCAACAAGCTAGGAATCCCAGAGGCCGAACAGCAGTATTTGGCTGGCGTTTCGACTCAATATGAGTCAGAGGTTGTCTATTCGAAAATCCATGAGGAGCTTGAGGAAAAGGGCGTTATTTTTACGGATACCGACACAGGGCTTAAGCGCTACCCAGAACTCTTTAAAAAGTATTTTTCGAAATTGGTGCCACCTGGGGATAATTTGATCGCCGCCTTGAACTCGGCCTGTTGGTCTGGCGGTTCTTTCATCTACGTTCCCAAAGGCGTTAAGTTAGACCAGCCCCTCCAGTCATACTTTCGCATCAATTCTGAGCGGATGGGGCAATTTGAGCGTACTTTAATCATAGTCGACGAGGGGGCGGATCTGCACTACATTGAAGGCTGTACTGCGCCTCGATATAGTAGCGATGCACTTCACTCGGGCGTGATTGAGATTTTTGTTGGGAAAAATGCGCGTTGTCGATATACGACGATACAGAACTGGTCTGATAATGTTCTCAATTTGGTCACTCAGCGGTCCATTGTTGAAGAGGGCGGCCAGATGGAATGGGTTGATGGAAACATCGGGGCCCGTACGACGATGAAGTATCCGGCCTGTTATCTGAAGGGGGCAGGAGCCCGCGGAACAGTCATATCTGTGGCGGTTGCTGGCGAGGGCCAGTGCCAAGATAGCGGTGCTCGGATGATCCACTTAGGTCCAAACACGTCTTCATCGATTATCTCGAAGTCGCTTTCGCGAAATGGTGGAAATACTACGTATCGTGGCACCGTTGATATTGGAAAAAATGCAGTGAATGCGAAGACCCGTGTAGAGTGCGATACGCTCATCCTCGATCCACTGAGCAAGTCTGATACGATTCCTTCGAACCGTGTCCACAATGGCAGTAGTCAACTCGAACATGAGGCGACGGTTTCTAAGGTCTCGGAGGAGCAGCTCTTTTATTTAATGAGTCGAGGGATTTCTGAGGAAAAGGCGATGGAAATGATCGTCATGGGTTTTATTGAACCCTTTACTCGGGAATTGCCGATGGAGTATGCGATCGAGCTCAATCAGTTGATGAAGCTCGATATGAGTGCGTCCCAGGGCTGATGAGGCTCACATTACGACCTTCCTTTTGATACTTATGCTAGTAAACCCAGGCGTCGGGCGGTGACTCTCGATGACCTGGGTTTTCAATACATTCACGACTTGATAAGACTTAATTTCCAAAAGGGTGGTATCATGAAAAGCAAAGTGGTCTTAATATATTTAGCACAAGTAAGTTTACTTGATTTTGACGAAAGGAGACTTTCGCATGAACCGATTTAAATTTCAGAGTCTGGCCGTGTTCTTGGCTAGTGGTCTCGTTCTATTTAGCTTGAATGGCTGTCGACGTCCTCGAGAAGCGGAGCCAAAGGAAACTATTTCTATCTCCCGCAAGACGAGTGTGAAGGGCAGTAGCCGGCCGACCTCTTCGCGGAAAGCGCTCCCGCGTCGAAAACCCTTGCGATCGAACAAGTCGACGACTCGTTTGGTTCTACGACCGACGCAGGGGCGGGTAGAGCGACCGACAGCGCCACCACCGACGCTTCCGCCGCCTCCTCCAGTTCCTACCCAAGCTCCAAGTCAAGCACCTCCGCCTCCGTCTTCGCCAGTTGCCTCAGTGTCGAAGCCCGCGCGCGAGTATAATGCGATTCTTGAATACGATTTAAATGGTGGTGTCGATCTTAGCAATCAGAATGCTTTTGCATCTGTTGTTCTCACGGACGGTGAAG
>JAUNVS010000031.1 GCA_030537565.1 Eubacteriales bacterium | reverse complement strand
AATGAAACAGGTGTCTATCCGATGCAGGATAAGTCGATTTTTGAACTCTCTGGGGGAGAACGTCAGCGCGCATGGATCGCCATGGCTCTCGCTCAAAAACCGAAAATTCTCTTTCTAGACGAGCCAACCACCTACCTCGACATCTCCTACCAGCTTGAAGTCATGCGCCTCGTCCGCCGCCTCAACGATAAGCATGGGATGACCGTCCTCATGGTTCTCCACGATCTCAGCCAAGCGATGACCTACAGCGACTACCTCGTTGTCATGAAAAGTGGGAAAAAATACGCTGAGGGTCGACCCAAAGATCTCATGAGTCCTGAACTCATGAAGGAGGTCTATAACGTCGACTGCGAAATCGTCCACGTACCAGGCTATCCCTGTCCCTTCCTCAGTTTTGAGGCCCGACAACAAGCCTGCTGTCAAAATAAACACCTAAGCACCAAGGAATCTAAACAATGATCAAAAAAAGACTTATACAACTCGCGGGGCGCGGCCAAAAATATGTCGCCCTCAACGTCCTCTTTAAAGTCCTCGGGCTTTTCGCACACATCTTCATCATCTTCCAAATCTCACCTTTCCTCGTCTCGATTTTTGAAGGACGAGCGGGCCTCGCTGACTTCCAGAATTTTCTGATCTACGTCATCCCAGCAATCCTCGCCCTCTGCCTCTTTAGCTACCTCGAATCAAAGGCGGCTATTGAGAGTTCAAAAACGCTCAAGCTCATCCTCCGGGAACGCTTCTTCAATAAACTCCTCCGCCTCGGCGCCAACCATGGTGAACTCTATTCAACCGCTGAAGCCAATCACCTGATGCTCGATGGCGTTGGCCAACTCGATGGCTACTTCGCCGCCTATCTCCCCCAATTCTTCTACAGTCTCCTCGCACCTCTAACCCTCCTCATCGCCCTCGCCAATTCAGATTTTTTCACGGCCCTCATCCTCTTCATCGCAGTACCGTTGATCCCCTTAACGATTGTCGCCATCCAAACGATTGCTAAGCGAACGCTGAAACGTTACTGGGGGCGCTATGCCTCACTGGCCGACGTCTTTCTCGAAAATCTACGTGGACTAAGCACCCTGAAAATCTATGAAGCCGATGAAGCCTATCAGAAGAAAATGAACCGTGAGGCGGAGTCGTTTCGTCGAGCGACGATGCGTGTGCTCAGCCTCCAATTAAACTCCATCTCTGTGATGGATCTCGTTGCCTTCGGTGGTGCAGCCCTCGGTATTGGGCTCTCAATCTCCCGTTTTACCCGCGGTCAGATCAGTTCGACAGCCTGTCTGAATTTCATCCTCCTCTCGGCCCAATTCTTTATCCCGATGCGAATGCTCGGTGCGTTTTTCCATACCGCGGCGACGGGTATGGCGGCCTCCGATAAACTCTTTAAGATCCTCGACCTTGAAGAGGCCGACCAGGCTGGCAAAGCCAGTTTTAAATTTGAACAATCTCTCGAGCTTGACGGTCTCAGTTTCGGCTATGAAGCGGATCGTCCGATTTTAAAAGACATCCACCTCAATTTACCGAAGTCGAGTTTTATCGCCCTCGTTGGTGAGAGTGGCTGCGGAAAATCGACCCTTGCCAGTATTCTCGAGGGCCAGTACCAATCCTACACGGGCGAGATCCGAATTGATGGCGTCGAACTTCGTGAGATCAACGAAGCAGAACGCAATCTCGAGATTCTCCGCCTCAGTCACGATAGTCATCTTTTCAAAGGCAGCCTCCGCGAAAATCTCAGGCTCGCAGCCCCCGAGGCAACGGATGAGAAACTGTTTTCCGTCCTCAAGCGAGTTCGCCTCTACGACTTTTTCAGCGAAAATCACGGCCTCGACTTTGAGATCGCAGAATCAGCGAGTAACCTCTCAGGCGGGCAACGTCAGCGTCTCGCCCTCGCCCGCCTCCTCCTAAGGGATGCAAGCATCTATATCTTTGACGAAGCGAGTTCCAACATCGACGTGGAGTCCGAAGAAGCCATCCTCGAAGAAATTGCAGCTCTGGCGGAATCTGGAAAAACCGTTCTGATGATCAGCCACCGATTGAAGGCAGCATCTAAGGCCGAACTCATCTATGCCATGGATGGCGGTCAAATTCTCGAAAAGGGAAGCCATGAAGAACTGATGGCCCAAAACGGCCTCTATGCCAAGCTCTACCACACTCAGTCCGAACTAGAGGCTCGTGTTGAAGGAGATGCCCCCATAAATTTTGAAGTGATCGATGCCATCCGAAATTCAGAGCGCTCAGGCCGCACAACTCGAAGTGAAGAGTGCAAGATCCCAGCGAAAATGAAGAAGACCCGCTCTGGCTTCAAAATTGCGATGACCCTCGTCCAAGTCGTCAAGCCACTGACTGGCTATATGATTCTCGCCATTCTCTGTGGAATCCTCGGTCATTACGCGGCCGCAATGATTCCTGGACTTGGAGCCATCGGCCTCAGTGACGCCCTGAAATCCGGGCAAGTTCCGACTCTCCTCTTCATCGCCCTCGCCGTCTTCGGTTTAACGCGCGGCCTCCTCCATTATGGAGAACAACTCGCCAACCATTTCATTGCCTTTAAACTCCTCGCCCTCCTCCGTGACCGCGTATTCACGAAGCTTCGTGAGCTGGCACCCGCTAAACTCGAAACTCGCAACCGTGGTGAGCTAATTAGTCTGATTACGAGTGATATCGAGCTGCTTGAAGTCTTTTATGCCCATACAATCTCCCCTGTCTTCATTGAGATTTTCATGGCTTTAGGTGTTGCGATTTTCCTCGCCTGCTTTAATCCATGGCTTGGATTTGCAGCTCTCCTCGCTCAGATCCTGATCGCTGGCGTCCTCCCAATTCTAAGTAGTCGCCTCAGTGCTCCGCTAGGTCATCGCTTCCGCCAGGCATCTGCCGAACTATCAACCCAGATCCTCGATAATCTTCACGGTCTCAGCCAGTTAAAAGCCTTCTCTGCTGGTCGTCGCCGACTCGATGCGATGATGGCCGATTCGCGCCAGCTTCTTAAAACAGAAACCAAACTTCGCATCCGCCAGAGCCTCGCTGCAGTCGTGACAAACCTAATGATCTGGAGTCTCGACCTCGCCTTTTTCGCCCTTGCCCTGAGTCTCGAGAGCTGCGGACTGATCTCCGCTTCTGCGCTGATCATCTGCCAAGTTCTCTTCATGAGTAGCTTCGGTCCTGCCATTGCAGTCTCCAACCTCGGTGCTGGTCTCGCTAACACCTTCGCTTCAGGCGAACGTCTACTCAATCTCCTCGAAGAAGAACCCGAACTTCTCGATGTCGAGGGACAGGCTCCGAGCAGTGCAGGTAAAATCGAATTCAATTCGGTCGACTTTAGCTATTCTGATGAAGATATTTTCAAAGACTTTAATCTCGAAATTGCCGGTAACCATTGTCTCGGAATCCGAGGCGACAGCGGTTGTGGTAAGTCAACACTCCTCAAACTCCTGATGCGCTTCTGGAAGATTCAGTCGGGCAAAATCAATATTGACGCTCGCTCACTCGACGAAGTGAATACCCATGACCTAAGACAGATGGAGGCCTATATGACGCAAGAGAGCTATCTCTTTAGAGGGAGCATTGCTGAAAACCTAAGAATTGCACGAGCTGACGCAAGTCTCGAGGAGCTACGTGCCGCCTGTGAAAAGGCTGCAATTCTCAACTTTATTGAAAAACTCCCAAAGGGCTTCGACACAGCTGTATCCGAGCTGGGTTCCTCCCTCTCAGGAGGAGAACGTCAGCGGATGGGACTGGCGAGGGCCTTTCTTCACGATGCCCCGATCCTCCTCCTCGATGAACCAACTAGCAACCTCGATAGTCTCAACGAAGCCCTCGTCCTCGACCGTATCCGAGAAGCAAGCGAGACGAAGACCGTCATCCTCGTCTCCCACCGGGCCTCGAGTCTACGTATTTGTGATCGTGGAATTGAACTGCAATCCAGCCGACAATCCTAATTCTGCAGACTACTTTACCTGACCATCTTATGCCTCCCCAAGCGTGTCTCATGGGGAGGCATTTCTATATATCCAGGAAATCCGTTTTAGCATGCTATTATCACATTCAATCGCTGAGATCGATGCTCATAGATGGCTGCGCGATGACATCGGTTTTGATAAATCCCCCCTATCGTTAGAGTGTTTCAGGTAGGGGAAGTGTTATGGCTTGCATTGGTGAGTTCGTGTCTTCCCTGTTACTAAACATTTTTTCGAGGATATGAAAACAGATCCAGCGGATTGAGGATTCGGAAATCACCTAATCGATGGGAACCAAAGTGTGACTCTTTCTGTCTAAGATCGCCATGAGAGCAAACAGAACGCTTTTACATCTCGTATCCAGATCCAGCCCTCCATCGCCCCTACTGTTGTCCCGCTCTCTTCTTGTGAATCTCCCGACACATGGCCGCTTCATACGACTCGCGATCATTAACTCCTCCCCCAAGCTGTCTGCTATGAGATTGCTGAACTCCTTATGCTGTGTAGCACTCACTTTCATCAGAAGCACTTGCTACACTTGTTGAGCACTACCACCTGTACAAATCTCCTGACCTCACGGTCAATAGCCTTTCATGGTTTCTGCGAAACCTCTTGAACTGCTCACACATGCTGCTTAACTAAAAACCTCCTTGTTATTTTAACTTTATTAAACTAAACTTGCAGATAGTTAAAGTCTGGAGGTGTGAGAGGTGGAGTGGTTTAGCAAGCTCGATGACGAGGACCAATGCTTCATAAAGGTCTTGGTGTTGAACTCTGGCTCGTTGAAGCATACGGCGAAGGAATATGGAGTCTCTTATCCGACCATCCGTCTGCGCCTGGACCGACTTCAGGAAAAGATCAAGATCAACGATAGCGTCCAAGATCCATTTGAAACCCAGATCATGCACATGGTGCTTGATGAGCAGATCTCGTTGGAAGTGGCAAAACAGATCATCACGGCGCACCAAAACAGCGGGAGGAATTCATCATGAGCGAGTTATTTAACAATGTCCCTGTAATCTCTGTACTTATTATGCTTTGCGCGGCTGTGGTCTTAGCCATTCAGTATCTCTGTGGTTATAAGAACTGGAAAGCCCTTGGCTTTATTCTACCGGCCCTGTTCTTAGGGTCTGTCATTTACTTCTTCGTGAAGGGCGTAATGACTTTTAGCGTTCAAGATATTCTCAGGCCACTCGTCGGCTTCTTGGTGCTGGCTCTTGCCTATGAGAACGGTGCCAAGGCGGCGAAGGCTCGCCGTAAAAAGGAACTCGATAAAATGAAAGCCCAAGATCACCTCAGCTAAGCGCTATAGGTCTACTGGGATCGTTGGCGATTGAAAAAAGCAAACTCGCTGCTGCCAGAGCTTAGTCGGCAAGTCCCGGTCTTATCAAATCCGCTATCTAAACTTCAATCTCCACCTCGATCCCCTCAATCTCGAGAATCTTAGCCCGCAAAGCTTGCCGCGCTTCAGCAATTCGATCTACATACTCCGGATGATTAATTAGATTCGTCAACTGATCCGGATCCTGCTTCAGGTCGTAGTAATAGGCCTCCCGATAGCGTTGCCAGTGGGCGCTTGCGAGGGCGTTTCCCTGCCAGTCTCCCCCATAGGTTCCGACACGGCGATCCGACTCGCCGAAGATGGCCTCAATCCCATAGAGGCTGTTGAGGCTTCGCCAAGCACGTCCGATCCCCTCTTCAGAAATCTGGATCAGAAGCCCCTCGTGATTGCACTGTCCCTGAACGAGATTCTGAAGTGCTTTGCCTGGTAAATCTGTAGGGACTTCCAGTCCAGCCGCAAGCAAAATCGTCGGTAAAAAGTCGATCAAAGCACTGAGCTCATCAATCACGTGGCCGCCTTCGAATCCAGGACCATGAATCACTAGTGGCACCAGAGTCGAATTATCATGGGCCGATCGCTTGTACTCCCCGTTTCGGGTGCGAAAGTGGCAGGCGTGATCGGAGCTATAGAAAATCAGGCTCTGCTCCATAAGCTCCAAATCTTCAAGCGTGCGACAAAGTCGACCGACGTTCTCATCGATTCGCGCACAACAGGCGAGATAGGCCGGGAGCTCGGACTCGTAGTCCCCCGCTCGTCCGACGAGATCCCCAGGCAAGTCGTAATCTCGATAGAACTCAGCCATCCCGTCGGGGGCCTCGACCCGCCCTCGATCATTCTGATGATGAGGTTCAATGAAGGAGACGAAGAGGAAAAATGGCCGTTCATGGGGCTGACGGAGAAATTCGAGGGCAAAGTCCATCGTCGCATCAACGCGATAATCATCGAAGACCCGCTCCTCCATCTGCGCATCAAACATCGAACCGCCCTCACCATGAGAGGTGAACTCGAGGATATCCGAAGCAATCCAGAAATCTCGATACCCTCCGCGATAGGCTTCTGGGATCGCCCGCATCCGATAATCCCGGGCATACGGGGCAATTCCAGCGCGCTCGAGTTCGGCAAGTAATTCTGGCGGGAGCGCTTGGATCGTCGTCTCCCCTGCCTCGTCAATACAATCCCCAAGTCCATGTGCGGCAAAAATAGCACGTTTCTCGGGTACCCGAGCAGCCTGGTACGAGGCGAGGTGCCACTTACCGACATAAGCAGTCTCATAACCAGCCGTCGAGAGGTACTTCGCTAAACTTGCAAGTTCCGGATCCAAGCCCATTTCATTAATCTGAGCTCCGACCTCCGATGGATAGCGACCGGTCTGAATACAGGCTCGGGCTGGACCACAGACTGGCTGAACGCTAATCTGCTGATTAAAACGGCTGCCAGACGCTGCGAGGCGATCGAGTTCTGGCGTCAGCTTGAAGCGCTCAGCGGGGGCTTTGTGATAGCAGGAGAGACTATCTTGGCGCTGCTGATCACTGAGTATGAAAATGATATTGGGACGCGGATCCATAGAAACCTCAGTTTCGGCGTGGCAGATGATCATACTGGCGGAGACTGGACTCTACGAGATCCCAGAAGCCATCAACATCGACATCGATTGCAACCTCGGCATTATGGCCAGCATGGAGGTAATCAAAGCGATCGCAATTGCTACGTCCAAGGCTCGTCAGCGAGCGCCGTTCAATCTCAACATGCATCGGCTGGAGGCGAAGCAAGTCTGGTTTAAGGAGGTAGGCAATGGTCAACGGATCATGGAGCGGCCCCCCGGGCCAGCCGAAGACTTCGCGCTGGGTCTGATTGAAAAAACACATCAGCTGAACGAAGAGCTCAGCTGCTCGATTGTCGATGCGATCCATGCGATCGACGATTTCGGGATAGCAGAGGAGCTTGCGGGTGACATCGAGGCCACACATGACAAGTTTCAGTCCACTGTTAAAACAGATGTGAGCGGCATCGGGATCGGCGAGAAAATTAAACTCAGCAGCTGGTGAGACGTTGCCTTCGCTAATCGATCCGCCCATCATCACGAGTTCTTCGATCTTGGTAGCGATATCGGGGGCGAGGCGGAGGGCCATGGCAAGATTCGTCGCAGGGCCCGTCGTCACAATGGTGATCGGATCCGGACTATTTCTCAGCGCATCGATCAAATAGAGCACCGCGTGCTGATCTTCGACCGAGCGCTTCAGTTTTGGAAATACGGGACCGTCAAGCCCTGTTTCTCCATGGATATCGCCTGCGAGGCGGGCATCTTCCACCACCGGACCATCCCCGCGTAGACCGGTATGTCAAGCTGAAGAGCCTCGAGCATCTTCAGGGCATTGGCTGAGGTCTTCTCGAGACTCTGATTTCCCGACTCAATGGTCAAGGCGAGGAGCTCGAGTTTCTCAAAGGCTGCCGCCAACATCAGGGCGACCGCATCATCATGGCCGGGATCACAATCTAAAATAAGCTTTCTCATCAAAGAACCTCCCATCTCTCGGGAGAATAGGACAAGCCAGCTGCAAATACAATCTGCAAATCAATCCTTTTTAACTTTAGATGCGGTCGCTAAAATCACTCTGGTAGAATGTGAAAGTATGAACAATGAGGAGATCTATTATGCAAATACCATTTCCATCCAAACATGCTCCCAAAATCAACCCGACCCCTCACAATACACTGATGATCGAAGATCGTTCTGTAATAGATCCATCCTATACCGGAATAATCTATCGAATACTTTCCATACTTACATCCACCTACCTCTTGCTTCAGGTAGTGTTACACATCTTACGACCGGAGATTGGACTTTTTTATCGCCTTGAAAAGGACAACTTAATTCTCCAGCGTTTTATATTGCTAATACTAATCCTCAGTTGCATGGTGATTGTTGATAGGATTTGGGGGGAATCCCAAGCAGGAAGCATCGCTATTCTCAGCTATAGCCTCTACCTGCTTAGTTTCAGTCTCGCCAGCATAGAACTCTCGCTGCGTCTTGCAGCGCTCCTCTGTAATATTCCTCTTCTTTATCATTATGCACGGCGCGACAAACTAAGCTCTCCAGGCAAGCGCGGCTTCGCTTGGATGATATTAAGTAGCTTCGCGCTCCAATGTCTCGCACTCCTATACCTTTTTTTTAACCCACGTTTTCCCTACCTATCTCTTCCCGCGCGTCTTTGGGCATTCGCAATGGATCCGTCTAAATCAACAGATCTACACATTTTTGACTTCGAGTATTTGGCGTTTCAAAGAATCAAATCCCATGCTGATCTCAACTTAACACAAAACAGATTCGCACAGGGGTTGGTAGATCTCAAACTCACACATCTGAAAACTGCAGGTTTTGCCCTCACTATCGCTTGCCTCTGTGTCCTGCTCATCTTATGCGCACGAAGACTTTTCTTTATGAGGACAAAAAATCTAAATCTACGCCCTCGTCACTTTCAGCGTCTTGAACTCATAGGACCTATCATCGTCTTCACATTAGGTCTTATCTATGCAGGAATTCTGGCTAGCAATATGGTTCGTCGGTCAAACTATTTCCAAGCATCCACTTTTGACATGGGACTATTTGTTCAGATGTTCCACAACATGGCTCGTGGACAGGGTCCCATCTGCACCTTGGAACGGGATCAGCTTCTCTCGCACCTTCAGGTCCATATGTCGCCAATTTTTTACCTGATGTTGCCTGGCTTCTGCCTCTCGCGAACAGGAGCAAACCTACAAATTCAACAAATCCTAGTCTTCGTCTCTGGGATCATCCCAATCATTCTAATTGCACGCAAATTAGAAATCTCTTTACATCTTCAACTCTGCTTCTCTGCCCTCTACTTGCTCAATCCTGCAATTTTTATGAGTAGCTTTTATGACCTACACGAGAACGTTTTTCTGGCCCCCCTACTCCTATGGCTGCTCTATGCAATATTTTCTGAACGCCTCTGGATGATCCTAGTCACCAGTGTTCTATGTCTTTTAGTCAAAGAAGATGCGGGACTATACGTTATCTGTATTGGACTCTATGCGCTGTGTAGACCCAGTCATCGAAGCATACGGTATAAGTGGGTACTCGCTGGTATCGATATCCTCCTGCCGATGCTTTATTTCATCACAGTCATTCTCTACCTCCAAAACTTTGGCGATGGAGCGATGCTAAATCGTTTCAACAATCTACTCCTACCTGGTGAGAGCGGTATCACTGCCATGATGAAAAATCTACTATTGAACCCAACTTATGCTTTAGCGGGTTGTTTCCGACCAGCTGAATTTTTCTTTCTACTCGTCAGTCTCCTATCGCTTGCCTTCTTCCCCTTGTTACAACGCTATTGGTACAATTTCTTGCTCTTTCTCCCCTTTGTAGTTATCAATCTACTTAGTGATTACCCCTATCAGCATATGCTAGGGTTTCAATACAATTATGGGTCTCAGACGCTCCTCATCGTCATGGTACTACTATCCTTTGCCGAGGCTTTTCCCAAACGACCCCGCTATCACTTTATTCGACATACAGCGCTTGTTTTTGGGCTAGTCTTTAGTCTTTTCTTTACGGGATACACCCTAAATGACGCTAGTACAGCGACTATGAGGCAAGCTGAATCTCGACGCCCCATGCGTAGTGAATTAAATCGTCTCGTAGGAACTTGGGACAGCAGTCTCTCAACTCTGACCTCCGCATTTCTCACAAGCGATCTAGCTCACTTCCCACATCTCTATGAGCTGGGAAAACACCAAAATATCGAGAGTAGTCCGGCAATCGAACAAATCATTGTCTGGGAAGATCTCTGTGATGATCTTGAGCGCCTACATCTTGAGTCGCTCTTACAGAGTGGGGATTTTATCCTCGAGCCCACTCAGTCTGGAGAGTTCTTTAAAGTCTACCGACACAAGTAAATATAAAAAAACACCCCCAGCTGGCCTAAGCCGAGCTGGAGGCGATCAGATTCGGGAGTGCCCTGATGCCCTCCCGTCTTTTTCATTTTACTTTTTAAGTAGTTTCTTAGATCCTGCCACGAAGTAAACGCTGCTCGCAACCAATGCGACGATGAGATTGTATGCCAATAGGATGAGGATCGTCCTCGTATAAACACCGTCCGTAGTCCGGGGCAGCGAGAAACCCTGAATCATGGCCGCATTATTTAATCCTCCAAAGCGAATCAACAAGTAGAAGATGAGGGCCAGTGGAAGGATATAGACGAGGCCACCGCCGAGGTCGTAGAGCATGCGTCGGCCGCCCTTTAACAAACGCGTCAGGTCTTCTTCACCACGTTCATTAAAATCAGCTGCCCAAACACCAACAATCAACCTGAGTGTATTTTGGGCGATGCAAGAAGCCGCAGTGAGGAGAATGATCAGGAGGCTGGCCACAATACTGGGCCGCAGGACCGCGAGGGCGAGGATGATCATGATCACGGATGAGAGATAGTTATAACGCAGTGAGCGCGAATACTTCACGAAAAGGTAGTGTCGCATCGCGAGGGGCGTAGTCTTATAGACATAGAAATCCCCGCCATCGCGACTAAACTCCACCGACGCACTGCTATTTAAGACAAATGCGCCTGATAAGATCGCAACGAAGCTAAGCAGCATCGTGAGAAAACTGTTCCAGGGAGCGCCCACAAGCAATCGCTGAATTAGTTCTTTTGCAATATTCAGGCCACCAGATGGATTTTGCTGCTTGTAATTGAGATAGCCGACAACGACGATGACGGCGACGAAATATAGAGGCATCAGAAGAGGAGTCAGTTTGAAATAGGTATTAAGCAGTGGCGAGCGTTTAATCGTCAATGCATCGACGGATTGGAAGGCCTGCCGCGGGCTTCTCGCTGCGAGTCGCGCGGCCAAACTGCTGCGATCGAGGACGACCGCCGCTGTCGACGAGCTCTGTAAACTCATCAAGATCTTCGGATAGCGTTTGCTACTGTAACGTGAAATAGCATACGTGAGGATCCCCGTAAACGCGATCGCGATCGCGAGGAAAGCCCATGCGGAAGACTGATTCGAGAAGATCTGCTGATGAAGGAATCCTGGAGGGCAAACGAGGTTCGTGATGTTGCGCATGATCAGAGTCAGGGGGCTCTGACTATTCATGAAATCTGAAACCTTCTGAGCGTATTCAGCCTTCGAATTGAGATCATCCGTAAGTCCTCTCATCCCGCTCGAAAAGAACTGTGAACCAATACCGAAACTAATGCCAAAGATGAGTGATCCAGTCATGACGATTCGAGTAAAACGATCCTTATCCCGTGCCCACTTCATCGATGACATCACAAAGAAACAGATGAAAAGCAAGATCATCTTCGATGAGAAGAAGAGGATTAAGACATCAATAGCTAGGCGCAGTCCAAGATCCCAGCCTGGTTTGCCTAAGATGAAATAAGGCAGTAAAAAAGCCGCAGCAAAGGCGAGGTCAAAGAAGAGCATGTAGTAGAAGTACTGCAGTAGCTTAATTTTGAAATACGTTTCCCGCTTAATCGGCAAGGCGAGATAATGCTCAACCTGCCCTGTATAAAAGAGGACATTAATTGCCGTGAAGAGCCCAAGGGTAATCGTAAATACCGCACAGATCAATTTAAGAAGCTCTGCAACAACTAGGGGTGGGAAAATTGAGCAGACTGCCCCGATTCCCGCTGGGATCGTCAACACAATCAGGAAAAGCAGGGCGTATAGGAGATAGCGAAGTAACTGACTACTCCCCTGCAAGAAGCTGGACTTTGCAAGCAAACCATTCTTCTTCCGTTTTTTATTTTGGGCCAGCCCGTTTGAAATGGCACTAACATCACCGCGGGTAATCGCAGTAAAGAGAGCCCGGAAGGGGCTACGTTGTTTAAGTTGTTTTTCACCAATCATTGCACGCCTCCACTAGGCCTGTTCCAAATCAACTGGAAACTCGTCTCCAGAAGGATTAGCTTGATCGGTCAACTTCAGGAAGAGATCCTCAAGTGAGGCCTCTGTCTGCATCTGAGCGCGTAGTTCATCAATCTTACCGACAAACTTCAACTCGCCACCCGCAATGACGGCAATCCGATCGACAAGCTTCTCAGCAACCTCGAGCACGTGGGTTGAGAAGAGAACGATCTTGCCCGCATCCGCATGCTTGCGCATCATCTCTTTCATATTAAAGGCAGCACGAGGATCGAGTCCGACCATGGGTTCATCGAGAATCCAGACATTGGGATTAACTAGTAGGGCCGAACAGACCATCAACTTCTGGCGCATACCATGTGAGTAGGACTGAATCTGCTGGTCGAGATTCTCATAGAGGCCGAAGGAACGTGTCAGTTCTTCGACGCGTGGGAGGCGATCCGCCTCGGGTACTTCGTAGACGTCTGCAATAAAGCGGAGATACTCATGGCCTTTCAATCGCAGGAGCTTATCTGGATTATCACTGACATACGCAAATTCGCGCTTAGCAAGCTCAGGCTCTCGAGTGATATCGTGGTCGTTAATCGAGATCTGCCCCTCATCGGGTTCTAGAATACCCACAATCATTTTTAAGAGAGTGGACTTACCAGCTCCGTTGGGACCAATAAGACCAATAATCTCCCCATCCTCGATTTTTAAACTCAGTTGTTTGACAGCCTGCTTCTTACCATCATACGACTTGCTGACTCCATTGATTTCAATCATCTTCGAAACCTCCTTATTCAGCGGCCATTATAACAGGAGATGATTAAAAAAAAACATCATCCATAGACTCACAGCTTGCATGATATTGCTCATGCAAGTCTTAAACGAGCTCGAATCTAAATATCAAAAAGAGGCTCTGAGCATCCGCTCAGAGCCTCTCTATACGCCTAGTTTAGGACGTATACTCACTAAAAAAACACTTACTCAGACGTTGCCGCGACGAGGTCTTCCGGGACTTCAATG
Organism: Eubacteriales bacterium; assembly: GCA_030537565.1. Lineage (GTDB taxonomy): Bacteria > Bacillota > Clostridia > Saccharofermentanales > Fastidiosipilaceae > JAUNVS01. Next base: position 8,395 of record JAUNVS010000031.1, on the reverse strand, counting down.
CTGACCTGATCCGCAGGCTCATTATGGGAGCTGAAGCTAAACTTCTTAAACGCGACGTAAGAAACCATCTCTGCAAGATCTGGTTGATCCTTCATCGCCTCGAGCACTAGACTAAAGAAATTCGTCCAGTCAGCCTCTGCGCCGACAACCTGACCCTCAGCATCAACATGGAGGTCAATGGGGAGTACGAGGCTCGAAATGTTCCCGATCGAACAAATCTTCTCGAGATTCTCTTCAAGCTCCTTAACCGACTTCTCGTAAGATTCTCCAGAAGAGTCCTGCGCCTGCAGTACCTTAACAAGTTCGTCGACAGGAACCAACATCGTGACGATATCATCCCCTGCTTCGGGCTTCACATAGAACTTCAGGAAATCAGCTTCAAACGGACTTTCCTTACCAAAGGCTTCCTCCAACTCGGATTTATCTACTGCAGTCTTCTGTAGTTCTTCGATATCTTCGTCACCCAACTTACCTTTAACACGGAAGAAGAGGTCAATCTTCTCGGCGTCCGTGGCACTCGCAACCTTATAGATCTCAAGATTGAGTTTGCTCGTGCCCTCTAAGATCATTGGGACGACCAACTCAACATCGAGGTTAACTCCCGCATCACCAGTTTCGCTCTGGGAGAACTTACCTGAAAGCGCAGCTGAAATTGTCGCCTCGAGTCCGACCATGTCGAGCTGAACATCGAGGGAGATATCCCCCTTCATATTCTGCTTGCCATTATTCTTTAGACTCTCACGGACGGCTGCCTCACGACCTGGGTCGAGACGTTCCATGGACTCATAGTGAGCAGCGTCATACTCAACATATGACACCTTCGTCTCTGCATCGCTCGCAGCACTCTCCGACTCCTCAGCCATCAGCTTCGGTGCGAAGCTGAGCATCCCTAGCGACATCGCCGTAGCCATGCTGACGGCCATTACTTGACGTAGACGTTGCTTCATTTTCGTTTCCTCCATAACCTATGCCTGATGACTTGCAATCAGGCAGTCACATTACCTATATTAAAACTAGCACTGGCTAAAAAGTCAACGAAATCCGAGTGTTTAAGTTTTGTTACTCGCAAAGCGAACAAAAGACTCTGTTCAATATCCCTTCTCAAATCAAGAAGTTCATCAATGCGAGCTGAGACTTTAGCTCGCGTAACTTAGCAAATCTTCTACTTTAGCAACTTCTACTCATTTTTTAGTTGCCGGAGCTGAGCTGGGACATTAATCTCGATTGGCTTTGTTGGATGATCTAATGCTAAGTTGAAGATGAAAGACTTGACTCTAACGAATCGGGCCTCTGGCGCCTTAAATGTTTTGGCAAGAAACTCAACAAGTGCAGGAGAGAGCTCTGTCCAGTCAAATTCGATTGCGAGAATGCGTTCAGCTCGACTAAAACGAACTCTTAACGGGAGGACCAGTTCTGATATCTGAGCATCCTGCTCAAAGCGCTCCGTCCACCTCCTCGCGAGTTCACAGAGCGACGTTGCCTCATCTCGCAATGATTCATCAAACTCGTATCGCAAGTACTCCGCCTCGCCAAAGTCAATCAATTTCTTGACCGGTAGTAAAATTGTAATCTGATCTTCATCAGTGTCGGACGTCTCGATCTTATACGGGAGTTCTTTTAACAAGCGTTCTAAATCCAAGCGTAAAAGATCTTTTGCAAGCATTGCTTGTGAATAGTCTGTACCCGCAATCTGATTGTGGCCTGAAGTAAGGTCTCTCCCATCGCTCTTATCTTCAATCTCACGGTAGTAGACATCAAAACCTGCATCTTCTCCTACTATCGGAACGACATAGGCCTCGACCTTAATATGCTCATCGAGATTTGGATCACTCGATTGATGCATTAAACCCTCTGCCTGAAACTTCACTTCACGCATCTCATTTTGGGCTAATTCTGCCCGAAAGTTCACTGCGATCTTCTCCATAAAGATACTCGCTTCAAAATCAAAGTTAAGTTCTGCCTGGCTATGCTCGGAACGACCAAAGACGGACCTCTGAAAGCTCTGAATACGACTCGCGTCACAGTCTGGAATTGAGCTGTAGTATTTTGCATCAAAGTGCGAATATGCACTGGCGACTTCGGGCGCGGCAGAAGAAATCCCACGTTCGGGGCTCATCTTCGTACTATCGGCGGATACTTGCACTGGAATCATGAGAAGGGCAATTCCAATGGTGAAAGAAACGAATCGGAAAACTCGTCGACGTAAATAGAACTTCATTATGGCCACCTTTTCATCTAAATCACTCTCGCTATGAACGGGGCGTCGTGCCTACAATTATAAAGTCTATTCTAGCGTAAGGCTTCAGAGCTAGAGCGCTCGAGCCTGGCTTGACCGTCTTTGCACAAAAAAGCCACCTAAAAAGAATGAACTTCTCAGGTGGCTCTCAATCCGCAATTTATACATCACAGCTGAGCGATGATCAACGGTCGGCAGAAGTGGCAGCGTTTGCCGTCGAGGTCGGGCTACTCGTCTCGCTCGGCTCGGTCTCTGTCGCTACTGTGGTCGTCGGCTCGCTCGCCCCGGATGAAGTGGCTTCGGTCGTTGACGAACTGTCCTCCGTCATCGAAGTCGCCTCGCTAGTCGCACCAGTCTCCGCCGAGGTCGGATCAGTTCCCTCGCTGTGGCTTGGCACCTGAGTTGGCTGAGTGAGCGTCGTACCTGCAAAACTTGGAATCGTCATATCAACTGCCGAATTCTTCACATCTTCTGGAACTGTAATCGGGATCTCTGTATCTTGATAATTCAGATCATAGTCGATGCTCAATCCCGAGATATGGATATCCAGTTGCTTAGCTGCCTGAGGATCTTCATGCTTGATGAAGTCGAGAATGAGATTCATGAATTCGCCTAAATCAGCCTCGATACGGTGAATCTTATTATCTTGGCCAAAGTGAATTTCCATCGGTAAGACAAACTCATCAATCATGGCAAATTTCTCTAACTTCTGTATCACCTCACGAATCTGTTGCATGCCCTTGCGGAGCTGTTCACGGCCAGATTCCGTCTGCTCTGTCTTCAACGCATCAGCCTCAACCATCTTAAATACGGCCTCAGCTGGAATCAGGAGCGTGACGATATCTTCATCTGGTGAAGAACTCTTCAGTTTCATGGTCAAGGAATTAATATATTCCGTAACTTCCGGACTCAACTGTGCATTTGCCTGTACCCCAACCATGGCTGAGCGATCAAATTCAAAGCGCAGCGTTTCTCCCTTGATCGATTCTGTAGGACTACCACTCTTCAATCGAACGTAGCCCTCCATCTTCTGTGCGTCATCCAATTTCGGTACGATGTAGACGTCTAAATTCATCTTCCCAGCATCTGTGCTCGGAAGCAGCGAACTATCAACGTCCACCTGTAAGGATACTCGGGCCGATGTCGCCAGATTCTGAGCGTAATCTCCGCTAAGCGTCACGTTAAAAGGCTTTCCCATCGCCTGTCCACTGAGTTTAACTCTGATATTCCCCATGATGTGTGCATTGGGATGATTTAAAAAATCGCGCAAAGCTGCGGCGCGCTCAGGAGCATAATCGGGCTGTGACGCATAACTCGCTGAGTCAAATCGTGCATAGGCAGGATTCTTGATCTGCTGTGCCAGTGTTGGCGCTACAGTGCTTCCACTGGGCATCGTCGTCTCAGAACTGCTGTTCGACCCGCCCGTCTCACTCGTCTCACTCGTCGAGCTCTCTTCACTCGAAGTGGCTTGGGTGCTCGTCTCTTCTGTCTCACCGTCGGACGAGGATTTCGTGGTCGAGGAGGCTTCTGTCGTCTCATCGCCTTGAGTTTCACTTGCCTGATAGTGATTGCTGGTCACTAAAAAGGACATGGCTATCAGAAATGCAATACCTGTAGACGCTTGCTTGTAAAATCGTTTTTTCATGAGAAAATCCTTTCGTAAAATAGTGAGTAACGCAAAGTTTCGCCACATCATTTACGACCTCATCATATCATCCGAAGATCGAAAAAAATGTCAAAACTGTAAAATCCACAATTCGATGTAAATAGTCCCATACCTCAGATAAAAGAAAGAGGCGCCTCAAATCGAGCGATTAAGGCGTCTCTCATGGGACCCGTCCTTGCCCGGATTCGAACCGGGGGCGTTCCGCTTAGGAGGCGGACCCTCTATCCTGCTGAGGTACAAGGACTTAAGCAAAACTATTTTGCTAAGCCCCTCCGCTGCTGTCAAGCGACCAAGCTCTGATTCCAGTCAAAACCTGAAATTAGGAATCCATACAGATATCGAGCTTCGCCAACTTCGCAAAGAGCGCCTCATCCTCCCCCTGCTGATTATCGAGGGCGTCGATCCGATCCCGTAACATCTGCATCTTTAAATCAGTGGCATGAATCTCCTCCGCGCAGGCACTGAGTTCCTCGATAATCGAGTCAAGATTCTGATCATCCTGCTTATAGCGCATCTGATGTTCAAGGCTTGCCCAGAAATCCATGGCAATCGTCCGAATCTGGACTTCGACCTCGATCATCTTCCGTTGGTTCGAGAAGAAAACTGGAACACGCACGATGAGGTGAAGACTTCGGTAACCGTTCGGCTTCGGAGACTTGATATAGTCTTTCATCCGCACCAATTCAACATCATCCTGCTTGAGCAGGGCATCCGAGAGGGCATAGATGTCATCGATGTATGAACAGATGATTCGAAGCCCGGCAATGTCGTGAATCTCCCGCTCGATGACCGGCAGTTCAAAGGGCAGATTCTTGCGTTCAAGTTTCTCGATTAAGCTTCGAGTCTTCTTCAAACGACTACTAATGTGAGCAATTGGATTGCGTTGGTAGCGAACCTTAAACTCTGTATTTAGGACCTCGAACTTGGTCTCGATCTCGCGCATCGCACAGGTGTAGCCCATCATCAACTCTTTATACTCCACGAGCTGTTCAAGCTGATATTTCAAGGCCTCATAAATCTGTCCCTGCATGCGTTCAAGCTCTGGAAGCGCCTGCCCCAATTGGATGTTTGGAACCAGTGCCGTCTTCGAATTAGACATCCATGCATCAATCTGATCGGCATTAAAGTATGGTGATTTGGAATCTTCCATCGGAAAACACCTCCTTTTCACATCTAAGACTTTAACGGATAATCACTACAAAAGTGGGACAAAAATTTTGCCAAGTTCGAAACAAAGTCCTACAAAAGACTTAATTCTAGGCTCTACTCAGTCCCCCACACTCCTTGTTCGAATGCACTTTAAACACGTACAATAGACAAAAACGACAGGAGTTTAGCATGTTCACGAAATTGGAAAATCAAATTCATTTTCACTATGGCTCAAGCTCACTGATCTTCGAGATTCTCGAAGATGGACAGATCGGCTTCCTCTACTTCGGAGAGAAACTTCCCGCAGATACAGATCTACGCAATCACCAGCTTCGGGGCATGCATGCCCTAAGCCCTGTCCGCGATCTCGAGAGTCTCCTCTCACACAAGAATGCCCGTCTGTGTTATGCACCTGAGGGACACGGTGATTATTCGACGCCTGCCTTTCGCCTCAAGCATGAGGATGGATCACCGATCTTCGACCTTCGTTTCCAGGGTCTGCGTAGATTTGACGGATCCGCGAAGCTCTCTGAACTTCCGAGTCTCTATGCCAGCGATACGGAAGCCGAGACCCTCGTCCTCGAATTCGAGGATAAGCAGCATGGCGTCGGCCTAGAGCTCTATTTCAGCTTATTTTCCCAACTCCCCCTCCTCGCGAGCCACAGCCGCTTCTATCGGCGCGCTGGGCAAAATGAGGCCGAGCGAATTCGCCTCTGTTCAGCAAGCTCCCTCTGCCTCGACTTAAACGATGCGGACTATGAGCTCGTTCGCTTTCATGGGGCCTGGGGGCGGGAGCGTTATCCTCAAACACAAGCCCTCCACTACGGAGTCCAGTCGCTCGCCAGTCGCAGTGGGACTTCCTCCGCTGAGGCCCTCCCCGCCCTGATCCTCAAGCGTCCTTCGACGGATGAATTCCAGGGTCTTGCCTACGGGGCCAGCCTCCTGTGGTCGGGAAGTCACTGTTGTGGCGTCGATGTGTCGGAGACGAGACGCAGTCGACTTTTCCTCGGCCTCCATCCAGATCAAATCGAGATTGAGCTCTGCCCTGGAGCCAAGTTTGAAACCCCCGAAGCAATCTTCGCCTACAGCAATACTGGCCTGAACGGCCTCTCATCGGTCTTCCACCGCTTCTACTTCCAGCATTTGATTTCGCCCCGCTACCGTAAACAGTTGCGCCCGATCCTACTCAACAACTGGGAAGCGACCTATTTTGACTTTAATGAGGAAAAACTCCTTGATATTGCACGCCGGGCGAAGCAGGCTGGCATCGAACTATTCGTCCTCGATGATGGTTGGTTCGGGGAGCGAAATGACGATCGCCGCAGTCTCGGGGATTGGCAGGTGAACTATGCAAAACTCCCCAACGGACTCGACGGCCTCGCTAAGAAGATTGTCGATCTCGGTCTCGATTTCGGCCTCTGGATTGAGCCAGAGATGGTTAATCCAGACAGTGAACTCTATCGCCAGCACCCAGACTACGTTCTCGCGGATCCGCGCTACAGCGCCAGCCTCGGACGCTACCAACTGGTCTTGGACTTTAGTCGGGTTGAAGTCGTCGATGCAATTTATGAGCAACTCCACAACTGTTTTAAGTCGCTGCCGCTGCACTACGTAAAGTGGGATATGAACCGATACTTCTCGGAAGCCTATAGTCAGGGGGGAGTCGATATCGAAGCGACCTGCCGCAGACAGGGACGTCTTTATTACGACTATGTGAGAGGCGTCTATTCCCTCTACGAGAAGCTACAAACAGCCTTCCCAGACATTCTCTTCGAGTCCTGCTCCTCAGGTGGGGCCCGCTACGACCTCGGACTCTTCCACTATGCCCCCCAAGCTTGGTGTTCGGATAATAGCGATGCCAGAGCTCGTCTCGAGATTCAGACGGGTAGCAGTTATTTTCTACCGCCTGCAGCTCTCGGAGCACATGTCTCGGCTGCGCCCAACCATCAGCTGGGCCGTAATTGCCCACTGAGGACTCGCGCCTACGTCGCCTTCTTCGGAGCCTTTGGCTATGAGCTCGACCTCTCCCAACTCAGTGACGAGGATCTAAACTTGATCCGGGAGCTTAATGACTTCTATACGGAGAAGCGAGCCCTTTTCCAACTCGGTCAATTCGAACGGATCATTTTACCCTTTGGGAATGCGGCGGCGGCTTTTATGGTCTGGAACGAAGAGCGAAGCGAAGCGGCACTGCTTTACTATCAAAAAGAGATCCACTGTAATACTGCACCGCATATGCTACGCCTGGAAAATCTCTCGCCCACGGATCTCAATCGCTACCGCATCCACCTGCATTCGACTGGTGAAAAGCTCGGCGAATATCCTGCCCAGTACCTACGAAGCGTCGGCCTCCTGATCCCTGAGCCGGAGATCTATCGGGCTGGTCCAGATGATGCTGCACTCCTCTTCCTCATCGAGCGCATCGCTTAAATTAAAAAGAGGCTGGATCCCCTAGGACCAGCCTCTTCACTTCTCTGCTAATGCGTCGATGCCTATTTCAGATGTTCGATGGCGTATTTCGCTTCTTCAGGCGTAAAGCGGTAACCATAATCGGAAATCAGACTTTCGTAAATTTCCTCTTTCGTCGACTTCAACTGTTCCTTAATCGCCTCTGCGCGTTTAAGGGCATTTTTCTTATAATCCGCCTTTAGATTTTCGAGGGCGTACTTCGCCTCTTCTTCCGTGAATTTATCCCCATAATCGGAGGTGAGCTTCTCGAAGATATCCGCTTTTGAGCGGTAGAGCTCATCGCTATAGCGCTGGGCATTTTTCAGCGCATTTTCCTTATAATCAACGTCTAATTTATCGACGGCGTACTGAGCTTCTTCTTGCGTGAATTTACCACTGGTTGGGGAGCTCAACTGACTGTAGATCCCCTGCTTCGACATCGATAGACTCTCAGCACAGATTTTCGCCGACCGATAAGCATTATCTTTATAGTCAATTTCGAGGTGATCGAGGGCATACTGAGCCGCTTCGGGCGAAATCCCCTCACCATGGGCGGAGACCAACTGGTCATACAGAGCCTGTTTGGACATCGCCATCGTATCAGAATACGACTTCGCTTTATCCATCGCCTGACGCGCCTCAGGGCTGGCCTCTGTATCCGCCTTCGCCTCAGTCTGGGCAGTCGTGGTCAACTTCGACTCCTCGGCTGGGCTAGATCCTGGCCCCGCCAAAGATCCAACCAAAACGAAAACAAGAACGGAAATGATCAATTTAATCGTTACTAACATCGCGGACACCTGCAATTTCTATGGTGCAAAAAGCACAAAACCGTCCTTTGATTCTATACCGAGTCGATTCAAATCAAAAGCCCCTCTGTGCTAGCGTGCCACATCGGA
>JAUNVS010000030.1 GCA_030537565.1 Eubacteriales bacterium | reverse complement strand
CGGGACTTGGCTTTAGTCGAAGCCAAGCACCAGACAATCACATGGAAGCGGTTGAAACACCGTTCTCGCTTGGCCTTTCGCTTAAGGAACGCGAGGCCGAATTGGCTTCACAGCGCGAGCGTCTCTTGCCTCAGTTGAAACGACAGTTGGTCGGAACCTTTCGATATCCGATGATCCAGGCAGAAGCATACCAGCCTTACCTGGTGAGAAATGACTACGATCTCGCTATGAATAAGCTCTTATTCCGCTCGCTCTTTAGCTACGATATTGATGGGGCGATTACAGCGGATCTCGTTACGGCGCTGTCGTTTTCGACCGACCAGCGCATTGTTGAGATCTCGCTTCGAGATGATGCGTTTTTTGCTGATCGCAGCTTGATTTCCGCGACGGATGTTAAGGCGGCCATCGACTACTTGATTTCAGATAATGATTTTTCCAGCGAGCGCTATTCTCAGGGATATTACAATCCAGATTTAGCCGCGATTGAGTCTTGTGAAGTCATCGACCCATATGGTCTACGTATATTTCTGAATAAGGCGGATCCCTTTATTGCCCATGCCCTGACCTTTCCGATTCTAAAATATGATCAGGTCGAATTGCGTGGCATTGATAAGTTTACGCTCTCTAAACCTTTCCATGAGCCTAAGCGAAGTGAGTCTGGGAATCTCCTGTTTGAATTGATTGATAAAACTGAGAATCAGGGCTTGGCGCATATCGGTAGCTATGAAATTATCAGCTATGCGAACGAAGGGGATTTGACGAAGGCCTTCGAAAAAGATGAAATCGATATGATTTTTGCTTTTACAGGCCAGCTTCAATGGGCCGAAAAACGCCACTTTGTCTACAAATTGGACCGTGGTGTTGCGCTGCGCAACCTGAATGTGAATGCGGACAATTTGGCGGATGTTCGTACGCTTCGAGAGGCCTTTTCGACACTCTATCAGAACCGAAGGATTTTTAGACCCATCGATCCAGCGCTATCGACCCAGGGCTATCCCGTATCGCAAAAAGCGATTTCCTCTTTGATCTTCCCTGAGTCGGCAAACTATCGTGTGCGTCGTAAACCTGGGACCAAGTTACCAGAGATTCAGAGAACAGAGCTCAAACTGATTTACCCGAATACGCTCTTATTTGCTGATGAGATCGCCGAGGCGATTAAGCAATATGCCGAGCCGCTGGCCTGTAAGATTAAGATCGAGTCTATGAACGAGGATGAATTTTACCAGGCCCTCCAGTACCCAAATGTCGACCTCGCCCTCTTACCAATTAATTTCCATCGCTCACCAGATCCCCGTGCTTTTTTCAGCGCCAGTAACGGTGATGCTTTTTGGCGCGATAATCACATTAATCCCGTCCTCGAAGCAGATTTCCTCGATAAGAATCTCGCTTCGGATCAGATTGATCTCTTTAAAGACTATACGCTGGCGAACGGCATCTATTCACCGATGGAAGATCCCGCCTTTGTCGAACTCTACTTGTCGTGTATTCAGAACCTAAGTGATATGCCGCTCGCTGGATACACCACGGCCGTTTATCTGCAGGATCGTGTCCGAGGTAAACTTAGTAGTAATAGTTTGAATCCCCTAGAAGGTATTGAAAATTTATGGATCGAAAACGATCGAGAATCTTAGGATATGTTTTGGCAATTGTATTGCTTATATTGGACCAGCTGACGAAAATTTGGGCCTCTCTATCCCTTAAAGATGCGTCAGACATACGAGTTGTTGATGGTTTTTTTCATCTCTCTTACGTCGAGAATCGGGGGGCAGCTTTTTCATTCCTCGCGGACAAGAGCTATGGCATCTATTTATTAAGTTCGATCTCCCTGATTGCCATTGTTCTCTTGGTTCATTTCTTAAAGCGTAGCGATGTGAGTCGGCGACGTGAGTGGATTTTGCTCATTTTACTCTCGGGGGCCCTCGGTAATTTTATTGACCGGATTTTGCGAAACTATGTTATTGATTTTCTAGATTTCCGTTTTGGAAGTTACCACTTTCCGACCTTCAACTTAGCGGATTCTTATCTCTGCATTGCCTTTGCCCTTCTCTTCATCGACATTTTGCTGACAAAAGATGAGGTGGTGAACTCATGATGGAATTCGTGATGGATTGCGTTGAGCGTATTGATCTGGCTCTGACCCGTTTGATTACAGATACGAGCCGTAGTCAAGTCCACAAGTGGATTGAGTCCAAACTGGTACTTGATTCGAAACAGAGTCCGATTAAAAAAGCATCTTATAAAACTAAGCCAGGGGAGCTCATCTACTTCGATGATCAGGCGGCGAAATCTCTGGAAAAGGCCAGTACGGTCACGGCTAAGGCCATGGATTTGGAGATTCTCTTCGAAGATGAAGAGCTCATTATTCTCAACAAGCCTCGAGGTCTCGTAGTCTATCCTGGAGCTGGGCGTGAGGAGATGAGTCTCCTCCATGCGCTCAAATATCATTGTGGCTCGAAGCTTAGTGCAGCAGGTGGGGGTGAGCGACCTGGTATCGTTCATCGGCTCGATAAGGATACGTCTGGTCTCATGGTGGTGGCAAAGACGGACCAGAGTCATCGCAGTTTGGCTGAGGCCATTAGGCGTCACGAAGTCGAGCGGCGATATCGCTGCATTTGCCATGGCCGTTTCCGTGAACAGGCAGGCTGTATAGAGGGTGGGATTGCCCGTGATCCAAACTACCCAACGCGGATGTCGGTTCAGAGTTATGGAAAAGCCGCACGCACACATTTCGAACGATTGGATGAGCTATGGGAATTTACAAAGCTCAGCCTCAAACTCGAGACGGGGCGGACACACCAAATTAGAGTGCATCTGGCGGCGATCCATCATCCGATATTGGGTGACAGCCTCTATGGGGGCGCAGACGATCGCTTCCCTGAGATAAAGGGACAGCTACTCTATTCTGCATCGATTCGCCTCCGTCACCCACGAAGTGCTGAGGAACTCGCGTTTGAAATCGATGAACCAGAGTATTTTCAAAACGCCTGGACCAAGCTTCAGTCATAATAGGACTAAGTCGCTTGAATTCTGAGAGGAGCTGTCTGTCTTGAGTGTAAAAGAAAATCGCTTTCGTCATGCTTCCTTTGTCTCAACGATCTTCTTATTGGGACTATTGTTTTCAGCGGTCATCTACCTGCAGTTGGCTAAAATTATCGGTGAGAGTCGCCATAAGTTTCAGTTATCACGCGAGAACCTAATCGAGTCCTACTATCGTGAAGTGAAGCGTAATGATGAACTTGAGAAGTCTCTATTAGATACGCAGCACGCTCGGGAGCAGGCCTTTCTCGATTTTTGGCAGTCGAATCGAGCTAAGGGAATGAAGATTTATGATCGCGATATTTCCCGAGAAGATGCACTGAACCGCTATCGCGTTGCGATGAATTTGTCAGGGCGGCGGGCTTACGAAGGGGCGGGAATTCGAGTCGAACTGGATGATGCCCCCAATATTTCATATAGTCAGGAACAACGCGATAAGATTGTTCATGATGAACAGCTTCTCTTCGTCGTTAATAGTTTGATTAATTCGAACTGTCTTGCCGTTAGTATCAACGGCGAACGCTGGACAAGTCTAAGTAAAATTGTCTGCAATGGGCCAAGCATTCGAATTAATCGAGAACTAAAACCAGCGCCTTTTTTGATTGAAGCGATTTTTGAGGACGAAGAACATGCAAAAGAATGTTTCGAACGATTGAATCATGAGGACGAATGGATCAAAATGAAGGACAATGGTCTCAATCTTGCAATCGAATTGGCGCAGATTCGTATTTTGCCATTTCAAGATCAAGCAATGATCCAAGAGAACCTTAAATTTTTAGGCTCTGTCGATGACTACATTGACGACGAGCAGACGACTTCGTAGAAAGAGAGTGAAATGAGCTCAACGCGACGCTTAGGTGAAAAATTGGGACTCGCCCTCCTCTTGTTTGTACTTGGATTTCTTCTCGCGATTCAATTAAAAGCATCGGCCAATGGTCGAATCAGTTATCTTGGAGACGATCTTGCCTTACGTAAGATGAAAGAAGAGCTCGATGGCCTCCGGGTGAAAAATGCTGAATTGTTAGAGGAGATCAACGAAGAAAAACGTTACCTGTCGAAACTTCTCGAAGCGAAGGAAAACAACGAGGTGAACGATGCCAAACTTCGCAGTGACTATGAGAATGCTCTCACATATGCAGGTTTGACGGATGTTAAGGGGCCTGGAGCGATCGTGATCATCCGAGGTAACCGCGACCAGAGTATTAAAGCGGCTTCGCTTTCACTTTTGATTAACGAGTTTAAGGCGGGAGGGGCGCAAGCAATGGCCGTCAACGGTGAGCGTATCGTTGCCTTATCTGAGATTCGTGGTACAGGCGCCGATGACCAGTCGATCGTTGTTAATGGGACGCAAGTGTCACCGAACTATACCTACGAAGTGCGTATCATTGATCGCCAAGAAAATATTGAAAATGTTTGGCGGGTTCTTCAACCAATGGTTGATGAGTTCCGAGCGAATGGTATGACGGTTTCGATTCAGTACTACCAGACGATTCAAATTCCAGCCTTGAGCACGGACTCACCCGCTTATCGTAACGCCCTGCTTCAGAGTCAGGATAGCTAAGGAGCATTGATGCATATCGTTATTGAAGTAAATGCCGCAGAAGCGCTTAGTGAGGTCTTCGGGGCAATGAATCAGAACATTCGCTCGATTGAAGAGAGTTTTGACGTTTCCATTGAACCATCAAAGGAGGGGATCGTGGTTGCCGGTGAGATCCCTGCTGCGGTGAAGAAGTCGGCGAGTCTCGTGCGTCGCTTGATTGAAATCCAGTCTCACGGGCAGACGATTAATCCACAGTTGACCAGCTATTTGAGTTCAGCAGTCCGTGATGAAGATGGTGAGGCTTCCACCTTTGAACCAAATTCGATTTGCCTCACTGCAAAAGGCAAACCGATTTCGACGAAGACTGCGGGACAGAAGCGCTATGTCGAAGCGATTCGAAAGAATGATGTGACCTTTGCCATTGGGCCAGCTGGGACGGGTAAGACGTACCTCGCCGTTGCTCTGGCTGTACGGGCTTTTCGTCAGCATGAGGTCGACCGGATTATTCTCACTCGTCCAGCCGTTGAAGCCGGGGAGAAGCTTGGATTTTTACCTGGGGATCTACAAACGAAGGTCGATCCATATATGCGCCCCCTCTACGACGCCCTCCAGGAAATGTTAGGTGCCGAACTCTATCTTAAGAATATGGAAAAAGGTCTGATCGAGGTTTCTCCGTTGGCATATATGCGTGGGCGCACTCTGGACAATTCCTTTATCATTCTTGATGAGGCGCAGAATACTACCGCCGAGCAGATGAAGATGTTTTTAACTCGAATTGGCTTCGGATCAAAGGTGGTGGTTACCGGTGATCAGACACAGATGGATCTTGATCCTAAGCAGCGCTCAGGCTTGCGTGAGGCACGCCGGATACTACGGGGAATCGATGGCCTAGGATTTATCGAGCTAAACGCTTCTGACGTGGTTCGAAATCCGATGGTTCAGAAAATAATTGAGGCATATGAACGCTTTGACAAAAAAGAAGCAAAGAATCGTAAACAGCATTAATGGATTTTTAGGACGGACTTCCGTTCTAATTCTCCTCGTGCTTGCGATAGCGACCGTTTTTTTGATTTATAAAAAATCGCTTCCTAAGCGATACGATCTCCATCGCGGTGAAATTGCCGATGTGGATATCGTTGCGCAGCGTTCGGTCGTTGATAAACAGGCTACGCTTAAGCGGGCTCAGCGGGCGAAGAATCGCGTCGGGGATGTGATGAAACGCTCGGAGAAGCTATCGAATGATTACTTTGAGAAGCTCTATGCGTACATGAATGGACTCAGCAAACTCCGTCTCCAATATAGTAAGGACGAGCGTTTTGAAAAAGAGGCTGAGGCGGACGAAGACATCAATGTCGATCCGTCAAGTATCCGAGATCTGAAGAAGCTGGATGAAGGGGTACTAAGTGCGGAAGATCGTCGTGACTTCGTCTCTAAGATTCTCAAATATTCAGAGGATGATTATGCTTTTTCGATTAGTGAAGAGGCGGCAGAGGCGATTGCAGGACTCCCCAATTCAGTCTTCCATGTCTTTTGTGATCGCGTCCTTCTCAGCGCTCAGATGATCTTACGTGAGCCCTTGGACTCAAAGAATCTAAAAGCCCAAATTGATGCAGAGCAGGCCCATCTTAACGACGTGATGAATGCGTATAAGACAGAGTTCTTATACAGCATTGAGATTTTGCGGGCCTTCCTGGGCTCCAATATGGAATTCGATGAGGAAGCAACGCGGCTTGCGCGTGAGGCCGCTGTTGCAGAGGTTCAGGCCAACCCGGTGATGATTCAGCGCGGGAGTAAAATTGTTCTGAGCGGCGATGTCATCGATGCTGATCGCTATGAGCTTTTACTTCGTCTCGATCTGATCAACCGAGGTGAAATTGATTACGACTTTCTAGCAGGGGAGCTAGGGCTCGTTATTTTGATCCTATTCTGTGCAGTCGTCTATACGAAAAACTGTGAGCGTTCGCTTTACGAGTCGCGGAAATCCTGCGTTGCGGTGGCCCTCTCGGCTTTCATCGTGATTCTGGCTACATATTATTTACTCGATGCCTACAGCATGATTCTTCTGATCCCCTTCTTCACGGTGAGTATTTCCTCGTTTTATGAATTCCGATCGGGCTTTGTTTTTTCAGCTCTCTTATCTGCCCTCTTATCTCTGATGAGAATTGGCGACATGGGTTATTTCGTTTGCCTCTTGATGACGAGTTTTGTCTGTGCCTCGGTGGTCGCAAGTAGTCGCTATTCGGCGAATTACCTTAAGATCATCCTGTCGACACTGCTTGCATCGGCTTCCTGTACCCTCTTTGTAGAACTCATTTTGAAGTCGACAGCGAATAACCTTTTGAGATCTTGTGCGGAAGCTGGTTTTACATCGAGCTTCGCGGCTATCGCTGCGGTTGGATTTTTACCAGTTCAGGAAACCCTGGAATCCAAGGTGTCTCCGGTTAAGTTAACGGCGCTTGCCCATCCGAGTAACCCGCTCCTTCGCCGCCTCTTCCTCGAGGCGCCTGGAACCAACCAACATTCTATGATGGTCGCTAATCTTGCCGAGGCGGGTGCTGAAGCTGTCGGTGCCGATGCGCTTTTATGCCGCGTTGCCTCCTACTATCACGATGTTGGAAAACTGTATAATCCGAGCATGTTTACGGAGAATCAGGAGGGGATCAATCCCCATGATAAGCTCAGTCCGAGGGAGAGTTACGAAGCGATCATTAAGCACGTTGAGGAGGGCATCAACATAGCGCGTCGCTATCGCTTGCCAGAAGCAATTCAAGATATTATTCGGGAGCACCACGGTACGACCATCCTCTATTACTTTTATGCAAAGGCATGTAAGGAAGCTGAGGCCCGAGGAGAGAAGCCCCCTAGCCAAGAAGAATTCCGCTATCCTTACCGTATTCCACAGACCAAAGAGTCGGGTATCATCATGCTTGCTGATACCGTTGAGGCGGCTGTTAAATCGATGCGCATCGACCACCTCGATAAGATGCGTGAACTTTCCAGAAATTTATTGCGCCAGAAGAATGAGCAAGAACAGTTGATTGAGTCGAAGCTTTCCTATGCGGAGGTTGAGACCATTCTTGAGGCCTTTGCTCGTGTCTACCAGGGCCAATTCCACGAAAGGGTGAAGTATCCTGATCAGAATAAGAATATCTAGTAGTGTCGAGGCGAGTATTTTCCCTCACATTAAAACGAATAAGCGCGAGTACCTCGCATATTTGCAGTCGCTTGCGACGGAAATTGTCGATGCCGCACTTCGTCAGGAGGCCTCTGAGCTCTATCGGGAGCTTGAGACTGAACAGCTCCCGATCGAGCTCGAGCTGATCCTCGTTGACGATCTTGAGATCGCTCAGATCAATCATGAATGTCGGGGGATTGATCGGCCTACCGATGTGCTTTCCTTCCCGATGCAGGATTTCCACGAGGGGAAATTGGCGGCTAAACTCGAGGATCTCATCCTCCTTTCCACAGAATCTGCCGACGAGAAGATTTTCAACCTCGGTAGTGTACTAATCTCTACGCAGCGTCTTCTGACACAAGCTGAGGAATATGGACACTCGAGTCGACGCGAATTTGCCTTTTTGATGACGCATTCAATCCTTCATTTGATCGGATTCGACCATATGTCAGATGAAGAGGAGAGCGAAATGTTTGCGATTCAGACGCGGATCTTGGATGGACTCGGCTTAGATCGAGACTGCCAAGACCCGAGTGAGGCTGAGCTCTTGTCGGCGGCCAGACGTCAACTTGAAGTGCTCGGGCCCTGGGCGGATACGCTGATCGCTGGGGATGATGCTGATCAAGTTTTAAATTTCGAAGCGGGGGGTGACTTTTCCTATCGAAGCTGGAGCTGTGATGATTTATCTGAGGCCGTTGATTTGTTAGATCTCGCTTCGTTGAGCTTAGATTCCAGCCCAGAAGAAGTGCCTGCTTCCCATCCAATTCGCGCTGGCTATGTCGCGATTATAGGACGCCCCAATATTGGCAAGTCCACCCTGTTTAATGCTCTTATGGGTCAAGAACTGGCGATTACAAGTCATAAGGCACAGACTACCCGAAAAAATGTAAAGGCGATTATTCATCGGGATGACGCTCAGGTTCTCTTTATGGATACCCCAGGGGTGCATACACCTCATAGTAAACTGGGACGCTTTATGGAAAAGTCGATTCGTGCAGCGATCGACGATGCCGATCTCGTCATCCTTATGGCTGATGCGCGTTTCTCGAAGATCGCTGAACTCGAACGCGATTGCATCCGCCTCATCGAAACGAGCGCAAAACCTGCAATCCTCGTTCTCAATAAAATTGATCTGCAGAAAAAAGAAGCACTATTGCCAGTCATAGCTGCATATCAGGAGCTCTATAAGTTTGAGGCGATTTTACCGCTTTCTGCACTGAAAGAAGATGGCATCGACCAGCTCATTGATGTCTGCGTCGAGGCACTTCCAGAGAGCGATTCAGCCCTCTTTAATGAGGAACAGTTTACTGATCAGAGTGAGCGCAGCCTCTGTGCCGAATATCTTCGGCAGCAGATATTAATCTATACGCACCAAGAGATCCCTCACGCAGCTGCCGTGATGATCGAGCAGTTCGAGGAATTCGATCGACAGAACCAATTGACGACTGACCCGGAGCGGCGCAGTTTGGTGCGAATCTCCGCTGTGATTCTCTGTGAGCGAACTGCTCATAAGATCATCATCCTCGGTAAGCAGGGGCAAATGCTGCGTCGAATCACGGCATCCGCGAGACTGAAGATGGAGGAATTACTTGGGGCAAAGGTCTACCTAAGCTGCCATATTAAGGTCCGCGAAAATTGGAAGAACCAAGACCGCTATCTCAAAGACTTGGGATACGGTCTGAGTTCGGAGCAAATTGAAACTGAGATCCTCTAACTATGACTTCGCCTTCGGAACATCTTCATCTGCGGGCGATCGTCCTACGCTCCTACGACTATCTCGACCGAGATCGCTTCATTGACATCCTAAGTCGAGAGCGTGGTTTGATTTCGCTGCGCTGTCGCCAGGTGCGTGGGCGCCAGGCTGGCCTACAAGCGATCACATCGGTATTCACCTACGCGGCCTTTGATATTTTCAGCAGCCGGGATCGATACAGTCTCGACTCGGCAGAACTCATCTATCCTTTCAAACACTTAAAAACAGATCTCGCATCCCTGAGCGCAGCGACTCACATCTCTGAGATGGTCCGAGAAGTCTTACGCGAGGGGGTAGATGAGGGGGCATCTGCTGAAGCCATGGCACTTTTCGAGGAAGTCCTCTATGCCTATAACGCCCTTGATCAAAAGACCGCAGATCCCCTAGTTTTAGCCCTGGCTTTTTCATTCCGTTGTTTGAAGATTATTGGCATGGGGCTTCAGGTTTCTGGGACGGCCTCTGAGGAAAAGCTCTTTTTCTCGATCAGCGATCAACGATTTTACCGTAGTCCGGCCGAGGCTTCGGATTCTGGCCGCAGGTTTAGTCCACATGAGAAGCGAGAAATCCCTAGTGCTTTTTACCTCCCGATGAGTGTGCGGCGGATTTTTGAGCACTTGGATCGCTCGACGACCTCAAAGGCCTACCGATTTTCACTCCGGGATCAGAGCCGAGAACTCTTTGTTTTTTTGATCTTGTCGATTCTCGACGAGCGTTTTGATAAGCCGTTTAAGACGATTCGAGAGCTACAGCAAATTGATCGCTTGAGGGCGAATTTGCGACCAGGCTCATCACCTAAGAATCCCTAAAGCCCGGATCATTCCAAAAATCATCGGCCATTTCGAGAAATTCTACTTCCTTTTCGATGGTTTGGCGGTCGCTCTCCCGGAGATCTGCTAAGTGAATCGGAGTTCTCGTCAGACGCTTGTCTTCAGATTTTGGACTTGTCGCTTGAAGCGTAGGTTCCGTCTTTACGAGCGAATTAGTCTCTGGACTATCGATGATTTCGTCCGGTCGGTCTTCGGCGAATAGTTCTGGGTGCTCTGCTTCAAAGGCTTCGACATCGCTAATAAAATTGGCAACCGAGTCTAATGCGATGTCTAGGCTATCCTCATCAGGGATGTGTTCGACCTTCCATTCATCTGGGAAGAGTTCCTGATATTCCGCTTCCAAGTAACGCTCATCCATGAGTAGGACCATGCCGCAGTCACCAGCGGAGCGGATCAGACGGCCAGCGGCTTGCCGTACTTTATTAAAGCCGGGAGCTAGGTAGGCATAGAAATAGCCTTTGTCAAACTTATAGTCATAGTAATCCATCATCAGATTGCGTTCAGGACTAATCCCAGGAATGCCGACTCCAACGATAATCACGGCATTGAGGGCACGGCCTCGCAAGTCGATGCCCTCACCGAAGATGCCACCGAGGACCGCGAGTCCTAGGAGGGGCTGGTCCTGATGTGCTGGTTTCGTAAAGGCATCGAGAAAGGCTTGTCGCTCGCCTGCATTCATTGAAGGCTTCTGACTAATGATCGTCGAATTGCTTGGCATCAGGTGCCGCAAGAGTGCTTCCACTTCGCGCAAGAAGGCGAAGGAGGGGAAGAAGACGAGCTGGTGACGAGCAATCTTGGCGAAGCTGGCGGCAATGGCGCGTGCAATTTTTGCATAGTATTGACTGCGCTCTCGGTAACGAGTCTTAATTGCGGAGTAAACGAGCACTCTTTGATTCTCAATTGGGAAGGGCGAAGGGAGGATCAGCTCACGTGCTTGATTCGGGTCCTCGAGGATCAGCGTTTTGAAATAGTTAAAGGGCGTTAGTGTCGCAGAGAAGAACAGGGCAGCATGCTCTTTTTCGAAGAGTTTTGAGATTTCTTCGCTCGGATCGAGGCAGATGAGGCGTAGATGTGCGTCATCCGATTGGGCGCGAAAGGCCAACAGGTAGCCCTCGTGCCAGAATTCATCACAGATGCGTAGATAGAAACGAGCTTTTGCAAAGAAATCTAGGAGTTTTCGACGTGAATCGTTATCGAGGTCTGCATCAAAGTAAGGATAGAGTTCACGGAGGGCCGTGCGAAAGCGTTGACTGAGTGAGTCGAGCGGTGAGCGAATGGCGAAAAAATCCCCCTGACTAACGAACTGAACATCGTCTGGGACTTCTTTTTCTTCACTTTTTAAGAAGATAAGACTTTGCTTAGAAAGCTGAGCTTGGCGCCAGGATTCAAAATAATTAAGCAGGCCATCCAGGGCGCTCGACTGAGGAAGATGGTTTAATTCAAAACTAGCTTGAACTTGTTTGAGCTCCGTTGCCGAGAGGCTGAGGCTGTACATTTCACGACAGCGATCAGGAAGGTTATGCGCCTCGTCAAATAAGAGGCTATAGTGTTCGCGCGTCTGGTTGAAAAAACGGTCGATTCGAACTCGAGGGTCGAGGACGTGATTGTAGTCTCCGATGATGAGGTCACAATAGAGAGCGATGTCGAGTCCAATTTCAAAGGGGCAAACATGACAATCCTTAGCCACTTTTTGGAGAACTCCAGCATCAATGTGTTCGTATTTAAGCAGGTCGCGGAGGGCTTTTTGCCGCTCATCGTAATAATTTACTGCATAGGGACAGAGTTTCGTATTGCAGTAAAGGTCTTTCTCTAGGCATATTTTTTCTTTAGCCGTGAGGCGAATGCTGCGGAGCACGAGGCCTTTCTTTCTCAAGTCGACAAGTGCTGCTTCGGCCACTCGCCGGGTGGACTCTTTTGCCGTGACATAGAAGATGCGCCCACCACGCTTGTGCCCAATCGCCTTAATTGCTGGATATAAGCTGGCCATCGTCTTCCCACTACCAGTGGGTACTTGGGCGAAAAGGGTTTCTTTTGCTTGAATTGACGTTAGTCCCTCGAGCATAAAGAGTTTCTGACTTTCGCGCAGGCGACGATAGGGGAATTTTAGTGCATGGATGCTGGCATCACGACGCTTTTGATAAGCGCTGGTATTTTCGAGCATGGCCCAGTATCCCTGAATCGTTTCACGCAGGAAATCGGCTAGTTTTTCCAGTGAAATGTAGCGGAGCAGGAAGCGAGAACTGAGGTCCTCTTGGCTGACATAGGCGAGCATGTAGGGAACGGAGAGCTTCGGAAAATTCGAATTATGATCTAAACGAATTTCATGAATCTGATGTGATTTAGCTCGGAGAAAGTTCAAATAGGCTTGGGAATCACCGCGACAGATATCGTCGAGCGCATTGAAATAGAGGAGGGCTGTGTAAATTCTCGCCTGTGCCCAATGGTATTCAAGCCCATCTTCGGGAATTTGTTCGAGCGACATCGCAAAAGTCTTGACCTCTATGATCATCGGCAGCTTGAAGTTTTGATCGAGGTCCTCAATGCGAATCACCTCCTCACTTTCAAATTCTGTCGTGTTGAGGTCTTGGATCGATATTTCTTCAGGACAGAGGAGAAGGTCGCAACGGCCATTTAATTCTAGGCAGCCCGCATCGAATTCAATTCCGAGATCGAGGGCATGCTCATCAAAGAGAAGAGCCTGTGGATATAGCTCTGATAATTTTTTATAAAACCGCTGGTGAGTTCGGGTCCCCGAGTTACGACTTAAATTATGGAAGCTGAGTTGAGAGAGGCCGCCTTCGCGTTGGCTATATTCCAACAGGGCGCGGGCTGAGATCCGTGGACAGTTTGACAAAGCCAGCTCCTCTCTAAAGAAAAGACCGGAGTAGGCACTCCGGTCATCGATGCGGAAAACAGGACTTGAACCTGCACGGGATTGCTCCCACTAATACCTGAAACTAGCGCGTCTGCCAATTCCGCCATTTCCGCCTAACAGAGCCATTCTAACAACTTTCAATAGAATTTCAAGAGGACTTTTTGGGAAATCTTCTTTTTATTGAATTTTTTTCGATCAAGGCTAGGACCTGCGGTGGCATTTGCGAAGAGTAATGTGAGGTGGATTTGGTATAATCAAGTGAGAAAAAAATATAAAAATTAGTGAGGATTTTTTTATGAGTCGGACAGTTTACTTAGGCCAAGATTGTTACTACGTTGGCGCTTCCGATATGCGCCTTTCACGCTTCGAGAACATGATCCCATTAACTCATGGTGTTTCTTATAACTCGTTTTTAATTCTGGATGAGAAGACTTGTGTCCTCGATACGGTCGATCGAGCCGTGGTCCAGGATTTTATCGCCAATGTTCAGAATGTGCTTGATGGTCGTAAGCTCGATTATTTGGTTATTCAGCATATGGAGCCAGATCATTGTGCAGGCATTGTTGAGCTTCTACGCCTTTATCCAGAGATTAAGCTGATTGGCAATACGAAGACATTTATGTTGCTTAAGCAGTTTCGAGGCGTTGAAGTCCCAGATCAGCAGATTATTGTAAAAGAGGGGGACGTCCTCGATCTTGGCAAGCATAAGCTCCAGACGATTATGGCTCCGATGGTGCACTGGCCTGAGGTTCTCTTTCACTATGACCAGTATACCCAGACGATTTATACCGCCGATGCCTTTGGCTGCTTCAATTATCTGACTGGTAGCGTTTGGTCTGATCAGGTGAACTATGATGAATATTGGTTGCCAGAAGCTCGTCGCTATTATCTGAATATTGTCGGGAAGCAGGGGGCGAATGTCGAGAAGGTTTTGAAAAAAGCGGAGGATCTCGAGATTAAGCAGATTATGCCCCTTCATGGTGTTTTTCACAGGGATCCAGAGATCATCGCCAAGTTGATAAATCTGTATAAAACGTGGGGCAGTTTTGAGCCGGAAGAAAAGGGAATTGTCTTCGTCTACTCTTCGATGTATGGGAATATGGAAGCGCTCTGTTTGAAGCTCTCTGACCTGCTCGCAGAGCGTGGTATTGGACCCATTGGTATGTACGACGTATCTCACACCGACGAGAGTTATATCCTCACGGAGTGTTTCCGTTACAGCCATGCGGTTTTCGGTGTCGTTAATCACAACACACAGCTCTATCATAAGATGGATGCCTTCCTCCATCTCTTAGCGGCTACGAATTATTCGAAGCGAAAGGTCAGCATCCTAGCCAGTAAGAGTTGGGGTGGTCAGGCGGCCAAGCAGGCGCGTGAACAGCTTGAAGCGATGAAGGGCATCGAGATTATTGGTGATACCTTTGAGATCTTGTCGACTTATAATGAAGAAACTCAAGCCGAGGCTTTGGCTCAACTTGCTGATCAAATTTGTGAATCCTTTAATGCCTAGTTACGAGAAGATCTGAGAGATCTTTAAGCGGTAAGTGACTGATGGGTTCAGCTTTACCGCTTTTTTTTAAGGAGTTCGCAAGATGGCGATAGCAGTTTTTGATATTGGTGGCACCTTTGTAAAGTATGCCTATTTTGAGGACGGAGAGCTCTTCTTTCTCGGTCAGTTTTTAACCCGTGCTCATGAGGGGGGCCGTAGAGTATTGGAGCGAGTTGCCGACTGTGTTGAACAGACGATTCGCCCGAAGGTTCGGCATCTCGATGCTGTTTCGATCTCATCATCGGGGCAGATTAATAGCCAGAGTGGGGAAGTGATATATTCTAACGGCAATAGTAAGCATTATGCTGGTCTTAATGTCGTTCAAATCCTCCAAAAGCGACTCCAGCTCCCGGTTTGTGTCGAAAACGATGTTAATGCAGCTGCCTATGGGGAGCTTAAGCGTGGGGCTGGGCGGAAGATTAAGGATCAATCCTTTATTTGCCTGACGATTGGCACTGGAGTAGGCGGAGCGATTATTAACCAGGGACGGATTTACCACGGAAATAATTATGCGGCGGGGGAGTTCGGTGGAATTATTACCCATATTGAAGCTCGGCGACCAGGTCAGAATTTAAGCGGTTGTCTAGAGCGCTATGCCTCGACCAAAGCGCTGGTTCGTCTATGCCGTGATGTGGATCCCGCAATCCGTAATGCCCGACAAGTCTTCTCGAATAGCAACCGGCCAGAGATTCGCGCTTGCATTCAGGAATGGGCCTTTGAACTGGCGCTTGGTCTGTCGGTGATCGCGCAGATCTTCAATCCTCGTCAGATCATCATCGGAGGTGGCATCATGCATCAGCGTCAGCTTTTTCCGATGATTGCTAAGCAGCTCAACAAGTTGATCTATCCATCGCTTAAGCCAATCAAATTGCTGCAGGCCGAACTCTTAAATCAGGCTGGACTAATGGGAGCTGCTTATCTAGCGAAAGAGAAATTCTCGCTCGAATAGCTCAGACTAAGCTTGAGCAGAAACGATAAAAAGAGGGAAGGGGGACTGCAACTGTGCAAGTCCCCCTTCTTTATTATTCCTGCTAATTTAAAGTGCTTAAATTACGCGGACTGTTTTGTTTCTTCGAGATGCACTTCGCCGAGAATGTCGACAGCAAATCGAGGCATCATCTCCATGGAAGTTGTCGGGCATTTTTTCACGCAAATGCCACAGCCGACACAGATCTCGGGATCGACGAGAGCGTTATTATTCGTGATCGTGATGCAGGATTTGGGACAGTTCTTAGCACAGAGGCCACAGGCGATACAAGAGGTTTGACACTGCTTGCGAGCCACGCCACCTTTTTCGTGATTGGAGCAGAGGTTGACTGCATTCTTCTTATCCAGGGGCAGCATGACGATGATCTTTTTAGGACAGACACCAACGCAGATCTTACATGCACGACAGAGTCTAGGATCGACAACCGCAACGCCATCTTGCATGCGGATTGAGCCGTATGGACAGGCTCGAGCACAGTCTCCATAACCTAAGCAGCCTTCGGTACATTGGCCTGGACCGCCGAGGAGTTGTACGGCCATCTGGCATGATTCAACACCTGAGTAGTGGACACGCTTTTGTGTATGCTCACAGGTGCCTCGACATTTAACGACAGCCGTAAGTTGGTGTTTGCTCGGCTCAGCGACGAGTCCGAGGAGGGCGGCGACTTTTTCAGCCACCGCTGAACCACCTGGTGCACAGAGACTACAGTTGGACGTATCGCCCTTTGCCAGGGCAGCGGCATAACCAGAACAACCAGAGTATCCACAGGCACCACAGTTCGCACCTGGGAGAACTTCACGCACCTTACCTTCGCGAGGATCAACTGGAACATGCATGAGGATCGATGCTAGGGTGAGGACAACACCCACAATAAGACCCGTTGCAGCAACGAGTACGATCGCCGCGAGGATAGGGCTCATAGCTAGAATTAAAATCATAATGCGCTCCTTTCCTTAGGCACCAAAGAGTCCCTGGACCAGTCCCGAGAAGCCAAGGAACGAAACGGAGGTCAGCGAGGCAGCAATCAGCGTGATCGGCAGACCCTGGAGTCCCTTTGGAATATCACAGGTCTCCATACGCGAACGGACACCGGCGAAGATGACCATCGCGAGAAGGAAGCCGAGCCCAGCACCGAGTGCGTTGCCCACAGACTGAACAAAATTGTATTTTTCCTTAACACTTAAGAGAACCACACCGAGGACGGCACAGTTGGTAGTGATCAGTGGTAGATAGATGCCAAGCGCTTGGTAGAGTGGTGGCATAAAGCGTTTAAGAGCGAATTCAACCAACTGAACGAGACCCGCAATAACGAGGATGAAGAGGACAGTCTGCAAATAAGCGAATCCATAGGGGACTAGTAGGAAGGTGTTGATGGGATAGCAGACGGTTGTGGCGAGGACCATGACGAAGGTAACTGCGGCGCTCATTCCGACAGCTGTGTCAATTTTTTTCGAAACACCTAGGAATGGGCAAATCCCTAGAAACTGAACGAGGACGAAGTTATTGGTTAAAATCGCCGTTAATAGAATAAAGGGGATTGATTTATC
Source organism: Eubacteriales bacterium (assembly GCA_030537565.1). GTDB lineage: Bacteria > Bacillota > Clostridia > Saccharofermentanales > Fastidiosipilaceae > JAUNVS01. The sequence continues at coordinate 4,443 of JAUNVS010000030.1, read as the reverse complement.
CATTATTTATCCTCCTTTGGGGAGTCCTGAGGCGGCTCAGTCTCAGTCGACTCAGCGTCCTCATCATAGGACTTAGGACGGCTTTCGGGACGGTCATCAGCGTATTGCTCTGCACGGGTCTTAGCAGTTTCGAGGACGGAGTCGTAGGAGGAGGCAGGACCTGGATTCTCAGGAATCTCGGTAAGATTCACGCGCTTAAACTCGTCTTCTTTTAGCTTCTCTAAGACATCTGCATAGGGGCGATCATCGAGTTTTTCTTCAGTCTTGGTAGGCTCAGGGCTGGTTTTCTTGGGAGCCTCTCCTCCAGCTGGGGCAGCTGGCTTTGCAGTAGCTGCTTTTTTGATTTTATCTGCCGTATCGACGGAACTTGTGTCAGCCACATCCTTTTTGCTTGAGCTGGCAGGCTTTTTAGCGGTTTTGGCCAAGGTCTTACTTGGACACTTACTCGAACTACAGCCGGCACAGCAGTTTAGCGTCATCGGTGCCAGACCATGTCGTTTGGCAAGTTTATTACATGCTGCGATCAGGCAGCCGAAGACGAAGAAGCCACCAGGTGGGAGGATGAAAATGACGATGACTGGGATTGATTCAGGCCAAATCCTCGTATTAAAGAAGGCACCAGCACCGAAAAACTCACGAATGATGCCCATGCTCGAAAGGGCGACGGTAAAACCAATACCCATTCCGAGTCCATCTAGTGCGGATAAGAGGACTGGATTTTGGGAAGCAAAGGCTTCGGCACGTCCGAGGATAATGCAGTTAACGACGATCAGCGGCAAATAGACGCCGAGCTGAGCATCGATATCAGGCAAGAAGCCTTTGATCAACATCTGGATAATGGTAACGAAGGAGGCAATGATCGTGATAAAGGCTGGAATACGAACCTGGTCTGGGATTACTTTTCGCAATGAGGAAATAACCATATTCGAGCAGATCAGGACGAGGGTGGCTGCAAGCCCCATCCCTAGGGCGCTTTGTAGTGAGGTTGAAATCGCTAGGGTCGGACAGGTTCCGAGGGCCAAGCGCAAGACGGGGTTTTCGATGACGAGACCACGCGTCAAAATGTTCATTTTACTGTCTTTGCTCATCTTAACCCTCCTTTACCATGTCAAATAATGTGATGGCTGTATTAACAGCTGTTGTAACCGCTCGACTGGTGACGGTAGCACCTGTTAAGGCTTGAATCTGGTTGCCGTTGGGTGGGTTTTTCACGACCTCTACTGGGCTGGCGGCGCTCAGGGTCTTGTACTGAGCTTGGAACTCTGGCTTAGTTGCATTCATGCCTAGACCTGCGGTTTCGCTGAGGTCGAGGATGCTGATTCCCGTGAGTTCTCCTTCCGTGGTAATGCCCGTCATAACAGTTACTGCACCGCCGTAACCAGGGCCATCTGTGATAAAGATGTAGGCCATGGGGCTTGAATCGTCCTGGTATGCCTCGTAATAGGTGAAGGTCCGATCATCGAGGTCGACAGTCTTCGCTTCACTGAAAGTCTTAGCGGTATCGACGACCTGAAGACGTGCTTCGTTCTCTTTTTCGAGAGCCATCTTTTCGATAATCGGCGCTGTGATCTGGTTGGTATAGGCCAGTAGAGCAGAGGTGATTAAGCAGATGGATAGGAGAATCGCAGATGGATAAAGATAAGATTTTAGTTTTGCAGCACTCATCTTAGGCCTCCTTTTTCTTCATCTGCTTAAGCTTGGCAAGACGTGAGACCTTCGGTGTACCAAAGGGCTTCGGAATCGTGTAGCGCTCGATTAGAGGGACGAGGAGATTCATAAGAATAATGGCGAACGAAGTTCCTTCGGGGAGGGAACCGTAGACACGGATTAGACTCGTCAAGAGACCGCAGCCGATGGCATAGATGATCTTTCCCTTTCGATGGAGAGGACAGGTAGAGTAGTCAGTCGCCATAAAGATCGCACCGAGGAAGAGACCACCCGCCAAAAGCTGGTAAGCGAGGTAGGTCAGATCGAACTTGCCGATGAGGAGCATGAAGATGGCGACCGTGCCGATGTAGTAAACGGGGATCGTCGCTTCGATGACTCGACGATAGAGGAGATAAATCAAACCGATAATGAGTGCGAAGATGCAGGTTTCACCGATCGATCCAGCACGTCGCCCTAGAAACATGTCCAGCAGCGAGGGGAGTTCACTGAGTGACTCAGAGCCCTGGTAATTTGCTAGCTCGTGGAGGGGAGAAGCCACGGTGACGGCATCGACGCCCATGAAACTCTGCAGGCGAGTGAGATTCGGATTGGCAGGATTAAGATGCTGCCAGAGACCCGACTCAGTCCAGGTTGCCATCTGGGTTGGGAAGGAGGATAGGAGGACGATACGACCCATGAGGGCGGGGTTGACGAAGTTTTGACCAATTCCTCCGAAAAATTGCTTAACGACGATGATTGCGACCGCGGCGCCGAAGACGATCATCCAGATCGGTATGCTCACCGGTAAGTTAAATGCGAGGAGAATACCTGTTACCACCGCAGAATAGTCGTTTAAGCTGCATGGACGTTTTAGAATCCGACGCACCAGCCATTCGAAGAAGACACAGGAGATCACAGAGACCGCGGTAACCAGGATCGAGCGCCAGCCAAAGAGGAGGAAGGCGGCGATCATTGCTGGCGTCATCGCAATAATCACGTCCTGCATCATTCGAGGTGTTGCAAAGTGACTGTGCGCATGAGGGGAGGCACTCAGGTAGAGGCGCTCATCCTTTTCTACAATTGCTGGACTCGCTTCTTTTTTTGCTGCTGGCTTTTCTTCTGGATTGGGGGCCGATTTGCTAGCAGGGCTTAGCTTAGATTACATTTTTTAGTCAGAAAACCCTTTTTCAACGCTGGCTGTTGTTGCCTCGTTTGACTTCTTATCTAATTCCATCTTCATATCGTTGTCAGAACTCATTTTTTAGCGGCCTCCTTTCTCAAGATGCTTTTGCCCAAACGCATGTATTGGACGAGGGGAATGTTTGAGGGACAGGCGTAGGCACAGGATCCACACTCCATGCAGACCATAACTCCAGAGATCTTAAGTTGATCCGTGTTTTCCACACTGGCAAAGCGCTTGATGGAAGTAGGCATGAGCTTCATGGGGCAGACTGTTACGCAACGACCGCAACGAATACAGGGGTACTCATCGCCGAAATTCTCGTTGCGATCTTCTTCACTGAAGCAGAGGAGGGCGTTGTTGTACTTAAGAACAGGCTGATCGATGTTGTCCAATGCAATTCCCATCATTGGACCACCCATTAGGATCTTCTTCGGTTCTTCTTTAAAGCCTCCACAGAAATCGATAATTTCTTTTAGAGAGACACCAAGCGGAGCGCAGACATTCTTAGGATTGCAAATTGCAGAACCGTCCACTGTAAGGTTTCGACTTACGAGGGGCATACCCGTTTTGAAAAATTTCCCGAGGACAGCGAGTGACGTGACGTTCATGACCACGCAGCCAACATCTGCTGGTAACTTCCCGGGGGGGATGGCGAGATCTAAGGCCGAGTTGATAATGACCTTTTCAGCGCCCTGGGGGTAGCAACTTGGCAGAGCATGGATACGAATATTCAGTCCATCTTTCGAATACTTGTCGCAGCCTGCTTGCATCGTTTCAATGGCTAAGGGCTTGTTATCTTCAATTCCGATGACGACTGTGTCGATCTCCAGGAATTTAGCTACCTTAACAAGCCCGTAGAAAACATCTTCACTTCCGTCGATCATTTGGCGGTTATCGACGGAGATGTAGGGCTCGCACTCGGCCGCATTGACAACGAGATACTTAATCTCTTTATCACTTGGAACGTTTAATTTTACGTGGGTTGGGAATCCAGCACCGCCACAGCCGACGAGACCAGATTGTCGAACTGCAGCCAGAAAATTCTCGCGGCCTTCGAGGTTGGGTGGAGTCAGCCCCTCGTACGGGGTCATCAAGCCATCGGATTCAATTTCGATGGCAGGCGTGTGCATACCCTGAGTGGTTGGGTAATCAGCAATTTTTTTTACTTTCCCAGACACGGAAGAGTGAATGGGGGCGCCGAGGCCTTGACAGTCTGCAATCATTTGCCCGACAGCGACGTAATCGCCTTTTTTGACGACGGCGACGCAGGGGGCACCAATGTGCTGCCGTAAAGGAATAATCACCTTTTTAGGGGCAGGCATTGAGACGACAGGCATATCATGAGTCGATTTCTTATAAGCTACGTGGACGCCGCCCTGGGAATTACGAGCAAAGGGTACTACGTTTCTTATAAGAGTAGACAAGCTATGCATGTGCATACTCCTTTCTCTATACAGGAAAAGATGCGAGTCTTCTCCAGTTTTAATTAAAAACTCTTACCAGAAAACTGGTCCGAGATTTTAAACCTATTAATCAGCTTGGCGTCTGGGTATCGGCCGCGCGGATTTCGTCGATGTACTGATTAACACATGTGGCAATTTTTTCGAACGCAT
>JAUNVS010000029.1 GCA_030537565.1 Eubacteriales bacterium | reverse complement strand
CAACATCGGCCAGGGTCTTCTTGGCCTCCGGGTTGACGTAATACTCAACCGTAGCGAGGCCTGTCTTCTCTGTGGTGCTAAGTGTTCCGTTCGCGCCCTTTAGGAAGCTGACAGTTACATAACCTTCTGGCTTCTTAGGCTTTTCTGGATCGGTCGGATCCACAGGTCCGATCACGTCTGCAAGCTTCTTGTACTGAGCCGTGTAACTCAGGTCCTTATCGATGGCGGTTGCCGTATCGAGTGCGGCTTCTGCAGCATCCTTCCAGGCTGGCGCAGCAACACTGTAACCCGTTTCTGGAACGATGGTCGGAGCTGCGACATCCGCCATGGTCTTCTTAGCCGTTGGGTTGACATAGTACTCAACCGTAGCGAGGCCTGTCTTCTCTATGGTGCTAAGCGTACCGTTAGCGCCCTTGAGGAAGCTGACGGTTACATAGCCCTCTGGCTTCTCAGGTTTCTTTGGATCCGTGGGATCCACAGGTCCGATGATGTCAGCGAGCTTTGTCCACGTCGCTGTGTACGTCTCATCTGTCGTGAACTCAGTCGTTGGATATTCCGCCGGATCCCAGGCATTAAACGTGAAGCCAACATTAGCAACAGGCGTTGGCTGTGCTAGCACACTGCGTGGTGAGTTCTTCAACACCCACTTATTAATCTCTTCGTGTTTTTCTTCTGCAGTTCCGAAGTACCCACCATTCTCAGTGGCTTCGGCTGCATCTGACTTGAAGCTCACCTTGACATAAGCTTCCTTGTCTTCTGGCTTCGTCGGTTCTTCATCGAGTACGACCTTCTTAACATCTGCTATAACATCTGCGCTATCCTCGAAGACAGTCGCATCTGTCAAGGGCACAAAGGTTCCGGGCGCTTCTTCTCTCAGCCACTGATAGATGGCATAACCAGGATTCGGCGTCACGAGATCAGTAATCGTCTTGCCGCTTGCAGTCTTAACCGACTTAATGTCTGCCCAGGTAGATTTAACTGCAACTTCAATGGGATTCTCTTCTGCAAGTACTACACTGTTGGCTGGGTCATTAGTATTCGCCGTGATGTTAATGAACTGCGAATCATCCTTGTCATAGACGGCATAGAAGACGGTGCTTGCGGTAATCGGGAGTGTCAGGAGATCTTCTGGACTAATTACCTCACCCTTGTTATCGGCCTTCCAACCAATCAGCTTCTTACCTTCTGGAGCTTTGATATCAGATGGAGCGGAAATACCTCTCTTGCTCAAGGTTTCACTATGACCGATTTCATATTCCGGCGTAATGGCATTCGGCCCTGCTTCACCGAATTTACCCGCTCCAGAATTAAAGGCTACTTTTTGAATTTCGCGTAGATTGAATTGGAAACCTTCTCGTCTGGAACTCCCTGTAATGTCATAGAAGTACCACTTGTCTCCAATTATTTTAATCTTATCGCCGTCCAACGTCTCTTTAGTCGGTCCTGTCGTTTTAAATCCAACCGATACGGCATCAAATTGATCTGGCTCGCTAATATTAAAATATTCTCTATTAACTGTGTTTTGCTTATCTTTACCAGGTTCAAAACCAGAATAATATTCCTCGGGCAGATAATATCCCCCTTCTGGGAGAATAGTAACCGTCTTCTCCATATTCGGCTCAAAATATCCGGTTTGCGTTTGAATAAAATGCCTATATTCGAAAGATATGTATTTTTCTTTGTAATCCGATGGTGTGTTCGTAAACCATTGTAATCTCGGAGCCGCATTCGCTATACGACTGACATTAAAGCGTAACTCCTGCCCTTGTGAGTCACCAACAAAATACACTGTCACATCATCGAGAACCTCTGGATTATCATAGCTGATTGCTGGTACGTGAAGACAGCGCCTAGTTGCAACTGGCTGTTCTCGTGTCAACGTAATGGTCTCATGAACAGTATCATCTCGAACATGAACCAGCAACGTATCAAAGTCGTCCATAATAGGTGCTATATTCAACTTGAATGTGTACAAAAGGCCATTGGCGCCTCCCGCCTCACTGGCACCTACCGTCTGCATCCAAGATCCTAGGATCATGAACACTGGAAGCAAGAGCGCTATGAGTCGCCTCGCTTTTCTCATTCTTCTCTTTATCTCCATTTGTTCTCTCCTTAACTTGCTGCCACCTTTTGTGTCAGCGACCGAACAGCTTTACCGCCACCATTCTCGATATTTATTCATTCTTTAAGACATGAGTTTTACCCTGCCACTCAAGCAAATCTTTTGAGTAGGCTAATTACTCGCAAGGTCCATTTGAGCGCAAACATTGTAAAAAAAAAAAAACATCTGTCAACATTAAATTATATTTTGGATCGACTATTTTTCAGTGGCACAAGATGCTCTTTTTCTCCACTCTTAAGATTCTAAAAATACCACTAATACTCTGATTTTCCACCACGAAGACAAGCAGTGATTAGACAAATCTCTGGACAGCTAAAACCTCATTCGCCGACAAATTTACATCCTGAGATATCCAGTCTGTACGATGGTTTCGGTGAACATTTTAACCTAGCTTTCCACATCTATTTGGGAGTTTTACTACACAAAATCACAACATATCCAATCCCGGTTTAACGCATAAATAATACATTAATCTAGAATAAATCATACTCACTAACTTTTACTTGGATGCCTGATTCTTTCTCTATTTTCTTTGTAGATCGACCTCCTCCTTGATATGGAAATCATAAGAGAAGCCCCCACCTCGTGCACAGATCTACTTGAGCCGAGTATCACCGCGATGCATTCCAAGTTCTTTCGTCTCATCTATATTGCTCAACGGCAAGTAGCTGTCTCCTTTAATCTTTTCATATAAAAAAAGTCCCACCCACATCGTGTAGGTAGGACTTTACTCAGAGTAGATATCAATAAATGCTAATAGTCGCAGCCTGTGCAAACTGTAGCCGGGACCTTTAATGCAAAGGTTGGAGCCACCTCGAGAGCCTGTTGGCGACGTTCCTCAAGTGCAACCTGAATCATCAGTGCGCACTCCATTCGTTTCTTAAAGAGTTCGCAGCCATAAGCGTAGATCCCGTTAATTTTTCCTGAAGCATGGTAGGCATTCGCCGCACAGCCCCCCGAACAATAGAGTCGCGCCCAGCAGTCCGCACACTCCTCATGGGAGTAGACATTACAACTCTGGAACTCAGCTTGGGCGGCGTGATTCTTGACACCGCTCCAAATATCGCCCATCGAGTAAACACCTTCGCCGACAAACTGATGGCAGGGATAGAGTTCCCCCCAAGGTGTAACTGCGAAGTATTCACAGCCTGAACCACAGCCCGCAATACGCTTGTAGATACAGGGACCACAGTGAAGATCGAGATTATAGTGATAAAAACTGAAGGGATCACCCTTATCAAAATAATCGAGGTAACACTGAGCTAGCTCTTCGTATTGTCGAAAAAGGATCGGCAAGTCTTCTTCGGTCAGAGCATATGGGTCACTCGGATCACAGACAACTGGTTCTAGGCTAAGTTCACGGAAACCGAGGTCGAGCATGTGCCGAATATCATTCATGAAATCGACGTTGAAATGAGTGTATGTCCCACGGATGTAATAGTTCTTACCTCCGCGGCGACGAACAAGCTCCTGAAACTTCGGCACAATCCGATCGTAGGACCCTCGCCCTGAATAATCCTTACGTAGATTATCGTGAACACAGGCACGTCCATCCAAACTTAGAACGACGTTATGCATCTCGCGATTAGCGAACTCAATCACCTCATCGTTAATCCCGATCCCATTCGTCGTAAGAGTGAAACGGAAATTCTTATTGTGGGCCTTTTCGATCGAGCGAGCGTAAGCAACCGTATCTTTGACGAGCTGCCAATTCATCAGAGGCTCTCCCCCGAAAAAGTCAACTTCCAAATTTCTCCGACTCCCCGAGTTCTCAATCAAGAAATCAATGGAGCGTTTCGCAACCTCAAACTTCATCAGTCCACGATCACCATGATACTTTCCCTGTGCCGCAAAACAGTACGAACAATTTAAATTGCAAGTATGCGCAACATGAAGACAAAGAGCCTTTACTACTGGTTTCTTACGACTGATCTTCCTCGCCAACTCGATGTCATAGGCATCATTGGAGAAAAGTTTCCCAGCCTTTTCGAGCGACTCGATGTCATCGATACAGTCTTCGATTTCGCTCAGCGCCTCGTTAGGAAAAGCAAAACGAGCGGCTCGAAGTAATTCTGGACGACTCGTGTTCTGATAGCGATTGATTAGAAAATAAGCCAGGTCATCGACCTGGTGCACCGAGCCACTCTGTTCATCGACGATGACATTGTAGCCGTGCAATTGATATGCGTGCATCTAGATTAAGAATGCTCCTCTCTAAAGATAAAAAAGAGCGGTGTCGCTTCGCATCTGCCAAAGCTCGACCGCAACTTCAATGTGTCGGAAGCCTATTTTAGGCCCGCTTCGCTTCTTTTTCACAGGGCTGATTCGCAACCCCGCACGAAGTCTTGCAGGCGGACTGACAAGAAGTCTGGCATTCGCCACAACCACCCGTCTTGGCACTCTGACGCAGATCACGTGTGTTCAAGCTATGAATTCTCTTCATAATGAGTTCCTCCCTCCCATCACGTTCCCTTCGATTTTAGAGATTGGCTACCGCTACCGTCAAGATTTTTTTGCAGTTCTGAGCACTTTGTCAATTTTAAAGCCTTCATGCCAAATAATTCCAGCAGCTTCATTTTTTCTCACTGTCTCCGGGGTGGCATCGCTAAAAGGCGATTGGTTCTCTTGCAGTAATCGGGGTAAGTCTCAGGAAATAGCCTCCGAAGCGTGCTTTCTTCCGTAAACTTAAGAATGAGACTCATGAATGCCCAGTTAAATAGGATTAATAGAAGCAAGTACAAGTTAAGCGGCCAAATTAACACGGCGGCACTCACCAGGAAAAAAGCCGAGTAGATTGGGTGCCGAACCCATGCGTAAGCACCAGTCGTCACCAACTCACCAGCCTTTGCCTTTGCATTAATTCGTGCACCAAAGGCACCCATAGTCCAGAGGACAAGAGCGTAGAGGATCAACACGATACTTAGGGTCCTGGCCAAAATTCGCGGCCAAGCAAGTTCCACACGTCCTGCCACTAAGGCAGAATGAGTACTGAAAATCAGCCCAAGTACCGTCGATACGAGCAAAAGTGCAATAAGAATCGGCCCAATACCCCAGGGCGACATCTGCTTCAACGATTCTTTTTGCTCGTTTTTCAAATCATCTTGACTCATATTCTCCTCCATTCCAGAAATATGTGCAGAGTCTGGCGCTTAGGACTGACGGACAATGGGCACATAGAGGTCGTCGGCCTCCAAGAGGTAATCGCCACGAAGATCCCGAGCGCCATTAAGTTTCTCAATCACTGAAGCGCGGTAGCGTTCACCAGGTAGGACGAGAGGAATACCTGGTGGGTAGAGCCAGAGTTCACGGGCAGCCACTTCATTGATCGCCTCCTGACTTGGTACATAAACGCAGCGACGAGGAATCTGAATCACGAAAGGAGGCCAGTCTTCACTTGTTCCAAACTCGAATCGATCTCCCTCCGTAGCATCCTCCCAAGTCGGGAGTTTACTCAAATCCACCTCATCACTAAGTGGCCCCTCCATAAGAAGCACCATGCCAGAACGTGCGTACTCCGATTCAAAGCCCAATTGGTAAAGCGACTCATCGAGACCCTGCGCATCATCACATCGGAGCAAGAACTTACTCACATCTTGGCAGTACTCAACAGGTGCCTCATAAAGCGGACCATGCTCTGCGAGGGCCACCCTCAGTTGCTGACAACGCTGATAATACGCCTCGAAATCAGCCTCCACCAAGAACTCGAAACACTCGTCGATGCCCGCCAGCAGCCAATAAGATGGACTCGAAGTCGCAAACAAATCAAAGGCCCGCGCGAGCGCATCACGATCAAGTCGCTCGCCCTGATAGACGAGAATGGCCGTCGAGGTCGGAGCTGGCAGCGTTTTATGAAGACTCATCACCGAAATATCCGCAGCCGCTTGAATTGCAGAAACTGGCCACGGCCCGTGCCCAAACTGGGCACCATGCGCAGCATCGACGATAACGAGCACGTCCCGCTCGTGCAAGAACTCGATGCTGGCTGCGAGGTCACAAGCCTGCAGTCCCTCATAGGTCGGCGAGGTCAAGATCGCATAACGAATTTCGGGACGATACGCCTCTTGAATCTCCGCGAGAGAGGGCGGTAGTGGCACCTGGCGATGATATCGACTGGGAATCGTATGGATCTTTGCAGAAACCAACTCGAGCCCATGCCATACTGCACGATGGGATTGGCGGGCGACGAGAACATCTGCGCCCCGTTCGACAGTGGCATAAATCGCCATCAAGATCCCCTCTGTACTACCACCCGTGAGGGCATAGATCCCTTCACCACCAAAAAGTGCATGGCCTCGCTCAAGCATCTCTGCGAGAACCCCTGTCGGATGATGGAGGTCATCGCTCCGCCGCAGCTCGGTCGTGTCATAGGCCCACGGTAAATACGATCCAGCAATCGCTGGCCGGCCCTTATGTCCAGGCATATGCCATCGGCGATGGCCTAGTTCTGCCCACGATCTTAATTCATCTGAAACACGCATCGTTAAACCATCTCCCCCAGCGCCCAAGCTGCAAATCCAAAGCGGATCACGAGAAACGAGGAACGCAGCATCCTATATCCTCATATTAGCGCAACACCTCATCTCACGTGCATGACTCATACGCATCACGGGCTAAACTTTCTGACCTCGGACAAAGACGGATCTCTTGTGGAATACACTAAGTAAAAAAGTCAAAAAGCGCCGTTGTTTTTTCAGATTTCCCTCTAATGATAGATTGCCGAAGAATTTCAGTATAGAAATCTGGAGATTTAGCTATATAATGAACCCATTAACCTACTGGAAATTTTTCAAGCTTGACCCACATAAGCAAGTCTCAAGCTGAGTTGATCATCAGCCTCCGCATGCTGTCCGCGGACGCTTTGCTTAGGATTTATTTATGAAACACTCTGAGTCAAATTATCTAACTAAATCAGCCATGGCCGCCGGTCTGAAGCAGTTGATGGCGGAGAAACCCTTTCATAAGATCTCGATTAGCGAGCTCGCAGCGACCTGTCAGATTAATCGTAAGACCTTTTATTATCACTTCGCTAGTCTTAAGGATCTTCTCATTTGGATGCTTGATCAGGAGACAGTTGATATTATCCGTCGGTATCATCTAAGTGACGACTACTATTCAGCAACACTCCATGTCATCCATTACATGCGTGCCAACGTTGATATGTTAAACGCTGCCTTCGAGAGCATCGGGCGCGATGAGCTCAAGCGGCACCTCTTCCGAGATTTAAAAAAACTGCTCCATAAGCTCGTCTACCAAAAGGAAGCTCAGCTCGACATCGAAATCACAAGCAGTTACCGTGAATTTCTCTGCGATTTTCTCAGTGAGGGCTTGGCTGGCGTCATCATTAACGCTCTAAATGAGGAAAATATCCCAGATGATGATGAGGAGATCATCGAAAATCTCATCGCCCTGAAGAATTCAGTAGCGGACAGTCTCATCCATGCGCCTCAGCTGCGTCATATCCGCCGTTATTCATCACACTTCAATAAATAAGCTGAAGCCCTCAGCCAATCGACTGAGGGCTTCAGTCTAAGCGGACTCGCTGTGGCGTCATCACTCACAAATCCGGAGGTCACCATCTGCAATCCGTCGACCGCTCAATCGATGGAAGAGCAGTGCTGTTCCCGGCTTAAACGAAAGCGCCAGATGGCTACCGATTGGATAGACGATGCCACCGAAGATCACCGCGGTGAGGAGGTAATTCCCATAGCGAAGTCGCAACGTCGTCTCCATGCCCGTCGGCATTACACTATAGACTTCCACCTCCACTTCTCCCTCAGCGACGGACTCTCCGTCTGCGAGAGAACGGATATGTAGATTTTCAGGACGGATTCCGAGGACAAAATCACGATCATCCAAACTCCGCTCAAGCTCGAGCTTCTCCTTCACATCGACATAGGCAATTGGATAGTTAAAGGGACGGTCTTTGTTACCTTTCTCGACCTCGTAGAGTCGCTTCGCGTCTTCTTTGTGGAAGCGCTCGACCTCGCTGAGAGCGTCTGCGTAGCGACGCCCATCACTTGCTTGGAAATCAACGCGTAATGTTTCGAAACAGGTTAAATGATATCCCTGAACGTCCTCTTCGCCTCGCGCCTCGATGAAATTTATCGATGGGCTGCCTACGAAATCAGCAACGAAGAGATTTCGAGGTCTCTCGTAGAGCGGCATCGGTGCCTCGTACTGTTGAAGCAAACCGTTTTCCATCAGGCAGATCCGCGTCGCCAACGTCATCGCTTCCAACTGGTCATGTGTGACGTAAATAATTGTACTCTTCGTCTCGAGATGGAGTCGCTGTAACTCCGAACGCATCTCAAGCCGAAGCTTCGCGTCGAGGTTTGAGAGCGGTTCGTCCATGAAGAGGATGCGTGGCTTCGGGGCGAGAGTCCGAGCGATGGCGACACGCTGCTGCTGCCCCCCCGAGAGCTCCGCGGGATAGCGATCCATAAATTCCGAGATTTTCACGATGCGGGCCACTTCTCGAACACGAAGGTCAATCTCTTCTTTCGTCATCTTCCGAAGCGTACAAATCGCTTGGCCATGACTTCGCAGCTCATAGTCCTCTCCGATTTCCTGAGCCTTCGCTCGATAGCTACTGCGAAGTTTCTCAGCGTCCTGCCTCAGCCTCTCAGCCTCGCACTTCGCCGTCGCCGCATCGATCGGCCCACGCTTAATCCAGACCTGAGCCATCGACTCAGTAATGTGAAAATAGTCAATCAGGCGAATCGTTGCCCGCCGACGATCTTCCTTCGTCGCAATCGATCGAAGCATGAGATTTAGTTGCTCGTAATCCTCATAAGAACGCAGATCGGCCTCTAATTCACGTAGATCATGTGCGTAACTCGGGAGCTCCTCATGGAGGTTCTGAAGACCAAAAGCAATATTCTGATAAACTGTCATATTAGGCCAAAGCGCATAGTTCTGGAAAAGAAAGCCGACTTTCCGCTTATTAGCGGCCAGATTAATCCCATTCTCGGCATCGAAGACACAGACATCATCGAAGAAGATTCGTCCACTACTCGGAGTCTCAAGCCCAGCAATCATGCGCAGTGTCGTCGTCTTCCCGCAGCCCGAAGGACCGAGCAAAGTTACAAATGCTCGATCTTCGATTTCAAGATCGAGATGGTCCACGGCATAGAAATTTCCCCAGTGCTTATTGATATTTTCTAGGACAATTTTTGGCATCTCAGTTTCCTCCAATACCGTTATCGAGACTGGCCCCTGTGAGGCGGTTCACGACACTGTTACAAATGATGATAAATACGATGAGGATGAGGTTGATGCCACTCGAAAAGGCATAGAGTCCCATTTCATCAAAGTAGTCGAGCAATGTGGTCAGCAACTTATTCTGTGTACAGAGCAGCATAAATAGCGTCAGTTCGCGGATCGCGGTCATAAACGGCAACAAAAATCCGCTCAGGATCGCCGCCTTTTGAATGGGAATCAAAATCCGCAGCATCCGCTTGCGCCAGGGAATGCCCTGAATCACTGCCGCTTCCTCAATTTCAGCAGAGATCTGCATCATCGAGTTAAGCGAGCTACGGCTTGCGAAGGGAATGTATTTAATCGTTCCTGCGATAATCACGAGCAAATAGGTATTGTAGATCCCCAATTGATTGCCGATGACAAAGAAGGAAACGCCAACAGCCAGCGCGGGCATTAAATAAGGTAAAAAAGCGATGCTATTCACGTAAGCGGCAAAACGACTGCGACGCTTCTTACTGACCGCATAGCCAACGAGAAGGCCGATCGTCCCTGCGAGCAGTGCTGCCACCAGAGAGACGAAGACCGTCCCTTTGAAGGCATTCCATATCGTTGAGTTATAAAGGATACCCAGTTGGCCATACATGCCATTCTCACTGAGGTTCTCATTGGTTACCCACCACTTCGTCGTCAGGTTTGAAAAGTTGCCCGTACTTAAGAAGCTATAATCACCCGGGTTCGGCAAGAAGGTCTCGACCGTAAATGAGAGGATGGGGAAGATGCTCGTCACAAAGGTGAGGACGACGAAGATCGCCGCAATCACGTGACGCCCCAAACGACCGAGGTTGACGAGACTCGACTGGCCCGACTTCCCGGTTACCGTCGTATAGTTCTTACGGCCTGACATGCTGCGCTGATTGACGAGGAGGATGAGAACGCCACAGAGCATCATAATAACGGCGAGGATACTTGCCTGACCAGCCCGGTTAACACTCATACCGACATATTTCGTACTGAGCGTCGTGTAACCGAGATAATGCGGCACGGGGTAGCTTCCCATCGCACTGCTAAAGACGAGGAGAATCGTCGAGATCATCGCCGGCTTAACGAGCGGGAGAGTAATTCGGAAGAATATCTTCGACTTCGAGGCGTTGAGTATTGACGCCGCCTCCTCGAGGTTAGCGTCCATGTTCTTAAAGATGCCACCAATCAGAATGTAGGCGAAGGCCGCATAGTGAAATCCGAGGACGAGGGCGCTCGGGAAGAGGCCTTTACACCACCACTCAGGCAAGTAGATTCCCAATAGAGTCGCAAGAAGTCCATCACTACCGCCCGTGACTTGGCGGCTATTAAAGAGGTTCTGCCAAACGACTGCGAGGGTCCACTGCGGCATGATGTAGGGGAAGACGAAGATGGCACTAAGATACTTTTTAATGGCCATATTACTGCGCGTGATCAGATAGGCGAAGACCCCACCATAGCTGAGGGCAACGACGCAGGTTGCAACGGCCAGAGACATCGTATTTCGAAAAGGAATCCAGAAATTCTTATATCGGAGATTACCGCGGAAGAGGTCTTTCCAGTTAAAGAAGGTCCAGGTCGCTCCCTTCGCCTTTCGCGCATCGATCGAGCCAGGGTGGACGGAAATGGTGTCCGCAATGATCGAAACGATCGGTACGATCGTCGCGAGAGTGAGAAGGATTCCGAGGACGACGAGAAGAATGTTTTCTGGTTTTCGGAAGTAGTTTTTAAGGCTATTTCGGCGCTGTAGTCCAAGCACGCCAGTATTGGAACGCGAAGCCATAAGCGCTCCTTTCTTCTAGATAAAAAAGGCGGCCAGGGGCCGCCTCATTACGAATCACTATACGTTTAACGGGCAGCGTATCCGTCGATCCACTCGGCCATCACTTCAGAAACTTCTGCACAATAGCCTGGGTCTTCAACAACGATCTTCCCCTTCTCAGGTGAAAGCCACCAGTCGCCACCCCGGTCATTCTTCGCTGGGAACTTATCCTCACCATCGACATAACCGTCCTGGCTATGATCCTGATTACAGGCTGGGTTTGCACTATAGCCACCCATATCCTTACCCCAGGCTTCAAATCCTTCGGGACTCGTCGTCATGAAGGTAATAAATGCGCAGGCCGTCCAGGGAAGCGGTGATGTTTTCAGGACCTGAAGATAGTGCTTATAAGCGTATCCACCGATGCCCTGATAGTCATCCTGATATGCAGCGATCGTCACATGATTGACGGATGCGCTATCCGACTCTTCAACGGAGCGAAGCTTCGAATAGACGATGAGGGCCGACTCATCGACCGCGGACTTATCAACGAGGTTATTACAGATCGGGCCATCGTCCGTCTGCTCGTTATACTGCTCACACCATAGACGGATCCAGGCGAGGGCGTATTTCGCATCGGCAGCTTCGAGACCCAGTTCTTCGACATCGGCTTCGACTTCATCGATCACGGTCTGGAAGTAAGCCTGCTTCTCCTCCGGAAGCTGTTCGAAAGCTTCGCGAAGCATCTTGGCATAGTCCTCGCGCGTCAACATGTAGAGGAAATTCTTACCGACGGGCTCCGAGTCGACGCCCATAAACATGGGGGACTCACCCTCAGCGACGAAATCCCAGCAATTTTTAAATTGTTTCTCGCCCTGGTTATTGAACATGAAGACTTTTACCAAAGTCTGGAGTGCGAGGGGCTTGTCGTTGCCCTCAACGAGGACGCCCTCACCTTCTTTAAACTCCTTCGGAATGAAGTTAAGCAAATAGCCGGTGTCGAGCATCTTCGACTGAATCTGATTACCGTCTTGGATCAGCGTCATCGAGTTAATGTGATTATTCGACTGGACGTCCGCTTCAATGATCTTAAAGATCGAATTATTCTTCGGCTGGGACCATTCAATCGAGCCATCGTAGCTCGGGTCAATCGCCTGAAGCGTCTCAATGAACTTGCTGGCAGCGGTCGCACCGCGGCTCGAATTGCCGACGCCATACATAATCTGGCCGCGCGATTCCTCAATTGCTTTCTTATACAATTCTTCGGTGCTCATCTGCTCAGCTTCAGCGATAATCGCCTCGACAGAATCCTCTGCCTGAATGCGCTGAACCTGTGGCGCGAATACGAGTCCTAGCATCGCTGCGGAAATTCCAAATGCGAGTGCCTGTTTACGGATATGCATATATGCCTCCTCCTAAAACCAAACCGCCCGATGCGGATCATGGCTACATTAAGTTCTTTGTGCAATTATATCAAAACGATCAGCTGATTTCCAGGTTTTTCTCAACACTTCACCATTTGTCGTCCATTAAACAGCAATAAAACAATTGATGTTAGATGGTTCTCTTCTCAAGCTAAAAGAGCTAAAGACCAATTCAGCTAAAGTATCGAAAATCCTTTAGAATAGGAAGACTATGTAGAAACGAGGTGACGCCCGTGACAAAAATTTACGAACTCGAACCGAGAGAGGTCTTCGAAAAATTTTATCAATTGAATCAGATCCCCCGAGGTTCAGGTAATGAGCGCCAGGTCAGCGATTGGCTTGTCAGTTTTGCAAAAGAGCGTGGTCTCGAAGTAGAGCAAGATGATGCGATGAATGTCATCATTCGCAAGCCCGCTAGCCCAGGCTACGAGTCAGCACCTGGAGTGATTATCCAGGGGCACATGGACATGGTCTGTGAGAAAACCACTGATTCTAAGCACGACTTTTTAACAGATCCGATCGAAATGTATGTTGATGGTGATATGCTGCGTGCAAATGGAACGACGCTTGGCGGTGATGATGGTATTGCAGTCGCCTATGGACTTGCAGTCCTAGACTCCGACCTCCCTCACCCAGCTCTTGAAGTTCTGATTACAACGAACGAAGAAGTCGGAATGGATGGTGCAATGGCAATAAAACCAGGCCAGGTCCAGGGCAAGCGTCTGCTCAATATCGATTCGGAAGAGGAGGGCATCTTCCTGAGTAGCTGTGCGGGTGGAATTGAAGTTGAGATTGAATTTCCCTATAGCGCTGAGCCTCTCGGGATCGAAACGAGAATGCTGACAATCGAAGTATCTGGCCTCACTGGTGGCCATTCTGGCATGCAGATCGGCCTCGGACGAGCCAATGCGATTAAGGTCCTGGCTCGAATCCTCCAAGCAGCGAAAACCGCTTTTCCAGAACTTCGTCTCGCTGAGTTTAATGGGGGGAGTAAGCATAACGCAATTCCGAGTGCCGCCCGCGCAAGCGTCATCGCCCCCTCGAATCCCGCCCTACTCCAAAAGTTGATTGAACTCTCCGAAACGATTAAACGCGAATATCAGCACAGCGACCCCGATATGACGATTCATTTCGGTGACGACGAACTTCTCAGCGCCTACAACATTGAGGATAGTGCCCGGATCATCGACTTTCTCTGCGTCGTCCCTCACGGTGTAAAGTCGATGAGTCACAGCATCGAGGGTCTCGTCGAGAGCAGTCTCAACGCCGCCATCTTTGGCGAAGGTGAAGACCTCCATTTTCACTTTATTAGCTCAATCCGTTCTTCAGTCTACAGCCGGCGGCGTGCCATCGAAGAGGAACTCGAAATCCTCGCTCACACCTTTGGAGCTCGCTATATTGCCTCAGACGGCTATCCCGCCTGGGAATACGAGGAGCACTCCCCCCTGCGAGACACCTGTCTTCGTGTATGGAAAGAAGTAACTGGCCAAGATCCTGAGGTCACAGCCGTCCACGCAGGTCTCGAATGTGGCCTATTAAAAGAAGTGATGCCGGATGTTGACATGATCTCATTTGGTCCCAATCTCTACGACGTCCACACACCAGCTGAGCACCTCTCCATCTCCTCTGCAGCCAAGCTCTGGGATTATCTTAAAGCCCTCCTCGCTGCCCTCCGCTAAGCTCGGAGAATCATTTCAGATAGATGAAAAGAGGAGACGGATGAGCATCCGTCCCCTCTTTTCGTCATCACGTCTCATAACTGCATTCATTTGCTCCACCCTCAACACTCTCAGCAATCATCTCCCGATGTCTTAATCGGTACTCAGAAGGTTGCATATTATAATAACGTTTAAAAACTGTCGCAAAATAAGCAGAAGAGTTATACCCACAGCGTTTCGCGATCTCCTCCACGGAATAATCCGTACCGACGAGGAGGAGGTCGGCCTGACGCATGCGCTCGGCGCGGATGAAGTGCGTGACATTCTTTCCCGTCACCTCACGAAATAGCGTACAAAAATAGGATTTATTGAGATAGACCTGATCGGCGAGCACCTCGAGTGAGAGATCGCCATCGAGGTGGCTACGAATGTATTGGATCACACGAGGAATCCCGGTATTATCCCCCTCACGCATCGCGATGGCCGCCTTTGCATACCCATCGAGGATCTCACGCCCGGCCCTCAGGAAATCCTCCCAAGTCTCGACTTCGTGGAAGACGAGGCCATGCTTATAACAGAGTTCGTGCAGTGAAATATCGAACTCGTGGAGGAAGAGATGGTAGTGCGCCTGATTCATCGCATTGAGGAAGACGCGATAAAGCCGGACATCATTTCGCTCCGCGATAAACATCGCCTGATTCTTCATCAAGAGCTGAGCTAGTGCAGCCTGTCCCGAAAGAGTCGCTCGACAAATCTTATTAAATTGGTAGAGGCGTTCATCGCAAACCAATTCAGTCTCGGCCTCTGCTCGAAACGCTTGAGGTGTATTGAGCGAAGATGTTGACATACTGTATTCCTTTCGCAAACCCATTTCGTTCCACCCTCATGCGAAGAGGGGGCGGGCTAAGTTTCTCCCTATTGTAATTAAAAATCCATCTTTTTCGAAAGAGCAAAAACCTAAATATTTTAAAACTGGAAGGAAACAGACTAAAACAAATCCGCTCCACAACTTGCTATTCTCTTAGTAGATAAGATGCAACTAACTTACCTAGCCCAGCATAATATTTTCGAGCTAGGGCACTAAATTTTGAAACTAAGGTGGTATGTAATGAGAAAAATAGCGATCTATGGAAAGGGCGGAATCGGCAAGTCGACGACGACCTCCAACCTCAGCGCCGCCCTCGCAAGTCTCGGTCAACGAGTCCTACAAATCGGCTGTGACCCAAAAGCGGATTCCACAAAAAACCTCATGGGCGGGGCGAGAATTCCGACCGTCCTCGACCAGATCATCGCCAAGGGCGCTGAACTAAAACTCGAAGATATCATCTTCGAGAGCAATACCTCCGTCCTCTGCTGCGAAGCCGGTGGACCTGCACCTGGCGTCGGATGCGCGGGCCGCGGCATCATCTCTGCCTTTGAGAAACTCGAAGAGCTAAAAGCCTACGAGACCTACAAGCCCGACATCATCCTCTACGACGTCCTAGGCGACGTTGTCTGTGGTGGTTTTGCGATGCCGATCCGTGGTGGCTATGCCAGAGAAGTCTACATCGTTTCCTCCGGGGAGATGATGAGCCTCTATGCCGCCTGTAACATTTCAAAGGCTATCGATAACTTTAAAGACCGTGGTTATGCCCGACTCTCTGGTCTAATTCTCAATTCAAAAAATATTGAAAATGAAGAAACAATCGTTCGTCAGGCTCTCCCCGAAATCGGCACAGAGATCATCCAGGTGATCCCACGCTGTGGTGAGATTCAAACCGCTGAACACGGAGGAATGACTGTTTTCGAAGCTTTCAACGAAGGTGATTCGAAGATGCGCGAGGTCTATCTTGAGCTTGCGAAAAAGATCCTCGCCCAAGAAGTACCCGAAGAAAAGAGTGCTGCCAGCGATAAACCCACCAGCCGCCGTCAGGGACTTGCCTCTGCGCTTCGTCGTGGCCGCTAATCTTGAAAGGAAATCTACTTTTGTACAATAATCCGTATTTACAACGCGCAAAAAAACTCTCTCAGGTAACTCGCATCGAAGATGTGCCCGCCCTCTCGGCCGCCAATTTTCCAGGAAGTCACTGCCCACTCTTCGGAGCTCTCCTCGCCCTCCGTCAGATTCCTGACGCGGCCTTCCTCGTCGTCGGCACGGACGAATGTACCTTTTACAGTAAATCTATGCTACATGGTTTCGGTCATCGTAATCACGTCGATGAGCGCTGTTTCTCCCTCGTCCTCGACGAAAAAGATGTCAGTTTCGGTTGCCGTGATAAGCTCTCGGCGGCCCTCCATGAATTAAAGGCCCTCGGCAACTATCCCGTCGTCTTCGTCATTAGCACCTGTGTGGTTGAATTAATTGGGGACGACCTCGAGAGCATCCTCGCAGGCCTCGAAGCCGAACTCGAGATCAAACTCCCCCTGATTCACACCGAACACTTCAAATGCGAAAACCACCAGCCTGGCCTCGAGCGTAGTCTCGAGTCCCTCTGTCATCTGATGGAAGAGCCTGAAGAGATCGAAAGTATGTCCGTCAATCTCATCGGGCACCGCCATGGTGACTTCGAGGCATCGGAGCTCGCAGCCTTCCTCAAACACGCTGGTATTCGAGTCCGTCTCGTCCTCCCCTCCGAAGCGCCACTAAATGAGCTTAAACGAGCCTCCGAAGCTGCACTAAATCTCGTCGTTGATGCCACGGGTCTCGCTCTTGCGAAACGGATGGAAGAGCGCTTCGACTTCCCCTACGTCTATTTCGATCGTTTCCTCGATCCCGAGGCAATCGAAGCCGCCTACCTCGAATTGGCAACCCTAGTCCACCCAGACGATGAGCAGGCAGCAGAGTCCCTGGTCTCTGAATTTCTCGCTAAAAAAAAGTCTCGACTCCAGTTGCTGGAAGCGCAGGCTCGAGAGCGGCTTGCGGGACGTACTTTCATCTATGGAAACACCCCCTTTATGCCACTCAACTTCTGCCTCTATTTAGCGAAACTCGGCATGATTCCCCAGATGGTTCAAGTTCGAAATCTCGGTCCAAAAGAAGCTGAGGTACGCGAAACCTTACTGACTTACGCTGACCCATATCTGAGTAAAAATGCCAACATTGCCCCCCTGCAAACGATCTACGATTGCCTCAAACCAGATTTCTATATCGGACATGAGTTTGCTGCACGCCTGCGAAAAAAAGGGATCATCGTCCTTGCCTGCGACCGACTTGGGAAGCAATTCGGACTACAGCTTTGTGAAGGCTTGCTGAAGTTACTCCTCGATTCCGCCGATGCCTCTGATGCGCTAAAAGCGGAACTGGAACAAGTCCAATTAAAGGAGTGTGTCTAATGTCTGCCCTAACCCAACTTCTTCCAACTCCCTCAGACCGCATGGGAACAATCTGGGGTCTCCTCGCAATTAAAGATGCCTGTATTCTTGAATACGGACCTGCAGGCACAACACACTTCGGACTCGGCCCAATTTCCAGTCTCGAACTCGAAGCCCGAGGACGCTACTTCGTGACTCACCTCGACGAAAAAGATGTCATCATGGGAAATGTAGAACGCCTAGAAAAAGCAGTTCTCGAGATTGATACGCAGAACAAACCCCAATACATATTCATCATCGCATCCTCTGTGACCGCGACAATTGGAACCGACCTCGTCGGAATCAGCCGCGCTCTTCAGGACCGCTGTAATGCTAAACTCGAAGTCTTCGAATCGGGTGGTTTCGCAGGGAACTACTTAGTCGGTTTCGAGATGGTCTATGAGCGCCTCGTCCACCTTCTTAATGAAATTGAAATCGAAGCAGTGCAGCAGAACCCTGCCACTGACCGCCCCCTCCGCTATCACATCCTCGGCGGCTCCCCAGATCACTATCGCTGGCGAAGTGATGTCCTCGAGATTGAGCGAGTCTTCGACGAAGCACTGTCGGCTGAAGTTGCTCAGACCTTCCTCATCGATTCAGCACTGAGTGAACTAGGTGAGATTGCGAAAGCTGATTTCTGTCTCCTCCTCCGTGAAGAAGCACGCCCACTAGCGAAGTACCTCCAAGAGCGTTTTGAAATTCCCTATTTCGAAGCGAATTTCTACGGCTACGAAGGTAGCCTCGAAGTCGTCGAGGCGGTCGCTCAGTATTTTGGACGTCAGATCTGCGATAAGTTCAGTGATGAAATCAAAGCGCATCAGGCAGAGATCGCCTACTTCCCGTTCTATGCACGCCAACTCAGCCAGCCGCTACGCTTTTTCAGCATTGCCGACCGCGATCACAATCAGGGGCTCGCTCAAGCTATCTCTGAACTTGGCTTTGAATTTGAAGCACAGCTCGACATTACTGCACCTGAGCCTGAACGACTTGCAGCACTCGCAAGAATGGACGATGCCCTCGTTTTCGCTGATAGCGAAAGCCTTTCCAGACTTCCCGAAACAGCTCAGGGCATCCTCATCAGCTTTCCCTGGTATGACAAAAGTTTCTACGCACGACACCTCCCATTCATGGGACCACGGGGTATGGATCAATTGGCCGAGATCGTCCATGATCACCTCATGAAACGCCCTTGATCGGGATATAATAGATCCAACTTTGTATCACATAAGCCGTCGTGCCACTAATTCTGGTACTGCGAACAGAAAGGAATTTATATGAACGTTTTAATAATTTACTCCTCACTCAGCGGTTGCACCAAGCGCATTGCCGATGCACTCTACAATGGTCTTCCAGCGGGTGTCGAGAAAACGATCGTCCCCGTTAAAGAAGCACCTGAAAATCTCGATACCTATGACCTCGTCGCTCTAGGATATTGGGTAGATAAGGGTGGTCCCAACAACGAAATGATGAAATTCATCGAGGGATGTTCTGGGAAAAAGGTTTTCGTCTTCGCGACCCTCGCCCACCCCGCCGACACCGAATACGGTTGCCAGACCATTCTCCGCGGCTGCAAGCTTGTCGAAGAAGCTGGAAATGAAGTAGTCGGCCACTTCGTCGGGAACGGAGTTCTCAGTCCTCAAGTGATTGCTCGCTTTAAAGCCATGGCTGAGACCGATGCAGGCAATCCACATGCGATGACCCCAGAGAAAGCCCTGCGCTATGAGGTTCTAAAAGACCACCCCACCGAAGCCGAATGTGCACTTGCAAGTGAGCGATTAAATGAGCGTCTTCGCTATCTGGAGGGGATCGCCAAGCTCCAGGGCTAAGTTTTCCAAATTTCCTCTATCGAGGTTCCGCTCTAGCGGAACCTTTTTTTATGCGCCAAGAACTGGGGGCATGCTACTTTTAGCCTTTCCAACACAGCTAAAATTCAAATTTTGAAAAATTCAAAATTGCCCACAAAATATTTTTAAATAATTTTAGGCGCACTTTTAAAATGTTTGGTTTTACCTGTTAATCACTTGTCAGGGGTCCACCGTTAGAATAGTCTAATTAAGTTGAATACAGGTAGATACCTGTCAAACAAAATAAGGAGGAATCCTAGATGAAATCTATTAAATCTATTCGCGCCACGCTTCTGAGTTTGGCGATCTTCGCAGGTGCATTTGCCGCCAGCACTCCCGTCTTCGCTGAGACCGAGCAGGCCAGTGAAACGGCTTACCAGAAGAAGTACGAGCAAGCCGGTGAACAAGAGGACAAATCGTTCGTCATCGCCTATCCTGATACGATTAAAGAAGTCCCCGGTGGTGAAGAGCTCGAAGATCTCGTGCTTCCTAAGCGCCCTGAGCGCATCGTTGTCGGCTCATCGGCCCCTGTCCAACTCATGCACGACATCGCAGGTGCCTCCCTCGTCGCCATTTCAGACTCTAAACTCGCACCATGGGCACAGGAATGGCCAGATCTTCCCCGCCTCAGCTTTAACCACGGTCAGGTTGACGTCGAAAAAATCGTCGAAAAAGAGCCCGACCTCGTTATGATCCACATCGGATTTAAAGATCAGGTCGCTGACGCGATGAAAGAAGCGGGCATCCCGGTCTATTACGTAAACGCCGGCCACACCGTTCCCTTTGAATCAATCCGCGAAGAGAGCCAGGCCCTCCTCGACAGTTTTGTTAACGATGACGCAACAAAGGCCGAAGCCGAGCGCATCATGGGTAAGTTTATCCAAGCCGATAAGATCTTCGAAGAGATGAAAGCCAAATTTGAAGGTAAGACCTGCCTCGTCATGCAGGGTGATTCCGAAGGTGCCTACGTCCAGACAGCGAAGGGTACGCTGGGTAATGTCGCAGACCACTGTGGGTTTAAAAACCTCTTCGAGGGTGAAGTCCCTATGGCTCCGATGGATCCTGAACAGTCCGTCATCGCTGATCCAGAATGTATCTTCTCCGTTGGTCGTGCAGCTAAGGCCGAAGAACAGATGGAAGAGATGAAGAAACTCTTCGCCAGCAACGAAGAGTACTGGAACCAGTACAGTGCTGTTAAGAATGACCAGGTCGTCGCCCTCCCATCCAGCCTCGTCACCAGCTATGGTTATCCGATCTGCGATGCCATCCAAGACTTCGCTGACTGTGTTAATGCCAAAATTAAATAAGACACGGTGATCTAAAGCAAGGAAACCCTGCCATCGCCAACGCTTTGGTAGGGTTTCCTTGCGTTTATTTCATATACCCTTCAGTTCATCCGCTCTCGAAAAACAAAGGAGCTGTCCATGTCGCTTCGTTCCCAAAAGTCCGCCTCACGCCGTCTTGCTATCGCCCTTCCCATCAGCCTCATCATCCTCGGAGTTATCATCCTAGTCGCCCTAGCCATTGGTAGTGCCCGGCTTAGTCTCGGTGAAGTCCTCGACGCCTTCCTCGGTCGAGGAGATAGCAAACACAGTGTGATTCTCTTTAAATTGCGGATGCCACGCATCGTCCTCGGTGGACTCGTTGGCATTTGTCTCGCAACTGCTGGTGCCCTCCTCCAAGCAGTTATGCGAAACCCCCTCGCCGATCCTGGAACGATCGGGGTCTCAGCCGGTGCCTCAACAGTCGCGACTTTCATCCTCCTCGTCGCACCGAGATGGCGCTCATCGGTCCCCCTCTTCGCCTTTCTCGGCGCCAGCATCGCGACCGTCGTCATCTTTACAATGGCGTGGAAAGACGGTATCTCGCCCGTACGCATCATTCTCTCCGGTGTTGCAGTTAACTCCGTCCTCGGTGGATTTACAGCCCTCCTCCAGATGCTCTATGCCGAAGAACTCTCTGAGGTTCTCGGATTTCTCAACGGCAATCTCAGTAGTAAAACCTGGGGGCACGCCCAGCGGCTCGCCGTCTACGCTGCGATTGGGGTGACTCTCGCTGTCTTTTGCATACGAAAAGCAAATGCCCTCCAGCTTGGCGATGAGATCGCCCGAAATCTTGGAGAAAACGTCAATTTTGACCGAATCCTGCTCTCCGCAGTCTCAGCATTTCTCGCAGCTTCGACCGTTTCAGTCATCGGTCTTGTCGGTTTCGTCGGTCTCGTCGTTCCCCACATTGCACGGATGATCGTCGGCTCCGATTACCGTCACACCCTACCGATGTCAATGTCGATCGGTGCCAGCCTCACCATATTTGCAGACACAGTTGGCCGCTCACTTAAACCTGGAATGGAAATCCCGCTTGGAATCATCATGACAGTCTGTGGCGGTCCCTTTTTCCTATATATGTTAAGAAAGCAGGAAACGATCCGTGGAAATTAGAGCCGAAAATATCAGCGTTGCCTATGGGGAATACCTCGCCGTCGAATCCATGAATTTACGACCTCCCGAAGGAGAAATCACCAGCATCATCGGGCCTAACGGAAGCGGTAAATCAACGGTATTAAAGGCGATGACCCAAATTCTCCCTGTAAAAGGAGGTAAGGTCTACCTTGACCAAAAAGAAATTCACAGCATTCCAGCTAAGCAGATTGCTAAAACCATCGCCACCCTCTCACAGGTTCATGATGCCCCCGCCGATTTCACAGTTCGAGAATTAATCTCTTACGGTCGCCTCCCATATAAAAAATTCTTCGAACGGTTAAATAGTGAAGATGACGAAATC
>JAUNVS010000075.1 GCA_030537565.1 Eubacteriales bacterium | reverse complement strand
GGGGATCTAGAAGATACATCGAGGTTATATCTATTTTTTATAGGTATTTATAATTTTTACCTGACCGTCTGACTTCCAGTTCCTCTCGGCCTCGCTGCTATACATCACCTCATCTTCACGTACAGCATCTGCATAAGCGTCCTCTAAAGTGGCCGGATCAAGTTCGTCTACACTCACATGAGAGATAAGTGGGTGAAATGGCCTATCATCCGATTCATTCTCAGCCACAAGAACCTCTGATAGCTTTTCTCCTGGGCGAAGACCAGTAATAACTATATTGATATCTTTGCCGCTCATAGCAATCATACGTCTGGCAACGTCATAGATTTTCACTGGTTCACCCATATCAAGAACCATAACATCTGCTGGGCGACCGATTGCTCCTGCCTGGATAACTAATGCACAAGCTTCAGGAATGGTCATAAAGTAGCGTTCCACATCGGGGTGGGTAACCGTTATCGGCCCACCGCGTTCAATTTGGTGACGGAAAGTCCACAGCATTGAACCTCTGGAGCCCAGAACATTTCCAAATCGTACCGACACAAAATTTCGGCCAGTCTTATGTGCATAGTATGCAGTTAATCGCTCGGCTAGTCGCTTTGTACGACCCAACACCGATGTTGCATCAGCTGCTTTATCAGTAGAAATATTAACGAATGTCTGAGTTCCAAATTCTTCCGCCAAGCGCAGCAGATTTAAGGAACCTAGTGTATTTGTTTTCCATCCCTCATCGGGATATTGCTCAAGCATGGGCAAATGCTTCAGTGCTGCAGTGTGGAAAATAACTTCCGGTCGATGTTCCGCAAAGATTTCACGTAAAGCATCAATATCACGGATATCACACAAAACCATATCTGGAGTATCCAAAAGGCCAAGACCATACAGGTCAAGCTGCATAGAATGTAATGCTGATTCATCACGGTCTAGTAAGACTAAATCGGAAGGTCCAAGCTCTTTCACCTGACGACAAATCTCAGACCCAATAGACCCGCCTGCACCAGTCACAAGAACACGTTTATTTGTTAAATATCCTGCTATCTGTGACAGATTTGTCTTAACTTGACGTCTACCAAGAAGATCGGCGACATCAATATGTCGAATATCCTCAAGATTAATCTTTGAACCAAATAGATTTTCAAGGGAAGGAATGGTCAGCATTTGCAGATTGTTCTTTGAGCAAATATCTGAGTACTCGATCATCGTTTCGCGTGGTGCATTATGAATTGCATAAATAACTGTTTGTACACCGTACTCACGTGCTTTTTGTACCAGTTCGTCACGAGTGCCCACTACCTTGACGCCATCAAGGTGCAGGTGCTTTTTTGATGGAGCATCATCGATTAATCCAACGGGTCGATAGGATGTTGTGATATCAGCATTGAGTTGACGTACAAGTTGATACGCTGCATCACCAGCACCAATAACAAAGATAGGCTCTTGTTTTTCAGGCTCCAAACCTGCGCGGCGTGAATAACTTCGCCAAAGCGTTCGTAAAACTGCCATAAAGAGCATTGCTAGCAATGGTGCTGAAAGCATCACGGTAATAGGAGCTGTAATAACTAACGGGACAATCCAGTTGATAATACCTGCCAAAATAGCAGAAGTAGCAGCTAAAACACCTATAAAGACAACATCTTCAAAGGATCCTGTTCGATACCGGTTACGATACTGCTTTGAGGCAAAGCCGATAAGTATCTGGAGGGTAGCCGCAGTAGCCAAAAAGACTAAAACGGCAGTTAAATCCTCATCTGATAGCTTAAAACTAAATCTGAGAAGGGTAATTGAGATACCTGCAATAAACCAGCAAGTCATATCGAGTGTTGCAAGTGCTGCTCGTCGAGCCCAGATATTGATGTGCATAAATCCTACTTTAACAAAGCGTTGGTAGTCTTTGGTACACGGGGTACCTTATCTGCGATTATTCTACTACCATATCTTGAGGGAAGTGGAACCACCCACCGTTCTTCACGTTGCTCATGATTTATTTCTCAGGTGATGAGAGTGGTAACCTTTCATTTTTAGATATATAACGTCTTTATGTGATTTTTTAAGACGCTCATCAGGGAGGACAAAGGTAATTTTTACCAATCGCGTGCCGACTTAGTCGGAAATGGGCTCAATGATGTACATTGAAAGTGTGAATGCACATCAATACCAAAAAGACAATTTTGATCGCGATGCTGACAACCACCCGGCAGGGGTGCACCGGCGTCCGGTCCCACGATGGAAAGAAGTCTTGCCTTTCCTTATTGTTCTTATTGTATTTCCCTTATTAGCATGGGGAGCGTCCTCCATAATTGCGCAAGAAGTATCACCCTCGACCAAAAATAGTCAGTTGCCTCAGTCGCAGGAATCTTCTCAAGAAGCCGAGCCCACAGCAGATGCTCCAGATGAAGAAGCGCAGACAGACAAAGAAGAGCCAGAGCCAGAACCATCTAAGCCCCCTGTTGATTTAAAAAAGGATTCACGCATTGCAGTGCTTAATATAGATGCTGCATCTGGTACCGCAGCGCGTACACGGGATGCTCTTAGTGCTGATGGTTATACAGCAGTAGTGATTGATAATTCGCGTGGTAGAGGAATCATAGCGACATCGGTCTATTATTCATCACCAGATTTTGAAGATACAGCTAAAGCAATTGCGGAAAAATTCAAGATTGAAATGGTTGAAGAAAATACAGAAGTCATGCGCAACAATAAATTTGATATTGTTGTGTTTGTTCGCTCAGGTTTTAATCCTTAGTATTTTGACCAAGGACTTCTTGCGTCAGACCAAGACAAATTGTGGTAGCTTCCATAGTTTTGTTTCCTATTGATATATTCGTTCATATAGGGGTTCTTTACCAGCATAAATA
>JAUNVS010000028.1 GCA_030537565.1 Eubacteriales bacterium | reverse complement strand
AAGCCATCTATCCCGAAACGCTTATCCGAGACATTTAGTATGGGCGGATAGGGATGTGAATCCGAGTCCAAGAGCTCGAAATCGAAGGTCTGTATCTTCGCTTGCTTCGATTCATCATAGACCTCATCAACCTTTATCGTCATGAGGGCTATAACATATTCATAGCGTCGATCGAGAGCCGGTGCATCAATCCCCTCGCTCTCGAGAAAGTCTTCGGCCGCCCGCCCCGACTCGACCTCATCCAATGAAATCGTGACGCGATAGGGATCGAAAAGAGAATTGCGGCCATCCAATGTGACCCGTTCATCGATAGACGCGTGCTGAGCCGACGGAAGAATCAGGCTTAGGAGATCTCCGTCTTCACGACTTGTCCCCTCGGTCTCAGCAGACTGCGATGATTCCTTGTTTAAAGCCGTCTGCTGCACCGCCTCTGACTTAGAAGAAGCAGACGAGCTCTCGCCAGAGTTTGACAACTCCGAGCTAGAGCTCGTTGAACTGGGATCTGATTCTGCGGGGGCAATTTTACAGGAAGATAGGAGCAGCATGCCCAAACAGGCAAGAGCCATCCATATTCTCTGCTTATTTCGATCCATCTCCCTGCTCCCTCTTAATTCATCATTTTATTCTAACGAAGAAGCGAGGGCATGAAAAGTCGCCGACTTAGTTTGATGCAGGCTGCAGATCAACAGTTGGCTCACTGAGGATTTTGTCGAGGACCTGTTGCAAGACGTCTTTGGGGATCGCCCCACCCTGAATCACCATTAGATAGCCCTCAGGATTAATAATCACTGTGGCAGGGAATCCGCGGAAACCATAGTTGAGGAAGAGTGCATTTTCTTCGTCGATCAACATCGGAAGCTTAACACCCTTTTCCGTAAGTAATTTACCAAGGTCCTCAGCCGTTTTAGGCTCGTTCCCCAGCCCATTTTGATCGTAGTCAGCGGGACTGTTAACTGTTAAAAAGACGATATCGTCACGATCAGCGAAGTGATCAGCAATTTCTTGGATCTCGGGCAATTCTGTCATGCAGTACCCGCACCACGATCTCCAGAAATTCAAGAGAACGACCTTTCCCTTATAGTCTTTTAGACTGTGACGTTCGCCATTGAGATCAAGAAGTGAGAAATCCAGGGCATTGTAGACCTTCATCTCCTGCCCCTGATCGTCCGTATAGACACCTGCTAGGCGTGGGGAATCCTCAACGAAGTTCTCCCCCTCCTTATGTTCCGAACTGCTCGTCGAAGCAGCGTCTCTGGAGGTCGTCGTTAGAGCTTCAGACTCAGAGTCTGTCGTCTGTTCGGAGCTTGGCTGACTCGTCTCAGAGACCGTCGTACTGCTCGATTCGGAGGCAGTACTGGATTCAGATGCGCTACTCGATTCAGAAACGCTTATCTCTGGATTGCTTGAAGTCTCCACCTCTGACCCGCGTTTCGTGCAGGCAGAGAGAGGCAGAGCGGCTGCTAGGAGGATGAGCATAGCTTTATATTTCATAACTTTAATATTCCTTACTATTGTGATGAATTCCAATGGGCGACTTCTAGTTAGAGCCGACCGAGGATTAACATGACTCCGAGAATGATCATAATCGCTGCACCGATTGCAGGGGTGTAACGCATGATGAAGCGATTGGATTTAAAGAAGCTCAAAAGAGCATCGGTGAAAAGGCCGAGAAGTAGGAAGGGGATGATGAAGCCGAGGCAATAGATCGCCAAATAGAGGTAGGTTAGATTCTGACTCGATGCTCCCACCCCGAGACTTAAGACAGCCGCCAGCTGCGGTCCGATACAGGGCGTCCAAGCAAATGAAAAAGTAAAACCTAGGACAAAGGCAACCCATGGTCGCATCTTATGCTTCTCAAAATTAAAATGGAAACGATGCTCACGACTGAACCCCCGCCCGAGGTAGTTAACGGCCAGCTGCAAGATCGCGAAGAGGATCATGATGGCCCCACAAACGCGCGTAATCAAGAGTCGATGGCGTTGGATTTGGCTGGCTAAACCACTTGCCGCTGCCCCCAAGAGGACAAAGGCAAAACAGATGCCTAGCACGAAAAAAAGCGTGTGCAACATCGTTTTCAGACGACGCTTACGAGAATCCCGACTCGCGGCGATGGCCTCAGTTCCCCCCGATAAGTAAGCCATATAAAGGGGAATGATCGGCAAGACACAAGAGGAAAAGAAGGAGACTAGCCCCGCGAAAAAGACGGAAATCAGCGATAACTGCACGTCTTGCTTATAAACACCTACGCCGTACTGAGACAGAAAGGCTAGGGGTAGGTTGATGTGATTCATAGAATACTCCTGCTTCTATTTAGAATGTACTTCAGCGATTGCTTCTTCGTGACTCTGGCGCCAAAACATATAAAGAGCCGCGAGAAAGATGAGGATGGCCCCGACACTAGCGCGCAACGTCGGATGCTCCGCCAGGAAAACGAATGAGAGTAGAGCTGTGAAGACAATCGTACTGTAGTCGTAGATCGATACCTCTCGGGCCGGCGCATAGCGATATGCAAAGGTAACGCCAAATTGACCGAGAGCAGCAGCCAAACCAGCTAAGACGAGGAAGAAGAAGCTCGAAAGGGACATAGCTTGGAAGGAAAAGAGCATCTTCACACCGAGGACCAGCGTCGAAAATCCCGAGAAAAATAGGATAATCACTTGGCCCTGTATCTTCAGTTGGCCGAGTTTGCGAACCGTCGTATAAGCGAGGCCCGCGAAGAAACCGCCAGCGAGAGCGATGAGGACTGGTAAAAATTCAACGGAAAAGAGTTCTGCACTACCGAGATTACTAATCACGAGCACCCCGATAAAGGCCATAATCATCGCAAATATCTGGTAGAGCTTCACCCGTTCTTTCAAAAGAATAAACGAGAAGAGTAATGTGAAAAAGGGAGCTGTCTTATTGAAGACCGAAGCATTAGCAACCGGCATGTGATCGAGCGCGTAAAAGTTGGCAAGCACCCCTAGGAGACCAAAAACGGAGCGAAGGCACAGGAGGACGATATCACGTCGTCCCAATTCTCGGAATGAGCGATCGTGCTCAGCCCCCGCCTGCTGACGCTTGGACGCAAAGAGATAGGTTATCGCGACGAAGATGAAGGCGATCAGATTGCGGAAAAAACTCTTCTGGTCAGTCGGCAGTGGCCCAGATAGACGAACAAAAAGGTTCATCAGAGCAAAACCGAGGCTCGACGCGAGCATGAAGAATATGGCGCGTTTTTTTTCACGATTGCGTTCCAAGATCAATAACTCCTAATTTTTGTTGCCCAAGTGTACCACCCAATGACCAGTCAGTAAGATGCATTCACGAGACAAATCATTGAACAAATCGTTAAAAATGAAATCAAAAGCGTCTCCACCTGGGCAAACACAAGCCCTCACTTTTCCCTATAATTAGAGCAACTTACGAGGTGCAGGTAAAGCCATGGATGAGACAAATCGAGTGCGCAATCAGGAATCAGGCGAGTTCAAGCGCCAATTTTTTAAGAAATCGGACTGCTTTCTATTAGCCCTCATCCCCCTGCTCGCCCTCCTTTATTTTTTCCAGTCTCAACTTTTCCCCGCCAAGTCGGACGGAAATCGGGCTGTGATCTACCATTACGATCAGATCGTCACGACAATTCCGCTTGACGCCCAGCATTCTGGACTCTATCACTTCCCTGAACTCCCCAACGTCGAGTTTGAAGTAAACAAGCATTCCGCCATCCGCTTCTCCCATAATGACTGCTCCGCCCAGATTTGCGTGCGAAGTGGATTTCAGAGCGCTCGAGGCAGTAGTATTGTCTGTCTTCCCAAAGGAATCCTCGTGCGGATTGAGGCGCTCAGCAAGTCCGTAGATCCCGATGCACTCGACCTCCTCATTGGCTGAACCCGGATTCTAAAACCCTTGGAAGAAGCTTTTAATGTAGCTAGAGATTAGACCCATGAAAGAACACACACAAAACTTTTCGAACACGCCACCTAGCAATCGAGTCCAGAGGACAGTCTATGCAGCTATTTTGCTCGCACTGGCGCTCGTCCTCGCCTATCTCGAAAACCTCATTCCACCGCCACTGCCCTTCCTCCCTCTGCGTTGGGGTTTCTCAAACATCGCAGTCATGTATGCGCTCTATACGCTGGGTAGTCCCAGTGCTTACGGTATCTGCTTGCTAAAAGCCGCCCTAAACGCCCTCAGTCGTGGGCCCCTCTCCGCCTTACTCTCGCTAGCAGGTGGCCTAGCCTCGATCTCAATCATGAGCCTCTTGCTTCGCAGTCGCCGATCACTCTTTTTTATCTCGGTGTTTGGCGCCCTCTCGCATAACCTAGCTCAGATTCTCATCTGCCTCTTCATCCTGCCAAAAGGCAGCTTCATTTATCTCCTCATTCCGATCCTATTACTGAGCATTGCGACTGGTCTAATTTCTGCCTTCCTTTTGAACCTGAGCCTGAAATCAACCCAGTCCAAAGTACTCGCACTCTTGCTGCTTCCCCTACTCACCCTGAGTGCTTGTCATAAGGCGGAACTCTCGATTTCGAAAACTTATTACGACGTCTTTGATACCGTCGTAGAACTTCGAATTGATGCGCATCCTGACGCAGAGAAGCTCATCGAAGCAGCCCATGACAAACTGAAGCAAATGCATAAGCTCTTCGACCGTTTCCACTCGTATAAGGGGGTGAACAATCTCTACACCCTAAATCAAATGGCTGGCGAAGAAGCGGTCGAATTAGATCCCCTTCTCTTCAATCTCATCCAAGAGAGTTTAAAGTACGCCAAAGCAAGCCACCTCGCTTTCAATCCCAGCATTGGAGCGGTCACGGCCAAGTGGCAGGCCTTCCTGCTGGGTGGTTCGGATCACTTTCCCGAGCCTGAGGAGCTCACGAATTTGACGTCGCTCGCAGATATAGAGGCGATCGAGCTCGATGCGTCGAAGCAAACCGTCTTTATTAAAAATAAGGGAATGGCCATCGATCTGGGCGCGATTGCCAAAGGCTACGCCTGCGAAATCCTCGCGTCTGACTTTCGCGCCGCAGGAGTTGACTCCGCGTTAATTAACCTCGGTGGCAATGTAAAAATTCTCGGCAAGCGAAACGATGGTCAGACCTTTCGAATCGGAATCAATAATCCTTACTACAAGTTAGCTCTTAGTTGCGAGTCCAATAGTGAGGAAGCGGAGCGACTCTCATTAATTGACAAACGATATGCCGCACTAATTCCAGGGGCTAAGTCGAAGACGACTGAAGCGCCTTCAGAAGACAATTCAGATCTGGCCATCGCCCAAATTCTCAGCCTAGAGAATCGTTCGGCAGTAACAAGTGGCATCTATGAGCGCTTCCGATTCCACGCAGGCAAGCGCTATCACCACTTGATTGATCCCAGCACTGGATATCCATCAGATCGTTATGATGCGATTACCATCATTGCGGAAAACTCGACCCTCGCGGATGCCTATTCCACCGCCCTCTTTAACCTAAGCATTGAAGATGGAAAGGCCCTATTGGCAGACTGCGATCCGACTGCGGCAGCGATCTGGTACCTAAAAGATGGCAGTCTGGCGGAAAGCAATCATTTTTCAGATTATCAAGCCAAATAATCAAGCCGCTTTAAATACGAAGAGGCGGAGTCCTAAGAGGATGGCTAAGAGGATGCGGTAGTACGCAAACCCGCGCAGGGAATGGCGTTTGAGGAAATTCAGGAATTTATCAACGACGACGAGAGCAACGATGAACGAGAGTAAACAGCCGATGATTAAAGCGAAAACTTGGCTGCGATTCATCACGGCCACCGCGGCGAGGCCAGCAGACTTAGCGCTTACAAGATACTTGTACAGGGAGTAGATCGAAGCAAGAACCATAATCGGCATGGCTAGGAAGAATGAGAAATCAGCTGCTGCCCGCGTTTTTACCCGACAAACCCAGCCCCCCATAATCGTCGAGGCTGAGCGGCTAAAGCCAGGCCAAAGTGCAAGGCACTGAAAACAACCAATACCGAGTGCCTGCGCATAGCTGATCGACTCCATTGGCTCCCGATAAGCCAGGGGCCGTAGCCAACGCTCGAGGACGATTAAGAGGATGGCACCCAGTACCAGTGCGGCCATTACAGTCGGAACACGCATCAGATGTGCTTCAATCCAATCATTGAAGAAGAGCCCCATGAGGCCAGCGGGAATCGTCGCTAATACCCATTTAGAAACAAAGGTCCAAGCGGACTTCTCAAATCGAAAAAAGCCACTAATTTGTCGCCAGAGCCGATGAAAAAAGAGCACGATAACTGCCAGGATTGCGAATAATTGTATAACAATCATATACATCTGATAAAAAGCATCCTGCGGCATCTTCAGGAGATCGGCGGCAACAATCAGATGCCCCGTAGACGACACGGGTAAGAATTCAGTTAATCCCTCGACAATCGCAAGTAAAGCGGCTTTTAAAATATAGCTGAGATCCATAGTATTTCCTTTAAGTGATGAAATCCAAGAGATTCAAGAAGAAGCTCCTCTGTCGAATCAAACGACTACGCCTCTTGGTATTTTGACCAGCCACAGAGTGCAGCCACTTTTAAAGTGAAGGCAATCCCATGGCCAGGATATTTTAAACCGCCCTGCTCATAAAATGCACGCATCAGCGCATCAACTTTTTTCTCATCGACAACGAGAAGGAGAATTTCTTTTTCTGGACTGATCGCAAGTCTTAGGATCGACTCATCCGGATGTATGCCTCGGCCATGAGCCTCGAGGACTGTCCCGCCATAAACCCCTTGACTACGTGCAATTTGGATCAACTCATCCGAATTCTCCTCATTTACGATCGCAAATAGCACTTGGTGGGCGTGAAAATACAGCCCCTCGTCTGACACCTCTGTCGCTCTCTTAAAGAGCTCTTCATCGCTCTCGTCATGGCGGATCCTCAGCCCCTGAGTTTCCTTCGGACTGCTACTCGCCTCGACATGTTCTGCGAGGCTAAAAAGACTGCGAAGACTGCGACTGGCTTCCAGTGAAAGGAGAAAGGCAATCCCCTTTCCTGCAGAATCAATATCGAGTTCCGAACGCAGAGTCTGAAGCAGTCGCTGCGCATCACATGCCTGGACGTATGCGAGAACAAATTCTTTATCATGATCCTCGAGTCCCAAGAGATTTAAGAATTCAGAATGCGCAGTTCCCTTTGCTGGCATGAGCCAGTGGCAAATTGCATAATTTTCACGGAGAACCCGCTGATAGTCATCGCTTAGATCCTCATCGATCACAGCAAGTAGGAGATAATAATCTCGAAGCTGACTTGGATCACTCAGTAGTCTGCCCTGGCCCATCTTGGACTTCCTCTCTATTTGGATCTGCCGAAGCAGTCCGCTGCACTTTTTCACACTTTAGTTTACTCGCCCGCAACTCAAGCCGCTTCGCCTCAACACGCAAGCGCTCCGCCTCGGCAAGCAAGGCCTCTATCTCCGCCTCCGGCGAATTGGAGGGCTTAGGAGGATGCTCCATGCGTTTTTTCGCCTCATCCTTTTGGGCCTTCGCCGCTAAGTCGGCCAAGAGAAGGTTCTCTTCACTGAGAGCCTGCCGCTTGCGCTGATAGAGGAGGCCAACGGTTTGGATCGTGATTAAAGGAGCGATCGCGATCATCGCAATTAAGCCAAAGGCATCGTGAAGGACGGAACGATTGAGCGCCTCGGAAACCCCCAGGGCAAACGGCATCGCAAAGGTGGAAGCCATCGCCCCAGATGAAACACCCCCAGAGTCAAAGGCAATTCCGACAAAACGCTCGTCTGAAAATAAGGTCATGATCAATGCGAGTATGTAGAGGGGCAGGAGGACATAGAGTAGGTCTATCTCGAGGATCAATCGCAGCATCGATGCAGCGATCGCAATCGCCGTACCCACCGAGAGCGCTGTCAGCAATACCCGAGGATCAATGCTGCCCGCACTGGCGTCTTCAATCTGACGTCCCAAGACCCAAACAGCTGGTTCAGCGAGGACGACAACGAGTCCGATCAGGCCTCCGATCAACACTAAAAGCGCTGGACTGTACTCGGCTGCAAGCCTAAAGCCAAGCTGCTTACCCGTATTTAAAAAGGCATAATTGACACCGAAAAGGAAGAGCGCTAGGCCGACAAAGGCGTACGTCATGCCGATCAAAACCCGCTCAAAGCGCTGCCGCTTAATCTTCATGAAGAAAAGACAGAAGACAATAAAGATCAGCAACATCGGAAGCAGTGACCAGAATACCTCTTTAATCACTGTTTTAACGAGTAGATACCATGGAAATTCGGCTTCTACATCAGTATAGTTCTGGGGATCTGTCTGCGCCGTAAACAATGATAGCAATAGGGTCGCAAAAATCGGACCGAGACTCATGAGACCAACCATTCCAAAACTATGGTCCTCGTCACTGTGACGCCGCCCTGTCCCCTTCGCAATACCAAAAGAAAAGGCCATCATTACAGGCACCGTCATCGGTCCAGTACTCGCTCCACCGGCATCAAATGCAACTGGCCGCATCGCAGCGTTACTAAAAAGCGCCAGTACTAGGAGAATCCCATAGGCGACCCAGAGAATCCATCGCAGAGAGATTGAGAAAAAAATCCTAAGCAAGGCGAGGAGGACACAGAGTGCACTGCCTGCCGCTATCGCAAAGAGGAGGCTAGTCTGGGAGATCTCTGATTGAACACGATGAACCTGCTGAGCTAGAACTTGCAAGTCGGGCTCGGCAACAGTGACCATAAAGCCAATTAGAAAACCAGTCAGAAGAATTGGCATCAGCTTCGCTCGCCGCGTAACGCTGTTACCGAGCATCTCCCCCATCGGGCTTAGACCGACTTCCGTACCGAGAAGAAAGAGCGCCAAACCGATCACCAGAGCGAGAGTTCCGAGCAGAAATTTATAAAACTTATCTGGCTCAAGCGGGACCAAGGTAAAATGCGCAATTAAGACAAGCGCAAAAATCGGTAAGACTGAAAAACTAACCTCTCTTAGTTTATGTAAGAAGCTCATGGGGCAGCCTCATCATCACTCGTCTCTTGATCGTGGACAGCGAGCTCAGTAGCATACTCTGGCCCGTAGATAGCGAGGTCGAAATAGCGACGAACCAGCTCTTCTTCTTCAAGATTCTGGTGATCACTGTTCTGCAGATAAGCCTCAGCGCTCAACAAGTGCGAGAGTCCCGTGATCTCTTCAATCGGCAATTTAAAGATAAGGGCGTGAATATCTGAATTGAGGCCTGCCCGCTCTTGGAGTTTCTCCATAAGCTGATCAAGCTGAGGTTCTGGTACACAAATGAGAACTAAACTCTTCTCCACTTCGATGTCACGTCCCCAAAAAGTCTTCCGCTTGGTCAGGCTTCGGGCCCGGCCGTGAAGCGTGGTCGAAGCACTCAGGCCAAGCTCATCGATCTGTTCATGAAGCTCTCGAAGATGAGCATCTTCTAAGATGAGACAAATTAGGGAAAAATTACGGAGTGCTCGATAGTCGGGAAGGGGCAGCGAATTGACTCGCTGATCGCTATACAGCATCTGAACCTGTTTCATAAAAGAAGATGAATTCGTCGTATCCGGAGACATGGCCACCTCATTTCTCATATTCGCAAGTAGAGTCCATAGGAAAATTTTATCACGAGGGCAAGCATTCCGCTGGATGAATCCAATTTCTCGTCATTTAACATATAAAAGGATTCGAAAAAGCGACGAATCTGTTCATTCTTCGGGAAAATCGAGTGCCTATTTTAAGCGCTCTGCGCTGAGGATCTGAAGACTTTGAAGAATAATCTCGTCGATTTCTTGGATTTTTCCTTGCATCCACCTGGTGTTCTATGCTAGGATTCTGAATGCATTTTGCGAATCTAACTTGAGGAGGTGTCTCATGGCTAAATGTGATTTTTGCGATAAGAGTGTTAACTTCGGTCGTAAAATTAGCATCACGCGTTCTCAGGTGTCACGTCGCGCTTTGACGAGTCAAAAGCCTAACATTCGTAGGGTAAGAGCAATCGTGGACGGAACGCCGAAAACGGTACACGCGTGTGCGCGTTGCTTGCGCGACGGTAAAGTGAGTCGTGCTTAGTACACGTCATACAATCGAAGAAGTTTGAAATCAGCGGTCTAGACCGCTTTTTTCATGCGCAATTTGAGGCGAGCTAGGATCTTCCTCCCCCATGCCCGCAGTCCCAGACCTTCATCCAAGCACAATCAGCTATACCAATGGCAATGGCATTTAATGCCAGACTTTCGTCAGTGGAGAGAGAAATGAATGGACTTAAGCTAATCATCGTCGACCTCGACAATACGCTCTTACGACATGACAAAAGCATTTCAGATTACACGCGAAGCATCATCCAGAGGGCCAAGTCTCTAGCGATTAAGATTGCCTTTGCCAGCGCCCGTGGTCCATCTGCCCAAGCCCTCATCGACGAAGGGATTTTTGATGCGTACTGCCTATATAATGGGGCGATTATTTTTGCCGATGGTAGACGAATTAAAGAAAACCTAATCTCAGCTGAGATTTACCGCCCAGTTCTCGAAAAATTTGATGCGCGTGGCCTACGAGTCGGCATTGAAATCGACGCCCATCACTTCGTCAACTTTGATATTCGTCAGACCTGGCCAAATATTCAGAATTTTACTCGTGGCAACTTCAATCAACTAAAAACGGCCTCAGCGGAAAAAATCTATGTTCTCAGCCGTGACCCAAAAGAGCTGAATTTTATACGAGAAAATCTAGCGATTGGACTTCACTGCGACATCAGTCGTGACGGAATGGCGATGATTATGAGCGAGAACGCCAATAAGGGGAAGGCCCTGAGAACTCTTGCGGCCTATTACGACATCGACTTGTCCGAAGTCGCCGCCTTTGGGGATGATTCAAACGACCTGGAAATGTTGCGGATCGCAGGCTGTGGAATCGCGATGAAAAATGCCATCCCCGAGCTCAAAAAAGTCGCAGATGAGATCTGCTCAAGTAACGATGAGGATGGGGTCGCCAAGTGGATTCATCAACGCCTACTCTAGGCTAGCTCTGCCAATGAGATCGAAACACTCCTCTTCCCGCTGTGCTTTATAAGTGCAAAGCAGGCGCCTAATCCGCAAACTGGATGCAGACAAAAGCCAGCGCATAGTCGCCATCATGGCTGATTGACAGATCAATCTGCTTCATCGACTGTAGGCCCCGTTTTGTAAGCAGACCTGCTAGCTTCTCGGACAGTCGTAACTGGGGCTTACCGCCGCGACTATCGATGCTTAAGTCCAAAAAGGAAAAATCCGCTGAGATTCCCACCCCTAAGGCCTTCGAAAAAGCCTCCTTCGCTGCAAATCGCCCCGCAATAAAGGCAATTCTCCGCTCAGGATGGACCATGCTTGCCAACTGTTCGAGCTCATCAGTCGATAATATTTTCGTACAGAGCGCATCGAGCTCATCGGCTGAACGCTTCCGAAAACGTCGCTGATCACAAATATCACAACCGCAGCCCAACATGATCCAACAGGCCTCCCATAAACTGCTATTATCAAGCTATCTTAGAATTAGAAAGATCGCCCTATGCTTTATCCACTTATCTTCGATTATGTTACCAAAGATTACATCTGGGGCGGCCAGCGTCTCTGCCGCTATTCACGTCCTCTCCCCGAGTCCCAACGTCTGGCCGAGAGTTGGGAAATCTCGACGCATCCCCACGGTCCCTCTCGTGTGAAAAACGGCCCCGAAGCGGGCAAGTTACTTAGTGAACTCGTCCGTGAATATGGCGCAGAGCTCTTAGGGACGGAGGCAAACAGCTCAGAATTCCCCTTTCTCATCAAATTAATTGATGCGGCCTCGAATCTCTCGATCCAGGTCCACCCCGACGATGAAGTCGCAGCCCAGCTGGATCCCCCGAGCCTCGGAAAAAACGAACTCTGGTACGTCCTCGACGCTCCAGAGAATGCGAAATTGATCTGTGGGCTTCGTGATCCATCGAAGACAAAAGCCGAGCTGAGTCAAGCGATTAAAGATAATCAGATCCTCGATGCCCTCGCGGAACTGCCAGTCTCGAAGGGGGATCTCATTAACATCCCCGCAGGTACAATCCACGCCATCACCGAAGGTCTATTCATTGCTGAGATCCAACAAAACTCAGACATCACCTACCGCCTCTATGATTACGATCGCGTCGATGCGGACGGAAATAAACGTCCGCTTCACATCGAGGCGGGCCTAAATGCAGCTAAGCTTGGTCCAGACTCCAAACACATCTTCCCTGGACTCGATGCTGCCGCGATCGGCTTAGACACGCCCGCAGGCATCATCAAGCGAAAGCTTCTCCTCGACAATCGCTATTTTCACGTAGAATCCTACCAGCTCGATAAATCGTTCAAACTGGCGGGAGACCCGAAGCGCTTCCAGGCCTTCATCCTCCTCAGCGGATCCCTGCGCCTCCAAAATCAGGACTTTAACTTCATAGTCGAGCCCATGAATTCGTTTTTAATTCCGGCCAACTGTCCAGAATTTGAAGTGATCTCGACAGGAGATGAGACTCCCGAACTCCTACTCGCCACGCTGCCGATTGAGAGCGAACGAAGAGCTCTCCGCTCAGCCCTAGATGCTCATCCAGAATTCCGTGATTGTCTGGCCTTGGAACCCTAAGTACACGAAACGAGAAATAAGGCTGATCCAGAGTTGGATCAGCCTTTCTATAAGCGATGGATCCAATCCGTCGCTTTTTCTTTTAAATTTGATAGCTCAAATCTTTAATGAAGTTATGAAGATCTTCAGGAGAGATCGAGGCGTGTGCAAAGCGAGCAAATCGCTCCAGGAGTTTCGCCAATCGCTCCAACTCCTCTCGCTGAGTTGAATCATCGGCTGCGAGGCGTTCGAAACGCTGTACTAGTGGGTGATCACTATTTAGAAGGAGGGATTCCTTATCAGGTAACTGCGGCAAACCAGGCATCTGATAGCGCTTCTGCATCTCCTTAAATGCACGGGTCTCCTCATCTTCGAGGATAAACGCCGGCAACTCTTCACGACTCAAGGGACGCAGTTGAAGTTCCAAATTTTCTGATCCAAACGCCTTACGCAAGGCCGTCTGAAGTGCTTCAAGTTCTTGCTCAGAACTCGCCTCCCCCGGCAACTCTGCATCAACACGCAAGAACTTCAGTTCTCCCTTTGAATCGTACATCAGGCGTTGCATGAAGGGCAGGTCAATTTCCTGATCCATACGAATAACCGTCTCGCCCGCTCGCTCATGCTGGCGAATATAGGCGAACTGTTGATCGGGCGCATCACTATAAAACACTTTTTCACCGAGCTCACT
Organism: Eubacteriales bacterium; assembly: GCA_030537565.1. Lineage (GTDB taxonomy): Bacteria > Bacillota > Clostridia > Saccharofermentanales > Fastidiosipilaceae > JAUNVS01. The sequence continues at coordinate 9,099 of JAUNVS010000028.1, read as the reverse complement.
GAGGGTTAGGTAATCACCCGACATCGTTTCGAAGAGGAGAGCCTCCTTAACACGCGTTAAGAATTTCTCGGAACTCAAACAACCATAACGAAGGAAAACTTTTATGTCGTTAAAGACGGTACTGTAGCGTTCGGCGTCATCACTCTGGAGTCGTTTGAGTCGATCGGCCACCTTTCGCTCAATGTGCTCCGAAAGAGTCTTCAACTGTTGATCATTCTGGAGGAAGGAGCGAGAGACATTAAGTGGTAAGTCTGGACAATCGAGGCAGCCCTGCAATAAGAATAGGAAGTCTGGAATCAGATCTTTTAACTGGTCAGCGACGAAGACCTGGTTGTAATAGAGTTTGATACGCCCATCGAAGGTTTCGAGACGTTCCTTTCGCTTAGGAAAGTAGAGGATCCCCTTCAGCCGCATTGGATAATCCATATTCAGGTGAATCCAAAAAAGAGGATCCTCGAAATCGTGGAAACAGCGGTGGTAGAAGCGGATGTAATCCTCATCCTCAAGTTCCTGGGGACGACGCAACCAAAGCGGCTCCTCATTAATCGGGAGAGCAGGCTGGGCACTCTCGGTCTCAAGCCTCTGAAGCTCTTCCTCAGCAGCCTTTATATCCGCCTCATCCGAAGCAGCTAAGCGTTTTTCCTCTGCAGACTTTCGTTTCGAAGCTCTATGTTCCGCATCTCGCTTCTCAGCCTCGAGATCCTTAAAAAAGATTGGATCCTTCATAAAGGAACAATACTTGGCTAAGGTCTGCCGCAACATCGAAGCGTTAATGCTGTCCTGATGCTCCTCATCAAGTTCGAGACTGATGCAAGTACCATGCGAAGCAAAGGGAAGATCCAGATCAGCGTCCCTAAGGCTCTCAATCTCAAAATCAATCCCATCTTCACTCTGCCAACGCAAGAGTTCAGCATCGGAGCGGTACGAACGCGTAAGAATCTCAACCCGCTTCGAGACCATGAAAGCCGAATAGAAACCGAGTCCAAAATGCCCGATGATACCCTCTCCGACTTGTCCCTTTTCCTCATATTTCTGCACGAAATCGAGGGCACCGCTAAAAGCGACATGATTGATGTAGAGGTCAAGTTCCTCAGCCGTCATACCGATCCCATTGTCACAAAAACTGAGTCGTTTCTTTTCCGCATCAAAGATCAGTTCAATTTTAGGCTCAAAGCCCTCCTCCTCTGCTTCAGAGATCTGGATCAACTGCTCATATTTACGAATCGCATCCGATGCATTCGAGACCAGCTCACGAACGAAGATATCCTCATCGGAATAAAGCCACTTGCGAATAATCGGAAATATATGGCGCGCTTCTACAGAAATCTCTCCAGAGCGTTTACTACTATGATCAACGGTCATATGAAAACCTCCTTTTTTTCTTGCTCGAATATTGTGCCAGAGCTGACGCTGAATTTTTGTCCGTTTTGTGAACAATTGGCTTTAGAGACCTTTAAAGGAGCTGAAATGGGTCATCGACTTAGTCATTGCTGTATAATCTCCAAAGATCCTATTTCTTTTGAAAGGTTGTCGAATGAAGAAGAACTTTTCTCCGAATTCTGGTAATTCGAATTCTCAATTTCCACCAGCTGGGAGTCAAAACCCAGAAGCTAAGAGCGACGCAAATTTTTTCCAGAGTCCTCTAGACGCTTCGGCCGCCCCACTTCAGAGTGACGCGACCCTCCCTACTGCTTCAGATGCTAGTCTAACTACGGCTCCTACGAAGACAACAGTGCCCATGCGGGCCAAACCACCAGCCGTCGGCCCTGCATCCAGACGACGCAAGCCGCGTCCTCCGAAGAAGAAGAGATCGCTAGTCCTCATACTTCTCGACCTCCTGATCGTAGGCTGTTTACTGGCGGCTGGATACCTCTACGGGCGTCCCCTATACAATAACTGGCGAAACGATCAAAAAACGATTGAACTCATGAAGAATATTGCGGCACACCAAGTCGATCCTCAGACGGGGCGCATCGGTATTTGGATTGACCCGAAGGCAAATCCGGTGGCTGGCGAAGGCCGCTACGATACCCCTGAGGGAGTCATCGTAAGTGACTCAGTGAAGCATAGTGGTCCAGTCTTCGTCGAGATCACAGGTCAGATGACGATCCCCACGATCGACCTGAACATGCCCATTGCTATTGGCTGTGATTCTCCACAGCTGCAAGTCGCACTCGGTTGGTACACAGAATCCACACCCTTCGGCGAAGAGGGCAATAGTGTTGTTTTAGGCCACCGAATGGTTCAACGCGGCCGTCACTTTAACCGCCTCGATGAATTAAAAAAAGGTGACGTAGTTAAGATCGCAACAGAGGATAAGATCTTCACCTACAGAGTTACTGAGAACATCGTCGTCACGGTCTACGATCTCTTCGATGCATTCTCATTCCAGCCAGGACAACACCTGCTGACCTTACAGACCTGCACCAACATCGATGACAATACGCGAATCATCATTCACTGTGATCTCGAGAAGGTTGAAAATGTGAAAAAGGACACTAAGGCTTCAAGCAAGCCCGTTCCGAAACCTACGGATCAGGCGAAGCAGGCAAGCTAAGCAGACGAATGATTATCGGCTTTAGGCTTCCCATCTGGGAAGCCTTTTTTTTATCTAAAAAATGGGCCTTCACTCAATTGAGTGAAAGCCCATTTAAAAATCGCGAAACGAGGCTTAGATCTTCTCTGCCTCGATATGCCAAACATCTCCAGCATAGTCTTCGATGGTGCGATCTGAAGAGAAGCGACCAGAATTGATGATGTTAATAAACGATTTCCTCGCCCAAGCATTTTGATCGAGGTAATCCTCTGCCATTTGATCACGGACTTTGCGGTAATGGTCGAAGTCCCCGAGCACATAATAGACGTCAGCAGGCTCCCATGAGCTGCCTCTCAGTAAGGAGTCATAGAGGTCTTTGAACATCGAGGTGCCACCATCGTCGAAGAAGTTATTGACTAAGGTGTCGAGGACTCGTTTGAGGCCCGGAATATTCTCATACTGCCACTGAGGGTTATAGTAGGCTCGTGTGGCAGCCATATCCTCACTACGCACGCCGAAGATATAGGCGTTCTCTTCACCCACCGCATCGACGATCTCGACATTTGCGCCGTCCATCGTACCGAGCGTAAGCGCCCCATTCATCATGAACTTCATATTCCCCGTCCCCGAGGCTTCTTTACCCGCTGTTGAAATCTGCTCGGAGATATCAGCTGCTGGAAAGAGGTGCATGGCTTGCGAGACATTGTAGTTCGGTAAAAATACGACCTTGAGGCGTCCAGCTGTCACAGGATCTTGGTTGATGACCCGAGCAATCTCGTTAATGAACTTGATGATTGCCTTTGCGCGGGCGTAACCCGGGGCCGCCTTTGCCGCGAAAATACAGACACGGGGGGGGACGTCGAGGCGGGGATTGTCTTTGATCCTAAAATAGAGATCGAGAATGTAAAAGGCGTTGAGAAGCTGGCGCTTGTATTCATGTAGACGCTTGATCTGCACATCGAAAATAGCATTTTCCGAGACTTCGATACCGAGCCGATCTGCGATGTACGCGGCACACTGGCGCTTCTTTTCCTTTTTGATCGCCATAATTTCTTTTAAGACGCTAGGATCATCGGCCAAAGGGGCCAGCTGACTAAGCTTCTGCATGTCGGTAATCCACTCTTCCGAACCAAGACGTTCAGTCAAGAATTTTGAGAGTTCAGGATTGCAGACGCGAAGCCAACGCCGTGGAGTGACACCGTTTGTCTTATTATTAAACTTTTCAGGAAAGATCTTATACCAGTCTTTTAGAGTGTCTGACTTCAAGATCTCTGTATGAAGAGCCGCAACACCATTGATCGAATAAGCCATATAGCAGGCGATCCAGGCCATCCGTACCTTTCCATTACCAATCGGCGCGAGGTAATTAATCAGATCTCCATGGAGGCCACGCTGAGCCATATCCGAACGGAAGCGGTCATCAATGCGGTAGATCAGCTTGAGAATCTCAGGCATCAGAAATTGGAAGATACCGATATCCCACTGCTCCATCGCCTCTGTAAGGATCGTATGATTCGTATAAGCAAAACAAGATTTCGCAATATCAAAGGCCTGTTCGAAGGTACAAGCATGCTCACTCATCAGGATTCGCATGAGCTCCGGAATGGCAATCACGGGGTGCGTATCGTTCATCTGGATGCAGTGCTCTTCACTGAAGTGACTCATGTCGTTTCCATGGCGATTGCAGTACTCTTTAAAAATATTTTGGAGCGAGGCCGATACGAAAAAGTACTGCTGACGCACACGCAGGACCTTGCCATCGTAGGTGCTGTCGTTGGGATAGAGGACTCGGCAGATATCCTCAACGCGATTTCGCTCGCGGACGGAGTCATCAAAACGCTGAGAGTTGAAGAGGTTGAAGTCAAACTCTTCATAAGGCTCTGGGCGCCAGAGTCGCAGCGTGTTGACATTCTTGGTGCCATAGCCAGTGATCGGCATATCATATGGAACCGCGTAGACATCCAAATCGTTGTAGTGGATTCGTACCCGGTCATCCCGTTTAGGCACGACGAAGGGATATCCCTCCTCCATCCAAGAATCCGGGAACTCTCGTTGGAAACCATCCTGGAATTCCTGGCGGAAAAGGCCATAGCGATAGAGGATGCCGTATCCTGTCACCGGGTAGTCCAAGGTGGCCGATGAGTCGAGGAAACAGGCTGCGAGGCGACCTAATCCGCCATTTCCGAGCGCAGCATCGTGTTCTTCCTCGAGAATATCGTCGATATTCTGTCCATACTCTTCGAGAGCGGCCTTTGCCTCCTCATAAACACCGAGATTGACGAGATTATTTAACATCGAACGCCCGACGAGGAACTCGGCAGAAAAATAATGCTGCTGACGTCCCTCCCGATAGCGCTCCCGGGTCCTTTCCCAATCAAGTGCCAGAGTCTGGTTGATACTGAGGGCCAGCGCATTCCAATACTCCCAGGTCGTGGCAGTCTTCGTGCTCTTACCGGCTGTCGAAGCCAAATGAGCAGCGATTGCCTCTTTAAAAAATTTACTTGTCTTACTATTCACGAATCTACTCCCTAAAAAAGCCGGCACTGCTCATATGTCAATGCCGGCTCGTTCAGCGTTAAATTTTAACTTGCTGATCGTTAATCGAGGTGCTTAGGCCTCGGTATTCTCCTCAACGGAACTCTCCGCTTCCGAGCTCGCTTCTGCCTCTGCCGACTCTTCCTTACTCACATGAGTGATCTGGATATCGGCACCCGAACCCGTGTCATCACGATACGAAGTTGGGAACTCAGCTTCTTGCTTGCGCTTAGCAGCTGCAATTGGATCGAGGATTTGATCGATCGGAGCAACGTCACGGATCGACACCGAAATGCGGCGCGTCTCGTTATTAACGTCGAGGACTCTCGCCTCAACTTCCATTCCCTCTTTTAAAACCTCGCTGGGCTTGTTAAGGCGCATCGTGGAAATCTGAGAGATATGGCAGAGGGCGTCAACCCCCTCGGCGATCTGAATAAAGGCACCAAAGTCGAACATGCGAACGACCTTCCCCTTAACGATCGAACCAACTGGGAAACGATCTTCGATATTGTGATATGGATCGTCCTCGATGCGCTTATACCCGAGGGAAATGCGCTTCTTCTCGCGGTCGAAATCCTTGACATAAACCTGGATCGTATCACCAACTTGGATAACTTCCTTAGGATCGCGAATCCGCTTCCATGAAAGTTCTGAAATGTGAACGAGGCCGTCAACCCCACCGATGTCAACAAAGGCACCAAACGGAGTCGTGTTGCGGACAACACCCTCGTAAATATCACCGACTTCGAGATTATCCCAAACAGCCGCAGCCTGCTTACGACGCAGGACGTTTAGAAGCTGACGACGTGAGCCCGCGATGCGAGGACGACGACGGTCCATGTCAAACTGAGTAATCAGAATATCGAGGGTCTGACCACGATAGGGCTCGAGATCCTCAACACGCTGCTGCTCTAACTGGGTTCTGTGAATGTAGACATCACAACCACCATAGCTGGCGATGACACCATCTTTAACAACATTCACGACGCGAACCGTCACAGGTTCCTTTTCCTTAAAGGCCTCTTCAAGCACACGACGATACTTCAGCTGATCCACGCGCTGCTTGGAAAGCTGAATCTCCTTACCATCATGGGTGCTGCGAATGTTCTTAACATAAACTTCCACCGGGATACGCTCTGCGATATGACGGTCTAAGTCAAAATCAGGATCGGAGGCAAATTCACGCATGGGAATCTTACCTTCGGACTTATCGCGGACATCGACATAGACACAATCGCTGTCATAACGCACGATAACGCCCTCAATGGTCTCACCACGCTTAATATGGGGAATGCTGTCGATAAACTCCGTGAAATCGATATCACCTGAATCGGCGCTCGTCTCGCTGGACTCCGACTCGGTCTCGACGACCTCGTCGCACTTCTCTTCGCCCTCAGCTACTTCGTCACGATGCTCATCAGCCATGAGTTCGGGTGGCATCTGCCCCTCGACTGACGCGTCAGCCACTTCCACTTCAGTCACAGTCTCTTGTGCAGCGTTCTCATTCTTCTCTACGTTCTCGACGCTCTCGAGCTCCGTATTCTCACCCTGCACGTCACTAAATGCCTTCATTACTTGGATAACCTCCGATAAAATACTCTGTGGCGTCGATGCTCCAGCACAAATACCGACCGACTTATCAGCGAAAACCGCTGTTTGCTTCAATCGCTGAACGTCTGCAGTCGTCTCGACTTGGAACACCTCGTCACAAAACTGTTCGCAGACAAGTCGGAGTTTCTCTGTATTAGAACTGTGAAAATCGCCAACAACGAGCATTAGATCAACTCGCTGGGCTAGGCTCTCAGCCTCCGTTTGCCTGATTTCAGTTGCATTACATATTGTACCAAATTTTTTAAGCCCCGCAATTTTTTTTTGCAAGTTTTGCCATATATTTCCAAATTCTCGTATGGAAAATGTCGTTTGTGACATCATTTGATAGATTTCACCAATTTCTGGCTCAAACTTATCCGCCGCAGCGAGATTCTCGAGGACGATTGCCCGCTTCGAACTCAAGGCTTCATAGCGACTAACGATTCCCTCGACCTCTGGATGACTTGCACGCCCGGTAATAATTAGACGTTCGCCAGCGAGGGCCGTCTGCTCAACGAGCTTATGAATTCGCTTAACGTAAGCGCAAGTCCCATCAATAATCGTGCAAGCTTTTTTTTCTAAGCTCGACTCAACCGCCTCAGTCACCCCGTGAGCCCTGAGAATAACCGTCGCTCCGTCCGGAATAGCTTCGACGTCTTGGGCGAGTTCCACTCCCGCCTCCTCAAGCCCTGTGATGACTTGTCGATTGTGGATCAGCTCTCCAAACATATAGATGGGACGACCGCTACGATCACATAGATCCACCTCGTCAAATGCACGCTGAACGGCCCGAGCAACCCCGAGACAAAAACCAGCGGACTCAGTGACTTCAATCGATTTAGGACAGAGATTCAACGTTGCTCCTCCGAAGGAAACGTCGATGGGTAATCTTCTCCCATCGATGCATAGATGCGCGTAATGATCTCGTGATTTAATTCCTCGCGCGACATCTGCTTCAAAGCCGCTTTGGCATCAATCGGCTCTAACAATCGCACCCGTGTCGAGTGGAAAAATTTTCCCCGATACTCAATCGATATCGCTTGAATCTTCATCCCCCGTCGTGCAGCCATATTGATGTAGGTCGATTTAGGCGGATTATCAATCTTATCCTGCCAAGTTCTAACCCGGGTCCCCTCGGGGAATAGGCCAAGCAAACGGCCATCGCTCAGACGTGTCAAGATCCGTCGCATCGCCTGCATGTCCTGAAGAGAACGATCAACGGGAATCATCCCGAGTTGAATAAATATATTCGAAAGCCAGCGCCGCTTAAATAAGTTCTCCTTCGAAATCCAATCGGGCCAAACGTCCTTTAAAACAGTCATGATCACCAGGGGATCCCAGGCAGAACGATGGTTTGCGATGATTAAGTAAGGCTGATTCGCTAAGCTCGACCGCCCCTCGATTCTCGGGTGATAAATCAAGCGCACGATGGTCTTTAAAATTAAGAACAGAAGACCACGCCAAGAGCGAAACATCTGATCGTTGGCTGGCAGCTTCGGCTCAGGCAAATCACGATACGAAAACGGCTGCGAACTATTCCCCACGCTCAAATTCCGCCTTCTTATCCAAAATAATTGCTTCAAGCTGATCGAGTGTTTCGAGATAGCTAAGCGTCGATGTATCGACATAAATGGCATCCTCGGCCCGCTTCAGGGGTGCAATCGCCCGAGAAGAGTCCTGGCGATCGCGTCGGAGAATATCGGCGTATATCGTATCGTAATCGCAGCGATTACCATTTTCTTCCAGCTGTTTCTGGCGACGCTTCGCTCGGATTTCAGGAGAAGCGTCGAGGTAGATTTTGCACGCGGCATTTGGAAGAACATAGGTCCCAATATCGCGTCCGTCAATAATCATCGGGACATTCTCCGCAAGTCTCCTCTGGGCCTGAAGCATCGACTCTCGCACACAGGCATGTCGGGCGATTTGCGAACCTGCCATACCGACTTCATCCGTTCGAATCAAAGAATTAACCGCTTCACCTCGAAGACGATTAATCTGTTTCTTCCCCTCAAAGTCAACCTGAAAATCCGCCAATTCGAGGACCTGTGCAGCATCTGATTCTGAACTTGGATCGAGCCCCATCCGCAGAGCTTGCAGACCTAAACTCCGGTACATCGCCCCCGTATCAAGATGAATGAGAGCGAGACGATCTGCTAGGGCCTCCGACAAACTGGACTTCCCTGCCCCTGAAGGACCATCGATTGCAACGGAAAAGACCATATTCAGCTCCTTATCTATTCAAAAGTTCTTCAGGAAGATTTTGCTCAATTTCCTGAATACTTGCATACGATATCATCTCGAGTTTGGGGAGATCGGAGCTGAGATTAAGCCCGAAACACTTCAAGAAGCGCTCACTCACCCCGTAGCTTGCTGGATGGCCTGGCAAGTCGAGGCGTTCAAGTTCCTCAATGAGATCAATCTCCAATAGGCGTGCAATC
>JAUNVS010000027.1 GCA_030537565.1 Eubacteriales bacterium | reverse complement strand
TTGAGATAAATTGGTGAGCCAATGGGCAATGAAAAAATCTTGGCTAACTCTGCATCCGCTTCAACTTCGCGCTGTTGTAGGATGAGCTTCTTATAACTTTCCTGCCCTTTAACAGAATCACTAAAGCCACTGATATCAAATAGTTCCAGTTTTTTCTCAGTGAAATGACGAACAAAAGTGCCTTTGCCTCGGACGATCGTAAGGCGCTTAAGTTTAACCAATTCTTCAATCGCTCTTCGCACTGTAATGCGGCTAACGTCATATTCCGCGCACAACTGCATTTCTGTTGGGATCTGTGTTCCAACCGTAAAAAAGCCATCATCGATTTTTCGCTGAAGATCATCGACAATGGCTTGATAAAGGAGTACATTTGAATTTTTCTTCATCTTTACGTCAGGGTGTTTGGGTACCCAATGCCTCCTGGACTTTCACATGTCCACTTTGCACACTGTGCAGCAAAAATAAGTGCATCAGAAATTTTATATGTATTGATATATTTCGTCAAAAATCCTGATATGAAACTATCTCCTGCGCCCATCGTATCGACCACTTGCGCAGGAAATGGTGTTTGGGAAAATCGCTCATTAGCGCTTGCAATTACAACTGGACGAGGCCCATCAGTTACGCAAACCAATTCTACACCACGATTCAAACAGTGCTGAATTAAATCCTCTTTCATCTCTGAGCTTAAATTATCTGATGAAAAGAAGGCATAGTCGACCCACTGAATGCTTGGCTCCAGCTCACTCAAATTTTTTATATCTGAATAGTCGTAGGAAACCTTACAGAGACCTTTTACCTTTGAGATCTCATATTCCATAAAACTATAGCAACTCGTATGTAGAACATCGAAATGCTTGATGTATTCCAAATCAACGGCCGTAAGCCTTAAACTCACATTATTCTGCACCGTTTCGGGATATTGTCGAAAGAAAATCCGATCTCCATCAGGACTAATGCGCACACCAGGCTGTCCCGTCACCCCCTGAACAATACGAGAACGAGAAAAGTCAATGCCCTCAGCAAGTAGAATTTTCTGCAAGTATGCCGATTTATCATCCGTTGCCAACACACCGATATATGCAACTTCTTCAGCCCCTGCACGCTTACTATTAACCGCAACATTAATACAGTTTCCACCTGGATAGTAGATTTTCTGATCAACGTAACAGTCACAGACATTATCACCTACCGCTATAAGTTTCATCCTTTTACCGCTCCTTCACTCATGCCACGCACCAAGTATTTTTGAAAGACCATCAGCAAAATAATCATCGGCAAACTTGCGATCACCATACCAGCCAATAGCGTTCCCCAGTCCGTTTTTAGCGCATCTCTAAAGTTCATCAGTCCAGAAGGAATCGTTTTCTTGGCTTCAGACGAAATGAAAATATTCGCAAATAGAAATTCATTCCAGGCGTAGTATGAACTCAGAAGTACAACCGTCATCATAATTGGTCGACTCATTGGCACATAAAACAAAGCATACACTTGGAATTCGTTGCATCCATCAAGTATGGCTGACTCCGAAATATCTTTTGAAATACTCAAAAAGTATGACCTAAGTAGAAGCGTTGTTAATGGAACACGAAAGCAAATGTAAGGCAGGATAAGCGCCCATCTTGTATCCAAAAGATGAAAGGCATTAAGCATTCTAAAAATTGGAACCAGACAAACCTGCGCATTGACCATCATGCCACATATTATGATCAGGAGGACGAGATCAACAATACGACTTTTAAAGCGAGACAAGCCATAAGCTGCTAGTGAAGAAGTAACTGTTATTCCTAATACAGAAACGGCAGTGACAATCACGGAATAAAAAAAATACTGGGCAATGCCGCGATTCCACGCCTGTGAATAATTTTCAAACAACCACTTCTCTGGAAGACTCCATGGAGAGCGATAGATCTGCTCATAGGGTTTCACGGAAGACATCAGCATCCAAATCAACGGATAAAGAATCAATAACGCATACACAATGAGAAAAATTTTTATGATGATCTGCCATGGCGTTATTGGATGTAGATTGTTCTTCTGATGAGGCTTGAACATAAACTACTCCTTTCCCGTCTTCGAGACAATAACTTGAATTAGAGAAACCACAGCAGTAATGACAAAGATCAACGCAGCTAATGCCGATGCATAACCCATATTATCTTTGACAAAACCCTCCTCATACATATGAACCGCGATGGTAATCGAGCTAATACCAGGGCCGCCGCCCTTGGTTAAAATAAACGGCTCACTGAATACCAGCATTGATCCAATAATCGTGATCAATGTATTTACAAAGATGGCTTCCTTCACCTGGGGAACAGTCACTGAAAAAAAGGTGCGGATTTTATTCGCGCCATCAATTTGTGCCGCTTCGTAAAGGTCTCCTGGAATTTTCTGTATTGCCACGATAAAGAGCAGCATAATATAGCCAATACTCTGCCACTGACTCATGGCGATAACAGCATAGATCGCCGTATCTGAGCGCCCTAGCCAAGGACGGGCGAGATCTCCCAAGCCAACGGCTTTTAAGAAACTATTCAAGATCCCCATCTGAGGGTTGTAAATAAACGAAAAAAGCAAAGCAACTACGGAGATCGAGATCATCACGGGCATGAAGTAGACGATGCGATAAAAACTAGCTGTTTTATGCATGAAACGCTGTTCGAGAACAGCCGCTAGAATAAGCGCAATAAAAACTTGAAGAACGACAGATACGAGAGCGTAACGCAAATTATTTAGAAGTGCTACAGAAACCGTCGAATCTGCAAAGATCTTTTTTATATTTTCCAGCCCTACGTAGGTACGCTCAGGCGAAAAATTCGAAAAATTATAGAGACTATTGATGAAATTTTCGACAAGAGGATAAAAGACAAAAAAACCGAGCAGTAGTAACGCTGGAAATACAAAGCATATAGGGATAACGGCTTTAAGTTTCTTTTTCATTGTTGGCTCTCCCTATAGTGGAAAGCAGGGCGCATTTAGCGCCCTGCGCCACAACTCAAACACGATTAGTGAAGACTTAGAGCTTTTTGCTGTACATCTTTCATAACTTCTTCAGCGGTCTTCTCTCCGATCGCAATCGACTGACCACCACGCATGAAAACGTCACCGACATTAATATTGACTGCATTGTCAAACCAAGGAGTAATCGACGTTGCAGATTTAATTAGCTCATAAGCAGCTAAACTGTCCAACGAAGCGGTGTCCTGATTCACTGAGCCCTCCATAGCAGTCAACTCACCCGACTGTTTAGTGAAATCTGCTGCGGCTTCCGTACTCGTCAAAAACTTGAGGAATTCAATGCTCGCCTCATTGCAAGATTCGGAAAGCATGTAACCTTCTGGTGCTCCCTCGAGAGTATTCTGATCACCGAGGCCACCTTCAACTTCTGGGAAGTTGAAGTATCCGAAATCGAAGTCAACCTGACCATCCTCAAGAATTCGAATCTCTGCTAACTGCAAGAAAATGATAGGCACCTCACCAGAAATAAACATGCTTCGGCTATCCTCATGGCTCATCGACGAGGAAATATCTCCCATATAGGTGCTCAGTTCCTTGAAAATCTCAAGACCTTTAACGTAATTGGGATCTGTGAATTCACCTGTCTTTTCGTTGTAATCTCTTTCGCGAACCTCTCGTGGAACAACACGATCAAAGATCGGCCCAAGGAAATGCGATACAACCCACGGATCGCTAAGGCCTGCAACGATCGGTGTTTCATATCCAGCCTTCTTCAAATCATCTAAGAGCGTAAGCATCTCTTTATAGGTCTTCGGAGCCTTTAGGTTATGTTCATCGAAAATCTTCTTATTGTAGAAGAAGGCCTTGCCATCGATAGTTAGCGGTACACCGTAGCGCTTGTGGTCAAAACTAAAACCCTCAATCTGGGAACTCATGATCTTCGAGGCCCAATCCGGATCCGCTTCGTAAAGATCGTCAATACATCTGACCTTACCAGACGAAACGAGGTTGGCAGCAAAACTGTGTGACCATGATGTGAAAAGATCCGGCACATTGGCACTTGAAATCAATACTCGAATTTTCTCTTTGTACGCATCGTTGATGACGCATTCACTTTCAATCTTCACATCGGGATGAAGCGCTTCAAACTGACTGATCTTCTCATCAAAATATGCTTTCTTAGGATCCTGCGGCCAACGATGGAAAAATTTGATTGTTCCACTTAGTTTAGAATCCGACGCCGCTTCAGCGCCTTCTTCTGAAGTTTCTTTCTCAGCTACTGCTTCTCCACTTTTCTGATCTTTGCTCTTAACCTCGACCTGAGCGGCGTCATCTGTTGTCACTTCACTTGGAGCATTTTTAGCAGGGCCGTGGCATCCTGACAAAATCATGATTAAGGCGATCGAAACTGATGGAATCACACTGCTCAACTTCCGCATATGCATACCTCCTTCTATCAATTCGTTTTTTAATTAATATTCCATCCGCCACATGTAACGGCGCACAGAAGTTGGATGCCCTCGATGATCTGCCAACGCTTCAGCGTAATCGCGCAGAATTTTACCGCAGATGATAAGCGCAAAAATTTCTTTCAGATCCTCATCGATGTCCTCATAAATGAAGTTGTCTGCATCAATTACATAGAGTTTTTCACTATATTTTTGAGCGAAGCGAATGGCTCGGTCGTCTAAAAACCGAGTCGCCGCATTGCCCCGGACAAGCAAAAAAGGTACATCATAGTCTGTGATTTCAAACGGTCCATGGAAGTATTCTCCACTGTGTATCGCGTTAGAATGCACCCACTGCATCTCCATCATGAGACAACTGGTCCAAGCATACATCTCGGGATAGAACGGTCCGCTCGACATCGTATAAATGATAGATTCACGCTTTAGCGCTTTCCCAAACGAATCTGCCTCATCTCGAAATTTCTCGCGATTTTTTTCAATAATACTTTCGATTCCTTTCAGCTGTTCTAATGCACGAGTAAACTTTTCTGACTCTGGTTTGAGGCATCGTAAGAGTGAAAGAAGTAAGCGATACGCTAACGCTGAGTCGCCTTCATAGAGATCTACCTTCTCCGTTTTACTGTAGTCGTAAGTCAGACATAATTCCCCAGCCTCTGCTAAAGGACTATCTCCGAGCATTGACATTGCAATCGTCAAAGCCCCGGCTTCACGTGCTTTTTCGCAAGCTCTAACCGTCTCAGGTGTTGTACCTGAATGTGAGCGTGTGATCACTAGACTCTTTTGCCCCAAGGCAAGCGGGGAACGATAATTGAATTCATTGGATGTGTAAACCTTGCAAGGGATCGCGAGTTCCCGATCAAAGTAATACTCCATTGGCGCTAGAGCCGCCATTGAACCACCACATGCAACGAGATATATGTTTTCGATATCTCTTTCTTGAACGGTCTGGATAATTTTGTCCAATTCCTTTTGATGCTCCATACAACACCTCCCACACATCATATAACGTCATAGGACAACCGCAGTATAGCATAAGGAAGTCACAAATAAACAATCCGGATACTGGTTAATTTGACGGTTTATCAGATTCTAAATTGTGCAATTTTGAAATTGATCTTCTTGAGGAATATAAGTTCAAAAGATTTTTGACAAAATAAACCCCCTCTAGTCGGATCATTTTCTAGTCCAAGTAGAGAGGGTTGTGTGTGGCGATTGTTCCATTCTCAATACCCCGTATTTGATCAAGCAAGTTATCGGGAATTCACGTTAACCACTGCGTATTATCCCATGCAATACAAGCTTGATCGTCAAGCTAGCCTTTTAGCATCTCTTTCAGGATGACGACGTCCGTTTGCTTCATGCCATCTCTGGCGATGCGACCGACCGTGCCAATGGTCTCATCAACATTAGGACGCACAATCCCATCCCCTGGCTCAAATGACACGTCACACTTCGCCTGCTCATAGGCGAGAAAAGCGTTGCGCAAACTCGACGCGATCTTCATCGCACAGGAAGGTTTAGCTCCGTCGCAAATCAGACCACTGTTTACAGCGAGGGCGTTACTGAGCGTATCCGCCAGTATTTCTACTGGTTCGTGGTTAAGAAAACCGATGCCACAAACCGAAGCAGATGCAGCCGAAACAACGCCACAATAAGCCGATAATTTGCCGATTCCCTGTTTGAGGTAGAGGGCCAAGAGGTTGGCAAAGATCAGCGCGCGGTAAAGCGCCTCATCACTAAAAGCATGATCTTTCGCATAGAGAATGATTGGAACCGAAACCGTGATTCCCTGGTTGCCACTGCCCGAATTAATCACAACAGGGCGTTCACAGCCACTCATTCTTGCATCCGAACCAGCAGCGGCATAAGCCACATACTTCTCAGAAGAATTTCCGCACGCATGCTTTAATACCAACTGACCAATCTGAGATCCCCACGGACGCTGAAGACCTTCGGCAGCAATTTCCATATTGTATTTAATCTCGAGATCGAGAAGTTTTTTGAGCGGAGAATAATCCGCGTTTTGAGCATAATTGAATATATCTTCGAAACTAAAGTCGACCTGTTTCGCTCTCGAGCAGGCCATATCCTTTTCTAAGAGGACCTCTTCATCGCAACGCATGTAGATGATATTCGTATGCGATCCGAAGATCTTCACCTCAGCCTCGTGGCCTCGTCCCCGCACCGTAATGTTGATGTAGAGATTATCAACACCATCCTGAAGCTCAACCTGGACGTGACCGGCTTTTATAAACTGATCACAACGGGCTAACTGTGTCTTGTCAATTGCAGATAGGACTTCAAGCTTTTTATCCGCATCCCCCAACAGAGCACCTGCAACAATCGAAATCTCCAAGCCTTTACGACCCTCTGTCCCAGGAACTTTTACACTGTAGGCATTTTTAATGATATTGCCACTAACTCGCGCGCCGATTTCCTCCACCTCTTCGCCAAGCAGCTGGGCCGCTTTTGCAGCACAATAGGCTAAGGCAATCGGCTCGGTACAGCCGAAGGCTGGAATTAACTCCTGAAGTATTACCTCACTATAATTCACGATAGCTCCTCCATGACGAGTGACCTCACCTCAGTGCAAATGACAAGATATCTGCCCGCAACAGCTTGAGAGCTTCATGTTTATCCCTAATCTTAAGTGCATCTAAAAACTCCGTATGTTGGTTAGTGTAGCCAACAAACTTCGTCTTATCCCACGACGTCCAATAACGCTGTGAAAACAAAATCCTTTGTTTTTGCAAGCTGGCAAACAGGGCATCGTACATAAACTCGCTATGGTAAAAAGAAGCCAGTTTAAGGTGAAACTCTTGGTTTGACTTCCAATACCCCATTGCATCACTCGGACTAATCTCTCTAAGGTGCTTCTCATGCAGCGCGATGAGGTCTTGTATATTCTCATCCGTAATGCGATCCCAGTATTTCTCAAGAAAACTAGGCTCAATAACTGATCGATAAAACGTTATGTCTTGGAAATACTCTAGGTCATAGCGTTTCAACTTATAGCCAAACCTAGGAATACTTTCCAGGACTCCTTCTTTGCATAGTTCAACTAGGGCCTCTCGGACAGGTGATTTACTAACTCCGAAGCGCTCAATAATTGAACTTTCGGTGATCACGTCATCCACGATAATATCACCCTTGAATACCTGATCCACGATCTCGTTATAGATATGCTGTTTTAGCGAAGACTGCTTAGCCATTCTCATCCTGTTTCTCACATTGCGCACGTAGCACCTATCTCATATTAGAAAGCGAAGAAAGTTTCCACCACGAAAACCGTCATCGCTCCCGCTAGAGCTATTGTAACTAGATTCTTATTAAAATAAGCTGTTATGCTCGCAACGACAAGACCAGAGGCTGCTCCGAGGAGACTTCGGGTCGAGTACAGAACCGATGGAAAAGTCAATGCCGCCAAAACGGCAAAAGGTGTGTAGTTCAAAAATAAAAGCACATAGCGATTCGTAATTCGCTTGCTCAACAATACCAGTGGAGCAGCACGTGGAAGCCACGTGGCGAGAAACATGATCACAATTCCTAGGAAAAGTCTTCCATCCAACATGCTCTCACCGCACCTTCGATAAATCAGAAGATCGCTCTGCTACCACATCTAATGCCACCGAAATACCACTCGCCAGAATAACCGTAAGAACAACGCGCCAACCAAACTGAAGATTTGAGGTGTATGGACAATAGGCAAGCACCGAGCTCAGTAGAATCGCAATGGCAGTAACTCGAAAAATCTTTAAATTACCTTTAGCCCCTGGAACCAATACTGCAATGAACATGCAATACAGAGTTATTCCAAACGCCGAAACCAACGCACTTGGCAATACATTGCCAAAGAGCACGCCGACAATCGTACCGGATGTCCAGCCTATCGCAGGCAGTAGGGTCAACCCCATGAAGTATGAGAAATTCACCTCCACAGGACTCTTAATTGCCAAGGCAAAAATCTCATCTGTAATTCCATAACCCAAGATCATCTTGTGTCGAAGTGGCATTGGCGCAAGTTTCTGGGCAAGCACGATCGCCATCAGGATATATCGGACATTAATCACAAACACGGACACAAAGAGTTCTAGGTAATTGGAGCCACCATCGAGGATTTTAAGACCCGCAAACTGGCCCGCCGATGATAAATTACTCAGCGAAAGTAATCCAGCCCCATAGACCGACCACCTCATCTTCGCTGCATAGATACCGAAGGCGATTGATACCGTGAAATATCCCAATGCAATTGGAATACCGTTTCGGATCCCCAATTTAAACTCACTTAACATCATGCCTCTTATCTCGACCTTATCCTTTAACTGCCCCCTCGGTAATTCCTTCTTTAAAGAACAATTGCATCGTTAAATAAACAATGATCACAGGTAGAGTGATGATCATTGTGCCACACATAATCACAGGCCACGGCGTAGACATTCCCTCACTGAACGGCAGCATCGAAAGTGAAACCATCAATGTGTAATTCTCCTGGTTTCTCAAGAATAGTAGAGGCCAGAAAAAATCATTCCAGCGTGCAACCACGGTAAGCACTGTCCATGATGCAATGGCGGGTTTAATAATCGGCAAGACGATTCGATAATAGATCTTAAATTCATTGCAACCGTCAATTCTTGCGGCTTCAACTAAGGAATCAGGAACTCCTAAGATATACTGTCGCATGTAGAATATTCCCACCGCCGTCGTCATACGGGGAATAATGAGTGACCACAAGCTGTTGATTAAACCCAGTTTTTTCATGATCAAAAAAAGTGGCACGCTTCCCACCTCGGGCGGAACTAACATTGTTGCAATTAAGAAATAAAAAAGCCCATTTCGACCTGGAAAACGATATTTCGCAAATCCAAACCCTGCTAATGAGCAGAAGAACAAGGTCGTAATTGTCCCACCTAGTGTACTTAAAATACTGTTCTTAAAATTGGTTCCAAAGGGGATTAGTGCCATCAATCGAGAAATATTCTGAGATGAAAACTGATGGATTAGCAAGGATGAAAATCCACTAACACTCTCACTCGGATCTTTAAATGCAATGATGCACATCCAGACAATTGGAAATAAACAGACAATACTAACGAGACACAAGGCGGCGTGGATAAAAATTTTACTTAGTCTTCGTTTGCTATTCATAGGGACTTCCTCTTTATCAAACCTCACCTTGGCGCTTACGGATAATGAACTGCACGATCGACACCACAAGCAAAATGACAGTTAAAACAACTCCGATCGCACTGGCGTAACCCATCTTGAAAATCGTAAATCCGCTGTCATACATATACTGAAATAGTGAAATATTCGACGTACTCGGTCCTTTGAGCATGTAAGATTCATTGAAGATCTTCCAGGCATCTGAAGTCAGTGTGATGAAGCAAAAGAATAGGACGTTGGACAAGCTCGGTAATGTAATTTTAAAAAACTGCTGTACAGTATTAGCCCCATCCACATGAGCTGCCTCATAAAAGTCAGGTGAGATATTTAGCAAACCCGATACGATTATCATCGTATACCAGGGGATATTTCGCCAAGAATAGAGAAAGATAACCGGTATCTTCGAAAGACTAGCTCCAGTAATCCATTCTTGTTTCGGGATTCCTACGGATACGAGAATTGAATTGAAAAGACCTTCATTCGTATCAAAAAACAGCTTGAAAATAATCGCCATTGAAATGACCGCGCAGACGTTCGGTAAAAAAGTAATCGTACTGTATATTTTCTTGATCTTCAGCTGCTTGGACGTCAACAATGATCCAATGAAAAGCGCTAGTACAATAATAATAATTCCAGAGATAAGCCAGTAAATAAACGTATTCCAAGTTGCATCCCAAAACATCTGATCGCAAAATAGCAACTGATAGTTTTTTAGACCGACATACTGGGGTTTTGCAATTGCATTCCACTTTGTCAGACTAATAACTACAGTAAATATGTTGGGGATGAGTTGGAAGATTAGAAACAGCAAGAAAAATGGCATGATGAAAAGGTAAGGCCATTTATAACGCTTGAGTGCTTGAATCATAAGCTCACTCCTTTGGATGCTATTGCGGCCAGATTTTACTCTGGCCGCAGCAACGTTGACTCTACTTCACTTCAGATTGCCCAATTTTCCCCTCAAGATTTTTTTGCATATTTTGAAGCGCTTCCTCCATGGTCTGGTTGCCCGCCACATACGCTTCAAGCTCTGCGCTAATGATCACATCTGCTTCAGCATCTTGAGCCGTTACAGGCAGGTTTTTCGATGGATTTTGCAGCCCCTGTGCCTCTGCCGTACGGAACGACTGCCCCCCGTAGTAATCTGACGGTTCTTTCCAGAATGCATCATCAAGCATTTCGAGTGAAATCGGATTCGCATATGGACCGTTCTCAGAATCGACCCGCTTGACCCACTTGGTTCGTTGCTCCGTATTGAACGTAAAGTCTTCCCACAACATTTTTGCCAATTCGGTATATGGATCATCCGGATTATTCAGAATGACAAAGTAACCTGTAACGGGCGCACCCCCCTGTTGTTCTTTCTCAAATACGGGTGCATTCATTACTCGCCATTCACCTGCCATCTCTGGTACATTCTTCCTTAAGAATTCGTCCCAAAATGCACCAATATAGAATGTAGCGACTTGATGCTTACGACAAGCATCGTAAAGCGGTGGTTCAAAGATCGTCGACTTAAACAAGAGATCTTCTTTCATCAACGTATCAAGAGTCTCCATGGCCTTTTTAGTTCCAGGATCTGTACCCATTACGACCTTACCTTCATCATCCCAGATCCGGCCATTTGCTTGAGGCATCAGCCCACGGCGACCATAATAACGCCATGCATTTTTCCCAGGGTCAATATAGGATAGGTATGTCTTACCACCAGACTTTTCTTTCAACTCACGACCCACTTCAATCCATTTCTCAATGGTCGTCATTTGACTTGGATCAATTCCGTATTCGTCAAAAATCGATTTGTTATAAAAGAGAAGCTGTGGGCGTACCGACTCTGGCAAACCATACATTTTCCCATCGACCATACCATCCACCGTCGCGCCTTCGACCATCTTAGGCAGCAATGGAGTTAAAAAATCCGTCATATCAAGAATCATGTCACCATTTGCCAGATCCTTAAGTCCGACTGGATCAATATAGGTGCAGGTCGGTAGGTCTTTTAATGCCCCCGACAAATAAGTCATAGAAATTTTTTCACGAGCATCCTGTGCATTTTTCGCCTGTACAATCTTTATCTCGACCTCAGGCGCAATGTCTCTATGTCGCTCAAGAAAATCATCGTAATAGTACTGTAGGTACTGAGGATTCCCATATCCATAAATCGTCATCGTCCCTTTAGGGAATAGCGTTTTCTCAACCTCAACCGCAGGTGCTGCTTCTGCACCTTTGTTGTCTTCCGCTTTCTGCTCTGCCTGTTGCTCTGACTTATCCGTATCGTCTTTCTTAGAATTACAAGCTGCCACTGTCAAAATAAGAGCAGTAGATATCAACATCGACAAAAGCCTCTGTGATTTTTTCATAAGGTTCCACCTTTCAGTTCAGCGAACTTAAACCCGCTTTAAGTAATCGGTTGCAATCCGCATTTGACGGTAACTGACCCCTGTAGGAATCGTGCAGTCTGTTCCGAGAATAAAACCCTCTCTTCCGACTTCAGCAAGAACTTTATCAATCTCTTGCTCAATTTCTTCTCTGCTACCTTGACACAAGACAGAGTCCGGCTGATTTGACAAACCACCTAAGACTGCCCCATCAGGAAAACATGCGCGACCCTCTGTTAAACTTAAATGAGCCTCATAGACACCCCAATTGCTAATCTCATAAAGACCTTTGTAGGATTGATAGCGATCAAAATTCACATTTTGCTTGCACATATGCAAAATGTTGTGTCCCCCCGCTTCCTTGGCCGTTTGTAAAATCAGTTTATCTAAAGGCGCAATGTACTCCTCAAACTCCTCGTCCGTAAAATAATGTCGCTCTCCGCCCAGGCTGGCATATAAAATGCCGTCTAACCCGATTTCCATATAGGCTCGGGCCAGATCACACAGACCTTCTGCAATACGTTTCATTGCATCAAGTACCGGCTCTTTCTTCTCACGCAAATGAGCGCATAACAATTCTCGAACTGGTTCATAACCGTAGTGCCACTCAATTGGGTGAATGCTCGAGGCAACAATCCCATGAAGAGTTCCAATATTAAAAGCATCCTTGTCCATCCGATCAAAAATCTTCTTGACCATCTCGAGTTGGCGGCGCATGAAGTCCGAATTCCGATCCAGTTTAGGAATACACTTCCAATCATCCGGCGTTTTGATCATTCCAAAATAAGGAACCAGATTCTCATTCATGATCTTTTGGATATCTGGGTTAACCTCCTCGTAGAAACGCAAGTGTTCCTCAACCGCAGGATCATCAAAATGCTTGTCCTTCGTAAAATGCGTTGTAAAGTACGCTGGTACGTGATCTACCGTTTCGTGCTTAATTGCAGCAAAAACCCTATCTCTCTTCTTCATTTTTCCCCTCTTTATCTTTTGCTTCGTTTGAATTACCAATGTCCCTGGCTAAAGGATCGCCCTCCTCCCATTTCGGCCTAATGAAGTTTTCCCCTTGTATTTATTCCCAAATACGAACTGATTTTTACGTGGGATTTCAGAACAACTTGAACCAAGTCCTCTCACTATTGCCATTGATAATACCACTGATATTCTCAGCGTCGATTTGACAATACGTTTATTTTTAAGGATCAAAATTGTGCATTGTGCACATAATCACAGCCGGAAATTTTGTTTTGATGATTGAATATTCCCATGTCTATTATTTATGCACTTGAATCGAAAGAAGCTATCCCTTTCTCATGTTCAACGGCCACAAATAATGATTTAATTTTGCAGCTTAAATCTACCCTGAGGAATGCGGGCTCCTGTGCGACTATTTATACATATCGGTTCACACGCCGAAAGTCTTTATCGATAAATGGAATTTAATGGTTTTAAGTCATTGGTATTGCAGATTGAAATGCAAAGATGCTTTTTGGGGCACACAACCCTAATCCTCTCCATTTCCAGCACTTGCCGCCCGCAGCCTCTGCAGAGGCTAGCGCTGGATGGCGATCACAGGCACGGCCCTACTCTACTCTTCATCAGATTTGGGCTTTGCCTCTTTAAGTCCCTTATCCTTTAACCACTTACTAGGTGATATCCCAAGATACTTCCGAAAGACAGTATTAAAATGTCGATAATCGCTAAAACCACATCGTTCTGCGACTTCAGAAATTAAGTGTTTATCCGCCAACATGAGAGTTAATGCCTTTTGCAATCGATATCGATTGAGAAGATCCGTGAAATTGAACTGACTCTTCTCTTTGATATAACGACTGACAAAACTGGGACTGACATTGAGTTCAGTTGCAATCTGCGTAAGTGTTAACTTCTCGTGATAATGATCTTTAATCATGGATATGATTGCTGATGTATATGGATCCTGATCTTGAGCTGAGCTTGCTCGTTCGAATAACTCACTATTCTCGGCTAAAAAGGCATCATCCACCAAGTGTAGAATTCTTTTTTTCCGAAGTCGTCTTTTAGCTTCATTGATTTTAGCGACCAATTCATCCTCATCAATCGGTTTGAGCATGTAATCGAGAACGCCCGTCCGAATCGCCTTTTGTGCATACTCGAAGTCAGAGTAACTCGAGATAATAATCGCCGAAAAATCGTACTGATCACTCCGCGCTGCCTCAAGCATAGAAAGACCATCTAAACCTGGCATACGTATATCCGTAATCACAATATCGGGATCTGTCTCCTCGATCAGTTCCAAACCTGAGTGACCATCGCCAGCACTACCGACGACAACACAGTCCATTGCCATCCAGTCGATGACATAGACCAATCCGTTCCGAATCATTTCTTCGTCTTCAACAATGACTACTTTAAACATGAGCAATTGATTCTGATGCTAATCTCAGTTCCTTCCTCTCCACCACTTCGGATATCAAACTTAAAATTCTTCTTTCCATACATTAGCAGCAAACGACGATATATATTTTCGATGCCAATACTTCTCCCTGAATCGTTCGAGCGCTTACTAAGCTTCAAATTCGCTTTCAGCTCATTGAGCCGTTCAGGCTCAATCCCTGGACCATTATCTCGAACCCAGAGCACCAGCTGACTGGATGAACGATAGCCCTTGAGGTGGAGCTCAATCTGTGCGTCGGGTCGCGCATATTTAATAGAATTCTCAATCAGAGGTTGTACAAGCATCCGTGGAACTTTAAGTTTAAGGATCTCGTCACTAAGTTCCTCCTCATAGCTCAGTTTTTCACCATATTTTCGCTTCATTAAAGCGATGTAGGCATGAATAAATGCAATCTCTGCTTCAAGACAAACACGATTCGACTTGAAATCAATCACATAACGCAACATCGAAGAGAGATTAAGAATCATCTGCTTGGCACTATCGGGATCAATCGTAATCGCAAAGCGAATTCCCTCAAGCGTATTGAAAAGGAAGTGCGGATTAATCTGAGCCGTCAACGCATTCAACTTCGCTGTATTGGTCTCCTCGAGATAGTCTTGCTGATTGCGGTTCAACTCTTCAATGTGCTCAACAATCTGGTTAAAGGTCTCAACGATTTGCATCAGGTCATTATTTGTCTTGAGGTCAAGTCGGACACGTTCGTTGCCGTCTTTATATTGCTTAAAGCTAGTAATGATCGTATTGATATCTTTCGCTTGTCGCCTGCTAAACTTTTTGGCACTAAAGATGCTGCCACAAGCGATCGTCAAAAAACAAAGCAGTGAAAAAACAATGACATAGAGAAGAACATAGTAGTACGTGGTGTAATCATAAACTAACAGTAGAGATAGCTCTGTCCTCGCAATTGGAGAAGCGAGGACAACGAATCGCTTATTCTCCCCACTTCTAAAATGTTGTGCTTCATTAAGTCGAACTCCCATTAATGCCGTATCTAAGTTAAGTGGATCCCGTTGAAGCAAGCTCGACGTCGAAACAAAAACACGATCGTAAGCATTCACAATTAGAGCATCGACTGAGCTGCTCCGTTTAATCATCGTCTCTATACTCGAATTTGAACAGGCAATGAGAATTCCACCCGCCTTTTGGGATCCCAGCCCAGAAACAATGTATTGGGCGGGAATATCTTGATAAACATATGATTGACCGAAGAGGATATATTCTTTCGTTCGCATATTTTGAGTCGCGAACAAGCGTGGACATGACTTACTCACATAATCCTGTGTGGCAAGGTTAACCTCTGTGGAAAAAAGCTGATTCCCCTCAAAATCGAATACATATGCTTCACAGTGTAAATCCAGTACGTTCAACTGTTGGTAGATCGCCGAAACGACTTGAGCCGAATAGTTCTTATCCACAGCGAGACGCTCAATATCAACTTCTTCAGAAAGTCTGTATGCCGCTTGCCGCATCCCTGCCATTTGAGCTTCGAGAACACTTCGGATCTCTGTACTTAAGCGTCTCATATCAAATCGGATCTGACGATTGCCGATGACGAAGATCCCCAAAATCAGAATTCCTGAAATGAGAATGCTCGGGATCAATGTATAAAAAAGGAATCCCTTTAGCAGCTGGTTTTGAAAGATCTTATTCTGCATCGTGCCCTCTATATCTGTACGTCGCGCCCCCCAGTGAGTTTAAAGAAGATTAACAAAGATAGGACTGTCGTAATCGTCAGGATCGTTGCCAATGCAGCCGCTGTCCCATAACTCGCTCGGATAACTTCGTTGTAAATTGCAACCGAAATCGTGCGAGTGCGGGCTGTATAGAGCATGACTGAAGAACTCAGTTCATTAATGAGCGTAATCCAGCTAAGAATTGCCCCTGAGACAACACCAGGCATCATCATTTTTGCCGTAACTTTTACAAAAGCCTTAGCTGGAGAGTCACCAAGACTAATTGCCGCTTCTTCCATGCTCGGGCTTAGTTGATAGAGAATTGCAGAACTTGAGCGAAGCGTATATGCCATCCGTCGTATGACGAGCGAAAGGATCATGATCATCGCCGTCCCCGAAAGCATCAACGGCGGACTATTAAATGCGAGGAGAATCGTAATACCTAGAACGGAACCTGGAACGATATACGGGAACATCGCTACCGTGTCAATCGTACTCGTCAACCAAGACTTTCTACGCACAGAGAGATAGGCAATTAACATCCCAAGAACGATGATAATTACAATCGCAATGAGACAGAAAATATAGCTATTGACAATGGACGAAACCGCTGTACTAAATACTGTTTTGTAACTCTCCAAATCATAGCCATCGACGAAAACCTGAAGACGTGTTTTGCGAAATGATGTATATATAACGGTACACTGAGGAATGATCGACAACGCTGCTACCAAATAGACATATGCATGGATTATAATCTTTCGCACACCACGCAAATTCTTCGGCTGAATCGGACGAATCGAACTCATAGTAAATGACTTGGTGTTGACATACCACTTCTGAACTAAGAATAGAATTGCGGTGATTAGGACCATGATCGTCGCCATCGCCGCTGCGAAGTTTGCAGAGCCTCCACTTTCACCGACAAACTCAGAATAGATCATCGTAGGCATAACTGGATAACCTTCTCCGATCAATGCAGGAGTTCCGAAATCGGCCATTGAATTCATGAAAACCAACAAGCTCGCAGCAACAAGCGTCGGGGTTACTAGAGGCATAATAACACTCGTGATTTTCTTCATCGCCACACAGCCCATGCTCTCAGCAGCCTCGGTGAGAGCAACATCAATCTTCTTTAATGCACCCGAAACGTACATGTAAATAAACGGATAGAGCTTAAGGGAAAAGACGAGCAACATGCCTCCAAAACCATAAATCGACGGAAGATTAATATGAAGATGATTGCGAAAAAAGCTAGTAATCAAGCCGCTTCGACCCAGGAGAAGGATCCACGAATATGCACCGATAAAGTTTGGACTCATCATCGAAATGATAAACAAAATCTCAAGAAGCACCCGTCCTTTAATCACATAAAAAGACATGAAGTACGCAATCGGAACCCCGATTAAGATAGCAATCACCGTTACGCTACACGTCAGTTTGAAGGAGTTAATCAGAGCCCTTGTATAGTATGAGCGTGAAAAGAAACGCAAGTAATTATCTAAACTCCAAACCGATGTCCCCGTCTCTTTAAACCCACTGAGGAAAAGTGTCAGCAAGGGATAGATGAGGAAGACCACAAAAAGGAGGATGATCAGAAGTGTTACCCCATTCCAGAAGCCAAGACCTTTTTTATTCAGCTTTTTCAAGTCAACTCTCTTCATCATCGTTTCCTCACCCTAGCTCTGGCGCACATTCTGAATCAGACTCCGACTCCCATCTTCACTAAAGACATTAATCTTCTCTGGATTAGGTGCCAGCACGATTCGTTCTCCGACCTCATAATTCTGCGTCGACTGTCCGAGATCATGCGAAAACTCGATCGTCGCATCTTCAGGATTTGACTTAAAACCCTCATAGTCGAGCACGTAATTAACGTATTTTCCGAGAAATGTTTTGTTGGCGATCTCAAAGTGAATCCCATCACCATCCGCTGCAAACGAAAATTCTTCTGGACGAATCCCCACTTGAACCTGTTCGCCATCCGACAAACCACCTATGAGATTTCTCATCTCCAACTCATATCCGGAAGAGAAATGAAGGAAGCTATGTCCATCTATCATTTTGATTGTGGCGGGAAGCAGATTAGAATGGCCGATAAAAGTCGCAACAAATACGTTATACGGACGCGTATAGATTTCAATCGGTGTCCCCACTTGCTGAATCTCGCCACGATTCATAATTGCAATCCGATCAGAAATAGCGAGGGCTTCCTCTTGATCATGGGTGACGTATACAGTGGTAATCTCAACCTGTTTTTGGAGATCCCGGATTGCACTACGCATGTCGACACGCAACTTGGCATCAAGGTTAGAAAGCGGTTCGTCCATGAGAAGAACCTGCGGATGAATAACGATGGCACGCGCGAGTGCTACACGCTGCTGTTGACCTCCTGAAAGCCGTTCTGGCAAACGATCCTGGTATTCCTCAATCTTTGTGATTTTTAGAATCTCATCGCAGCGTTTCCTAATTTCTTCGCGTGGCAACTTGCGAATCTTCAAACCGTACTCAACATTCTGACGGACCGTCAAGTGAGGAAAAATGGCATAACTTTGGAAAACCATCCCGATATTTCTCTTTTGGGTCGGAATATCATTGATAACCGTGTCGTCAAATTTGATCTCCCCCGCCTCTATTCTGTTAAAACCAGCAATCATCCTCAGGAGTGTCGTCTTACCGCAACCAGATGGACCTAAGAGGGTGAAAAACTCACTGTTTTTAATTTCTACGGAGAGCTTCGGAATAATCACTGTCTCATCATATTTCTTGCAAACATTCTCAATTTTAATGGCAACGCTCATAGGTCCTCCTAAAAAAGCGGCCCTGAGACGGGGAACCCAAATCCTCACCGATTTCAGATGGAACCATGGGGCTATCACGTCACAACGCCGCTTTGAAATCACTTTTTAAAGATTACTTCGTGAAGATATCCTTAAACTTGTCAATCCACTCTTGCTTGTGTGCGGCACTATCCGACTCATCGTCTTTGATAACTTTAATGTTTTCCATCGGTTCCATGGCCTCTCCCGCCTCAACATCTTTGCGAATAGTACGCCGGAACTGGGTGTTGTTCATCATCGTCTGAACATCTTTGGAGGTCAGCCAATCGACAAACTTCTGAGCATTTTTCTCATTCGGGGCTCCCTTGATGATATAAACACCATCACCACGGAAAATGACGCCTTCTTTCATGTAGACAACTTTAACTGGCGAACCTGCACCGACGTACTGAGCAGCTCCCTGTTCGAATGTGAGACCAACGGTATACTCACCATCAGCGACACCTTTATAAACCGCCGAAGATCCACCGAGAAGCTTTCCATCCAATTGAGCAGCAAATTTTTCCATGTAATCCCAGCCATCGTCTGCCTTTCCATTCCCCATGGCGTAAAGAATATTGACGAGATGTTCAAACGAAGAACTGGATGCCGCTGGGTCGGCGAAGGCGATCTTACCTTTAAGCTCTGGGTTAAGAAGATCCTCATATCCCTCAACCTTAATATCACCAATCAAATCAGTGTTCACCATGATGACAGATGGAATCGTATCGAATCGAGTTAGATTCCCCTCGCTATTCTTGTATTCATCATAAAAAGCATCTTCGTTGACGCAAGTATAATCTGCGAAGAACTCACTCTTGTTTTTAACGGTGCCGATCGTCCCTGACCAGAGAATATCAGCCTGTGGGTTCGCAGCCTCAGTCTCAATCCGTTTTAGAGCATCACCGGTTCCCATCGCGAGACACTCCACCTTAATACCCGTTTCTTGTTCAAATGCAGTCGTCATCGAGTCGATCATCGACTGAGTTAGTGGGCTGTAAATAATAAGCTGATTGGACGTTTTGGCATCCTCAGCCTGAGCCTCTTCAGCTGGCTTTTCCGTAGGCTTCTCAGCCTCCTGCTTCTTCGTACATGCACCGATTAGGGGCATAAGCAGCATAAGACTGGCCAAAGCAATCGACTTAATCCTTTTCATAACACCTCCTGTGCATGAGCACAAAATAAATATGGCTGATTCACATCTTTTTGTAGAGTATCAGCTGACCGTGGTCAAAAATAGACATTTTCTTCTTGAAATGTATGATTTTTTGACCAAAATGAACAGATTTCTACAGACAGGAGTACTTGCCCAAACGTTAGAAAGAACTCGGGGATCCAAGCTCCTTCCTTTACCTATAGCTGCTAAAGTGCCGCCAACAGATTTTCGGGGATGACTTTGAAATAATCGTGGCAAGAAAGCTTAGAAATAGACTGGCCATTGACAACAAAAGGCGTACAATAGAAAGAAAAAATCAGGTGCAAAATATTATGAATTACAAAGAACGTCGCCATAAATTGATGGAACAACTTCCTGAGCATTCGCTTACCCTCCTCTATGCGGGAGGAGATGTTTTGCGCAGTGCCGACGCCTGTTTCCGCTTCGAGTCCAACCGTAATTTCTACTATCTCTGCGGGATTGAAGAACAGGATGCTATCCTTGCCCTCTATAAGACTCCCAATAAAATTGAGGAGACTCTTTTCATCCGTGACTTAAACTATGATCTCGAGAAGTGGACGGGGCGCTATATCCGCCCGGAAGAAGCAAAGGCGATTTCAGAAATTGAAGATGTCCGTTTCCTCTCTGGCTTCGATACTTATTTCAATTATCTGAGATCTCGCTGTGGCGTAAACTGCTTTGGACTTGATGGCGAACACGATCCCAACGGTCGGCATCTCTTCGAGGGCGAAGAGCAGGCGGCCTTACTCCGCCAGCGCTATCCCATGGCTGAGTTCGTCGATGTCTATCCCCTCATCTGTTCAATGCGCCTCGTGAAGTCACCTGAGGAAATTGAGCTCATTCGTCAGGCAATTGCGATCACTGATGAGGCTCTCGATAATGTCCTCGCCCACATCGGGCCTGAACAATACGAATACGACTTCGTCGCAGAGTTCAAATATATCCTCAATAAGTACAACGCCACCGAGATGTTCGAGACGATCTGTGCTAGCGGGGAAAATGCCTGCGTCCTCCACTACATCAGCAATGCGGATGTCGCCCATGACGGTGAACTCTGTCTCTTTGATCTCGGGGCAAAAAAAGATTCCTACGGAGCCGACATCTCTCGGACTTACCCCGTCAGTGGCCGCTACAGTCCTCGACAGCGCCAGATCTATGACATTGTCCTCGAGGGGCAGGACCTGATCTTCTCACTTGCCCGCCCAGGCGTCACACTCCGCGAACTCAATCGTGCACTCATCGATTTCTATGCGAAGAAACTCCAAGAAATCGGCCTTATCGAAAAGGCTGAGGAAGTCAGTAAATATTACTACCATGGAGTATCTCACATGTTTGGACTTGACACCCATGACGTTGGCTCGATGGAATGGATTAAACTCGAAGCTGGACACGTCATCAGTAACGAACCAGGACTTTACATCGCCGAAGAAGGGATCGGAATTCGCATCGAAAACGATCTCCTGATCACTGAAGATGGCTGTGAGGATCTTTGCAAAGACGTTAAGCGCCTGCCCGAGGATATCGAGGCCTACATCGCGGCCCATAATCCGCGCTTCCAAAAATAGATCTGCTAGATTGCATTTTAATAAACCAAGCCAGTGCAAGACCGATGGATTATTTCGTCGGTTCTTTCTTTCGAGACATGAAATAAATCTATAGATCAACATCGACATCTAAGCTAGTGAGAATACAAGGTGAATCAAGTACGTTGTTTCTAGCCAGCCAGCCAGTTAGTTGTTAAATTCGAGAGATATCTGCGTCAACCCTGTGTATGTACGATTCTAGCCGTAATTGTGCTTCACCTTTTAAGATGATTTGATAGCTATTTGAATTATGTCTGCATTTCGTAGAGTCAAACAATGCTTGTCTCCCCCCAACGGGGGCTTTTTTCTTGGCTTCTTTTAGCCTGGTCTGCCCCCTGGAACCCGAAAGCCAAAACAGATGGTGTAAAATAGCGGAACCTAGAGTGTCTGTGCACTTGAAATCGCGGGCTGGCTTTGGTGTTAAAAAGGAAAGAAGGTTTGCATGGATTATCCGATCGATTTTTCCACCGTCCGACTTGAAACTGAACGACTCGTCCTCCGCCCTATTGAACTATCGGATGTCGAAGCCATCTACGAATATGCCCGTGACGAACGAGTGGCACTAAAAGCGGGGTTCTTTCCTTCAGAGAGTCTCGACCATACACTTGAGGTTGTTAAACAATTCATCGCCGATCCCTGCGATTTTGCCATCGAGCATGAAAGGCGAATGATTGGTTGCGTCAGTCTCAACAAACATAGTGATCTACTTTATCCAGAGCTGCGCCGTAAGGTTTATCGTGAGGCCGGCTATGTGCTCCACCCCAATTACTGGAACCAGGGCATCATGACTGAGGCCTTTAAAATGATGGTGGACTACAGTTTTCGCCACTTCCCCTTAGATCTCATCCTCGTATCACATGCGATCGATAATCTAAACTCTAGCCGAGTGATCGAGAAGTCGGGGTTTAAATTTTTTAAATATAAGCAAGTCAGATATACCTGGCGAACTGATCTGCTTCAATTCCGAGTCCATATGATGACCCGTGACGATTGGCGTCAGCTGAATCCCCATCCCAAATATCGCGTTCTAAACACTAAAATCGAAACGAAAACACTCCCGCTTGGTGTGCTATAAGTAGCTTCATATGTAATTGACTGAAGTCCAAAGGCATCTCTTAACGGACTTCACTACCATTACAAGTCGCTGAGGAACTTACAGAGGTAACCCATGCTTAAGCCCCGTGCGGACAGCGATCGTGCAGCGGTAGCCCAGTCGCTCCAAAACTATCCGGAGGCCGAATCCCAGTTCGACCCAATAGATACATACATACGTCAGATAGCCGACACACCCATGCCCCTTAGCGGCTACGTAAACGTGTCAGCCATCCTGCGGACAATCGCCCTCAACTAAACATCAATCTTGTCAGCGATGAGCTCAGCTTCGAACTATTTGCCAACACCTTTCTCAAGACACACCCAAAAGAATCCCTCTCGATGAAACTAGCGTATTAGGATGTAATATAGGTCAATTCAGGGTACAAAATTAGCCATTTGAGGCGCATTTGTAATATAAAATATTTTAACTTATAATTCTGGCAACAAATTCGATTGTGAGGCTAGCAACGATGAAATTAAAAAGATTCCTAATGTTCGTTTCTTTTCTGGTGATACTCGTGTGTATTTCACTCTTCCATGTTGAATCTATACAAGCCGAAGATACCGATCCCGATTATCCCCAACACACCGTACCGATTCAAGTTGAGTGGCACGGCGAGGGCGGCGATACCAGTCAACGGCCTAGTATAATCTACGTTGATTTTGAAAGTGAAAATGAAGATAAGAGGTCGCCCCTACAGGGTTCTAACTGGACTGAGACCGCATACATCAAAAAGTTCAATGATGATGGAAGTCAGATTAATTACACCATCCAAGTGTCCGCTGATCCAGTAACACCTTACTGGTATACTGTCGAAGGCAGTGTGGAGACTGGATTGACCGTTCATGCGACTAAAGTCGACATAATTAACGTTCCTATAA
>JAUNVS010000026.1:20356-23702 GCA_030537565.1 Eubacteriales bacterium | reverse complement strand
CTTAGAAGAGAAACTGGCGATTATCGATCTCTTTCTCGACGAGTTGCGCGATGATTTAAAGTCTGGGAAAACGGGCGATTTACGGCGAAAGGCGGGTGATCTGCGGGCGACCATACGCAATGAGCTATCCGATTCTCGCTCACATAAAAAGGGAATAAAGACAAATTCGAAGTCCCTGGATGAGCCGTTAAAACTAGAAATTGGTGAACTTTA
This sequence comes from Eubacteriales bacterium, assembly GCA_030537565.1. Taxonomy (GTDB): domain Bacteria; phylum Bacillota; class Clostridia; order Saccharofermentanales; family Fastidiosipilaceae; genus JAUNVS01. The sequence goes on along the minus strand of JAUNVS010000026.1, from coordinate 23,489 downwards.
CTATGTTCCCCAACTCGATAAGAATGCCCGTCTGCTGAGTGCCCCCGATGCTAAAGGCCGTGTGCAGATCGCCTCGGGTAATCTGAAGATGCAAGTTGAAGCTGCTGAACTGAGTAAGGCTTTACTCGAAAAGAACTCAAAGCAGTCCTCACACGTGAGTTACCGAAGTGCGACGAAGGGTTTTTCTCCAGAGTTGAAATTGATTGGCATGCGTTATGAAGAAGCTGAGATTGCCCTGTCACAGTTCCTCGATCAGGCCTCTTTGACTTCGATTAAGGAATTGCGCATCGTGCATGGTAAGGGAAACGGCATTCTTCGTAAGATGGTTCAGAGTCATCTGCGTAAGGATCGTCGAGTTCAGAGTTTTAAAGAAGCACCGTTTGGACAGGGGGACGCTGGCGTTACCCTATGTAGTCTCAAATAAATTTAAGAGGAGATCACAGTCATGAAGATTGAAGTCTTTGATGATCAAAAAATACTCCATCGTCGTGCCGCCTTGGTGATTGCTGCTGAGTTGACGACGAAGAGTGCACCAGTTCTTGGTCTCGCAACTGGGGGGACTCCGGTTGCCACATATCAGGAATTAATCCGCTTACACCGTGAAGAGGGGCTCTCCTTTGCGCATGTGCGGAGCTTTAATTTGGATGAGTATGTGGGCATTTCATATGAACATCCGGAGAGTTATCATGCGTTCATGAAGCGTCAGTTGTTCGACTCAGTCGATATACCTGACGATGCCTGGCAAGTTCCAGATCCTAATAACTCGGAGATGCTTGCAAGACCCAGTCTTTACGATGAACTCATCGAGGCGGCGGGCGGCATCGATCTGCAGCTCTTGGGCTTGGGAAATAATGGCCATGTCGCATTTAACGAACCTGCCGACAGTTTTTCTGAATGGACCACGCGGGTCGCCCTCACGGAATCGACGATCCTTGCAAACTCTCGCTTTTTTGACTCCCCGGATGAGGTTCCACGCGAGGCGTTAAGCATGGGAATTGCATCCATCATGCGGGCAAGAAAGATCCTCCTTCTCGCTTGCGGAGAGTCTAAAGCGAAGGCCGTGAAGGCGATGGTGCAAGGGGAAATTAGCGCACAGTGCCCTGCCTCAGTGCTGAGACTTCACAGAGATGTGACAATCTTATTGGATCGCGATGCAGCCATGCTTCTCGAGGCCTAAACTATGGAAGCAGATTATAGCCCGGGTCTTAACTGCCTCGTTATCGGTGAAGAGAAGCTTGCCGCAGGTTTACTTCGGGAGTTGTCTGCCCCCGAGCTCGGTCGCAATATTGTCTCTGTTTGGCTCTTTGATTCAAATCAGGCAGAGCTGGAATTCCCGCAGACTTGTGCTCTGAGATCGATTGATCCTGCTGCTTGTGAGCTTGCTGAGTTGGAAGCCGAGATCAGCGAAGCGGAGGTTGATGAACTTTATCTCTGCCTTTGCGAAGAAAGCTGTGCTCTGGAATCGGCTTGGCTAGAACGTTTGCAACGATTGAAGATTAGTTCTTATATAATCCACGAAGCAGCGGTCGATCTGAAACGGAGATTGGCATTTTATCGTGCCTCTGAAGAGATCCTGGAGCCGAAGTTATTGGCGAGACCGCGTTTCTATGGTCTTCATTCTGAGACCGCTCGATTTGATGGACTTCGCATTCTAATCACTGGAGCAGCGGGGTCCATCGCCTCGAAGCTGGCCGAGGATTTGATTGACAGTGAGAATGCTGAGTTGCACCTCCTAGATCATGATGAAAATGAGCTATATCTGCTTTACCGTCGACTCGAACGCTCAGCTCGATTGCGTTCGAAGTTACACTGTCACCTGATCTCAATCCAGAATCAAAGTGCACTAGAGACGCTTTTTTTGAATCATCATTTTGACCTTGTTATCCATGCGGCAGCCCATAAGCACGTGCCGATGATGGAGAATCATGCGGATGAGGTCTACCGGAATAACTGCCGGGCGACTCGTGATCTATTTCAACTGGCCCTTGAGCAGGGGACTTCGCGCTTTGTCTTTATTTCAACGGATAAGGCCTGTCGTCCCAAGTCGTTGATGGGAATGAGTAAAGCGATTGCTGAGTATACCCTGCAAGAAATGCTTCGCAATTTCCGCTTGGCGATAAAATCAACTGGCGAAGATTATCCACTTACCCAACTATATATCCTGCGCCTAGTGAATGTTCTCAATTCGAAGGGCAGTGTTCTTAGAATTTGGGAGGATGGAAGAAGGATCGCCGCATTGAACTGACTAGTCCAGCGGTGGCTCGCTACTTTGTAAGTCACGTCGAAGTAGCCGCCTGTGTGAGGACGATCCTAGAATCAGACTGGACGCCTGGCACTTATCTATTTAATCCTGCTACTGAGATTGAAATTGGAACCCTTGCCGAGCGATATTTAGATTTTTGTACACAAAAGCCTTCCAGAGATTCTAGTACTCGCATCCTCGGACTGCGAGCTGGTGAAAAAATGCATGAAGATCTGATTAATCCGTGCGAAAGTTCAGCCCCAGTTAGTCACTCGTGTATCTACGAGATTACGCAAAACCACTTCTCCGAAGGGCTTGACTTAGTCGAAGAAGGGGCCAACGAAATTATGAAGACTTTTTTGAGTCGACTTGATCCGAGTAGCCTATCGTACCAGGATCTGGCTGGGATTCTATTGCGTTCTAAGATGATATAGCTTAGATGGATGCAGAAGCCAATACTGAAGAAGTAAAGCTTAGAGAGATTGTCCGCTTAATGACAAATCGCAGGCTCTCAGTTGATTTTTAAGATTTTGAAGCGGACATGTGGTAAGATTTCAGCAGAAATATGAGCGAAAAGAAGGGAGCTGGCTCATGAAATCATTTAGATTTAAAAATCAGCTGATTGCCATGGTCGTAGCTTGCGCGACATTGGGATATCTCAGTGCTTGTAAATTAAATAATAATCCGGACGCGATCCCTAAGAATCCAGATCCCGATATTGTTATGCCTGAGACGTCTACGACGACGCTTGAGTCATCGAGTACGACAACGACTACGACGACGAAAGCGACGACAACAGCGAAGCCACGCATCTTTGGCAAGGTCACGGCTGGTCCGTTGAACCTGCGTTCAGGTGCTTCAGCAGACAGTAATATCCTCACTCAGATTGAT
>JAUNVS010000026.1:0-20346 GCA_030537565.1 Eubacteriales bacterium | reverse complement strand
AAGTTCAGGGTAAGGATTTTTATAAGGTCGTTTACCAGGGCCAAGAGGGATATTGTGCTAAGGCGTACATCGAAGTTACCCGTGCTGAGGTCGGTGGATCAAACGCTGAGACCACTTCTGAAACTAGCCCATCAAGTGCTGAGGAGACCCAGCCGAGCGCCTAGTTTTGCCAGATCACTCACTCTTAGGTTGAAGATCAGATCATTAAATAGGCCAGGGCTTTTAAAGCCCTGGCCTATTATTTGATGTTCAATTGATGCTTCGATTCGATTTACTCGTCTGAATTTGTTTCGAGATCTTCGTTTGGATCCTGAGTTTCCACCTCGCGGATACCAGTTGGCGCCTGGCGCTCTTCAGCGATGAGCGTCTCCGTTTGCCTATTTTTAGGCAGTGGGGTGGTCAAGGGTAGCTGAGAAGCTGAGGTTCCAGGATTATCTGGTGAGTTGAACCAATTGATGTCGTAATCTGCGATTGGACTCCAGAGTAACCACTCATCGTATCCAGCATCATAAACGGCCTGGAACTGAGCCCGCATTTCATTATATCCATAGGGAATGTATCGCCCTTCTCCCTTATAAGCCGCAGTAAACGACTGTAAAAATGGACGAATGTGGGCGAAGTATGACTCGCTAGTCTGAGTTAATAGTGTGCGTCCCGCATTCAGAGAGGCTTTTACAATCCCGTAGGGTTCCTTATCTGGGTAGCTAAAGGTCTGCCCACCAATCACCGTACCAATCCCATTTGAGATTTCATCATCAAAGTGAGAGGGGTAGACCATCGGGGAGATGGAGTCTGCGCCGGTTAGACCGATACTCGCCCAATCTTGTCCAATGGCGACACCGTCAGTCGGGAAGACCATGACCGTTGCGAAGCAGTCGAGTCCAACCGGAATCCCGTAGCGGTCTGTGCAGACCGCACGGACGCTCTCGATAAAGCGGTTGATCGCCTCGGCGCGGGTGGGCTTATCTTCAGCCGTATAGCCTTCGGGACTTTGGATGTAGACTTCTTCTCCAGAACTGGAGGAGCCTGAGGGAAAACGCACGTAGTCGAGCTGGATCTCGTCGACACCAAAATTAATCGCTTCGAGGCAGACTTGGATGAGGTAATCCCAAACCACAGGAGAGTAGGGGGAGGTAAAGGGTCTGTTATCCTCGGAAGGCCAGTAGAGTGTATTACCATTTTTATCCTTAAGACAAAGGTCTGGACGCTTCGTGGCGAGGGTGGCGTCGTTGAAGCAGACGACACGGCCAATCACACGGATACCCTCGGCATGGAACATGTCGACAATTCCCTTAATATCTACGGGATTTCCAGGAGTAGCAGCATCAATTTCAATCGCTAGTGGAATTTTTGTCTGATAGGTAAAGCCGTAGTTCTCTTTAATATCGAGGACTACTGTATTGCACTCGGTCTTTTTACAAATCTCGATGGCCTCTGGCATGTTGCGGCCCCAAGAGATGTAGAGTCCCTTTGATTTGAAGTGTTCATACTCCTTTTTTAAACCGACCGTAGGGAGTGCACCGAAATAGGCCTCTAACATTTCGAGGCGGTTACGGTTTGACTCACTTAAGACCTCAGCAGGCGTTTCGTCGCTGAGATCGTCGTCCTCGGCGACAGCGCGCTGCAGGTCATCGTAAGCGACCGTGCTCTCTTCGGGCGAACGCGTTTGAAAGTCGGGACTGTCGATCTGGGCTTTTTTACAAGCTCCGCTAAGCAGGAGCAGCATAGAAAGCAAGATGAGTGAAAATCTCTGAAACTTATTATTCATAGGCTGAGAAAAGGTCATCAGTAATCTTTAAGAATGCCCTTTGGAAGATCATTAAAAGACTGGCGCTTGCTACAGACATAATCATAGAAGCGACGGGCACTCTCCAGTTCGGCCCCCTCCAAATCGACATCCACGAGGGGAGCCGGCTCAAATTCTTCGACCACCTCTGAGGACTTCGGAACACGCTTATGTGGGTGAGCGAGTTCGAGTGGGCGATCTACCTTCCAATACATTTCGTCGAAGTATTTCTTCTGGTAGTAGCTGAGGTGGAGGGGATCATGGCGATCGGAAATGAGGACGAAATTTCTAAATTCAAGCGCAAGGATCTCGTGATCTAAATCAGCGATCCCCTGACAGACATCAAGATTCGAGTCGAGAAATTGGTATTTCAAAGACTGCTCTGAAGCGTGTTCCGCAAGTCTACGCCGAATAGACCAGTGCATAATCTGCGATTGCGACGCAGAGGTCAGCTGACTCATCAGATCTCGCTCAGAATTAAATAGACACTCATCTTCGATGACCGTGTAGAGATCAAGCTTGTTGTCCTCAGGCAGCTCCGTTTCATCGAGAATTCTCGTCGTCAAAGCGGCTACGACTGGGTCGGGAAGAATCCGTAGTAGCGCAATACAGATGTCCATGTCACGAATCAAGAGTTCTGTTTCGCAGTTCATGAAGTAGAGTGCGAAAAAATCATGTACGAGAGGAGAGCTGGGATTCAGATGATAGTACTTGATGAAATCTTGCAGCTTTTTACGATGACCGCTACGAATTTCCTGCTGTGCCTGTTTGCTAATTGACTCCAGAAAACGGCGGGATCCCGCCGAGAAAACAGCGAAGTTGGCGAGGTCATCCTCACGTGGGAAGCCAAGACTCTCCGCCGCTTCGGGGCCAGCTACCGTCAGTAGTTCAGCCTGGTCAGCGAGGAGGGCGAGGAGATCCAAATTGGGAAAAATCTTTTCAAAAAGATGTAGAGCTCGACGATGGAGATTGGGCGTGCTTCGCATCTTCGCAATTTCCCAAACGCGGTCAAACTCTGCGTTGCTCAATTGGGAGTCGAAGGCCAGTAGAAGCGCATCGAGTTCATCAGAACTCAGCGATCTAGCCAAAGCTTCCAAATCGTCTGCTGGCACTGTCATAATTCGATTCAACAGAGCATCTACCTGCTCTTCGCGAACCCGCAGTTTTATTTCATGAGGGAATGGATGCTTGCGACGAATTTCATCGAGGATTGCATCTAATCTTTTTTTTGTACTCGTTGTCCCATCAGATCGGAGTGGCTGGAGTTCAGAACTCGAACGCAATTGGGATCTGAGGGTTGGGAGCGCAGCGAGCACCTCTTTTGCATGCAAATTAGCGGACACAGGGGCCTCCTGTCTGGGAACTCAAGAACTTAGACTTGCTTCGAGTCGGTCGATTCAGACTCAGCATCAGCCTGTTCATTTTTCAACGCTTGCAGGGCACGCTCAGCCTGGAATAGATCGGCAATTCGGCTGGCCTGGTCGAGCATTTGACTGCTGGTCGATGAAATGCGTAGGACGCTCTCACCGAGGAAGCGTTCGAGTTGATCGAGGCTATCGCTGAGCGAACCAGTCATGCTATCGGAGAAGGTCTGAACGGAAGTTTCGAGCTTAGCATTGAGCTCCTTAAGACTCTCGTCAATCTCATTGCTCTCTTGACTCATGCGGTCGGCACTGCGATTCATCTCCTGAGAAAGTCTGAGAATATCCGATACCATGTCAGAACTACCCTGACCGAATTCGCTGAGTAGTTGCTTCATATCGCGATTCTCAGTCGCGAGATTCTCAGTCAGCGCCTTCATCTCGTTGAGAGCAGAGAGAACGGTTGCGTTGAGCTTATCTTCAAAGACTTGAATCACGTCGCCGAGGCGATCTGAGAAGCGATCACTATAGGACTGGAATTCTTCAGAGAAGAGTTGTTTGTGGGAGTTGATTCCCTCGATTAGATCACGGTTGCTCGCAGCAAGTCCCTCTTGAAGACTCTGATTCTGGCGACTCATGTCCTCAGAGATCTGATTCGTATAGGCTTGCATCTGGCTGGCGAAGTTTTGCATCTCTTCACGCGCATTTTCGTTCAGCTTAGCAATCTCATTTGAAAGATGTTCGACCTGCTGGCCGAGGGCGTTGCTCTCACCGCTATAGATTCTGTTGAAGTTTTCAGTAATACCGTTTAGGTTCTCAAGCGCCGCATGGGCATTTTTCATATCTTCGTTCCAGGCCTCGCGTGCCTCTGCTAAACGTTCGAGGCTCTCGCGGCTCTGCTCCTGAAGACTTAGTGAGTCTTCGCGTGACTGCCGCAGGGCAGCGATGGAATCCTGATAACTGTTGGTCGTACTATGCAGTTCCTCGACGAGATGGTCCGTCTCTAAGAACAGAGGGGTCAGTTCATGGTTTAGCTTCGCACCAAGCTGCTGGGTGAAGATTCCAGCCAGTTCGCTCATGCCATTTTCTTGGCGGGCCTGAAGATTTTCACTAAGACTCATCAGTTTCTGACCAGCTGCTTGGATGGTGGGGGCGATGTCTCGTTCCATGACCACCTTTACATTCTCAGCAACTAAATCGGCTAATTCGTGATGGGTTAAACCATGGACTGTCTCGCTGAGAATGCTGACCGACTCAGCCATTTCGCGGTCGTACTGTACGAAAGAGTCAATCAGTACGGCGGTACCAGCAAGGTCTTCAAAGATGGGAAGTCGACGGGAAATGGTCTCAGCCAAATAGTTCATGCTCCTCTGGAGATCGTTTCTCTGACGATAAGAGGTAAAGAAGAGGAGAAGCGAGAAGATTAGACCGTTGAGTAGGGGGAGGGCGGATGCCGACATTACACTGCTGTTGCTCGTGTCAAAAATGGAGAGTGAGAGGATCCAGAAAATCGCGGATGCAAAAATGGAGAGTGTAAATAGCTGGACAGGGACTTCAATCGCCAGTGATCCGTATTCTGAGCGAGTTAAGAGATTCTCCAAAGTGAAAATTTTATGTGGGTCAGAGATCCACTTCCCCTGATATAGTCTCGACGAATCATCGACAATTCGATCTGCAGCGGAGCTAAGAAGGTCAAACTCAGGAATGTTCAGTGAGGCCTGGATTGCATCTAGGTTGGCGATGTCACAGCGGTCGAGTTCGCTGATCGATTGTGCCGCTTCGAGGAGGGCGCTGTTCTTCCGATCGAAGATTCGACGGTTGACAATCAAATAGTAAATTCCTGCCACACTGATAAAAACAGCAATGGTGAGTAAGAAAATCCAGAAAATCATATTATGGATATCCATGGCAGCGAGAATGAGCATGCGAACCTCCAACCCAATTCGGGGACAGTTTTTTATCATTTTACCGTTTTTTTTAGATCTCGGGTAGGGACAGAGGATATATTGGTACTACTTGTATCGATCGTGAGGGGCTTGGCTTTGATATTAACTCTGAAACTTTGCTTAGCTTGTTTAGATTTAAGCGATTCGTTAAAATATTTAAGTTTATTAGATGTTAAAAAGAGGAGAAGATTATGCCCCGTAACTTAGAGCGCGAAGTGAAACGACGTCGATGCTTCGCGATTATCTCGCATCCAGATGCTGGCAAGACGACGATGACTGAGAAGCTCCTACTATATGGTGGGGCAATTCGCAGTGCTGGTGCGGTAAAAGCACGTAAGGCTGCGATGCATGCGACGAGTGACTGGATGGAAATAGAGAAGCAGCGCGGGATCTCTGTCACAAGTTCAGTCATGCAGTTTGAATATGACGGCTACTGCGTCAATATTCTGGATACCCCAGGTCACCAGGATTTCTCTGAAGACACATACCGGACGCTCTGTGCCGCTGATGCCGCTGTCATGATGATCGATGCCGGGCGAGGTGTTGAGAAGCAGACCATTAAGCTATTTGAGGTCTGTCATATGCGTGGCATTCCGATTTTTACATTCATCAACAAGATGGACCGTGCGGCGAAATCCCCATTTGACCTTATGGATGAACTCGAGAAAGTCTTGGGCATCCGTTCGGCACCGATTAACTGGCCGATTGGGACGCATGGTGATTTCAAAGGCGTCTATGACCGTGAGAAGTCCTGTATCGAACTCTTTGATCGCGAGAGTGGTGCTCATGGCTCTAAACAGGTTGAGGTGATTCAAGTTTCCCTCGATGATCCGCACTTGGCCGATTACATCGGAAGTTCCTATGTCGATGACTTGAATGCTGACATTGAACTTCTCGATATTGCCGGGGATCCGTTTGATCTCGAGGCTTTTCGAGCTGGGCAGATTACGCCAATGTTTTTTGGATCAGCTCTGACCAATTTTGGTGTTGAAAGTTTCTTGCGCTACTTCCTGGACTGGGCTCCTGCCCCAGGACCGAGGAAGGCTGAGACTGGAGAAGTCGATCCGATCGCGGATGACTTTTCTGCCTTTGTCTTTAAGATTCAGGCAAATATGAACCCTGCCCATCGGGATCGTTTGGCCTTTATCCGAATCTGCTCAGGGGTCTTTGAGAAAAACATGGAGGTGAGTTTGGGCAGTGAACGTAAGAAAATTCGCTTGACCCAGCCACAACAGTTCATGGCTCAGGAGCATAAGGTTTTGGAGGAAGCCTATCCAGGCGATATTATCGGTCTCTTCGATCCAGGAGTCTTCCGCATCGGCGACTCCCTTTATGCTGGCAACAGCGCGAAGATCTATGGTGATATACCGATATTCCCCCCTGAACACTTCGCCCGAATTGAGGTGAAGGATTCGATGAAGCGAAAACAATTTATTCGAGGCATGGAGCAGCTTTCTCAGGAGGGTGCAGTACAGCTCTATAAGCAGGAGGGGATTGGAACCGAGACGTATACCGTTGGCGTAGTCGGTGTTCTTCAGCTCGATGTGCTCAGCTATCGTCTTGAAAATGAGTATAAGGCTGAGATCGTTCGGACTGATTTGCCCTACCGATATGCGAGGTGGATTGATTTTGAGGAAGGAAAGACAATCGACCTGGATGACCTAGTTCTAACCTCGACCTGTATGCTGGTTCGAGATCGCTACCAGCGTCCAGTTCTCCTCTTTGAATCACCGTGGGCAATCGACTGGGTCCTCGAGCGTAATAAGGGGATGATTCTCCAGACAATTGCCGAGGCGAAGTAGAACTAAACTATAATAGTTAGAGCGATATGGGGGGAGCTTAGCGCCCCGCTTAGAGATAGATTGATTGTGAAAGGAAGTATTCGATGTCAGGACATTCGAAGTGGAATAATATCAAGCGAAAGAAAGAGGCTGCCGATGCAAAAAAAGGCGCCATCTTCACGAAGATTGGACGAGAGATTGCCGTTGCAGTTCGCGAGGGCGGTGCGGATCCAGATAGCAATCGTAAGTTAAAGGATCTGATCGCGAAGGCGAAGTCCAACAATATGCCAAATGATAATATCCAGCGCAGTATTCAGCGTGCGGCTGGCGGGCAGGATGGTGCCAATTTCGAAGAGATCACCTACGAGGGTTATGGTCCGTCTGGGACGGCGATCTTGGTTCGCTGTCTTAGCGATAACCGCAATCGAACGGCAGGCGATGTTCGCCACCTCTTCGATCGCCGTGGTGGGAATCTCGGTACGACGGGCTGTGTGTCTTTTATGTTCAATGCTAGGTCACGCATCTATGTTGTCGCTGACGAAGCGGATGAAGATCAATTAATGATGGATGCCCTCGAAGCCGGAGCCGAGGATGTCAAAAATGATGGCGAAAATGAGGACGGTGAGACCATCTTCGAAATCGATGCTGCACCTGACGTCTTCACTGAGCTTCGCGATGCCCTCGAAGCGGCGTCTTATCAAATTATTGAAGCCGAGGTGGTTCAGGTCCCCGATACCTATGTCCAGGTGGATGAGGAGAGTCGCTTGAAGATCGAAAGCCTGATCGAATCCCTCGAGGATCACGACGATGTTCAGGCTGTCTACCATAACATGGACGAGGCCGACTAGCGAAAGTAGGAGACAGTTATGGCGGCGTGGTGGAAATGGATCGGCTGGCGTCGGCGTCGTACAGAGGTCGAGATTGCCCCGACGCTTCATCCAAGTGAAACGGAGAAGGAATCCTCTGTTTCACCGCCGCAGCCTGTTGAAACTTCTGAATTCTTTGCTGCGAGAGAGCAGATCGAGCGCTTACGTTCAAAACTGAGGACGAATCTCCCAACTGTCAATATTCCTCAGAAAACAGGAAATTCTCTTCAAGCTGCGCTCTACATTGAGCAAGATGAGGCGATGAGTCGCCGGGTGCTCAAACAGATTCGGATTTTGGCATTTGTGGGTGCTTCGGGGACGGGGAAGAGTACTCGGGCTTTGATGATTGCTCGTGACCGACAGATTCGCTACATCATTGATGATGGCATCCTGATTCATGGGACCCGGATTCTCGCTGGGGCGAGTGCGAAGCGTGCGGAGACTCGCATGGAGTCGGTGCGCCAGGCGATCTTTTTGGATCCTGTGCGAGCGGCGAATATGAGACGGGCACTTCTCGAACAACGTCCAGATCGCTTGATGATTTTGGGGACCTCGGATGGCATGATCGAGAAGATTTGCGCCAATCTCTGGTTGGGCGGCGAAAAAGAATTCATCTATATCTCCGATGTGGCCAGTGAAGAGGAACAACGGGCTGCCCGTGCGTCGCGACTGCGCGATGGATACCATACCATTCCCGTTCCAAGCCTCGAGATCAAACATGAGTTTTCGGGATATTTTAGTGAACCGCTTTCTCTGATTAAACGCGAATTATATAAGAATTACCTGCGTGCGACGCGCCAGGATAGCGAAATGGATTCTGACTTCAAGCATGAGCTCGAATCCCAGCATATGGATGAGCGAACTGTCGTGCGTCCGACCTTCAGTGCACTCGGAAATTACGCCATTTCCGATGAGGCCTTAAAATCACTGGTTTCATTAATGGCCCATGAGATCGATGGCGTTGATGAAGTCATCGCTTGTGAACTTTACAGTCTTCGTCAGGGGATTGTCCTCTCCGTCGATTTGGCCCTTTGCTACGGTTATCATCTCCAAGAAACTCTCAATCACGCTCAGAATCGTTTTAAAAGTCTAATCGAGACCTACGCGGCGATTAATGTTCTCAATATTCATATTCGGGCTGCGCGGCTGGTTTGTCCCCCTCGAAAAAAACGGAGTCGTGGATGAGCTTGAGATTTAGACTAGGCTTTTGTAAGCTGTCGATAAGGAGTAAATAGGGAGGACTGTTCATGAAGGTTACTATCTATGTGGGTCGAGAAGACTTGAAGCGAATTGCACGTACTTCTTTAATTGCTGCGACGGCGACCTGTTTACTTGGCCGTGGCGTATCGGCGCTGCGTTTTCGGCGATCGCTCTCTGCCTACAAACGGAGATTGCGTCGTGAAGCGCGTCATGTTTCCAAACCGCTTGAATAATGCTGCTGATTTCCTGCATTGTGAAGAAATGAGCCGTTCGGCTCATTTCTTTTTTTCTGGGGCTTAGTAGAGAAAACGGCAGGCGGTGTCGACGAGATGCTCGAGAACTAGATCAAGACGTTTCTGATCTAATTTTGAAAGATCTGAAGATCCGATCACGAGGAGCTTGTAGGCCTCGGAAAAATTCATGAAGTCATCTGCTCCCTTGTCAGAGGCTAGGTGAGACATGATCTGCTCTGCCAGCTGTTGATTTTTATCATCTTCCTCTGGGGGAAGATCCAATCTTTCTTGGATTAGAGCGTAGTCACTCTGACTTAAGAGTCGATAGATGTTATTGGTCCTTAGATTATCTAGCCAAAATTGTTTGAGTGCATCAAAGGGGATGCCCTGAGGATACGACTGACATAGGGCCTCAAAAGCGCTCAGCGACTCACGTTTGCGCTCGAGAATCATTTGATATATGAAGTCATATTTGCTCGAAAAGAAGCTATAAAAGCTGCCTGTAGCTATTCCAGCAGCCCTGGCCACATCACTGATTTTTAGTTTCTTCATCCCCATCGAGGCGAGAATTCGATACCCCTCCTTCAGGAGGTTTCGGTAGATGGTTTCACGCTCTTCTGGGCGAAAATTAGCGGGCATTGCTTAGCTCCTTTCGTTTCGATGAGGACTATATCATATTAACGCCAGAGAACCAATGAATATTTCAATCGAAATATTCATTGACGTCGCGTTAGCAAGGTGTTACTCTCAATATGAATGTTGAGGAATACTCTTACTGAGTCGATGCTCTGAAGGATTTCGAGCCCGCATTGAGCTCCGTCTTTGAGGCAAAACCAGACTCATAGGATCTAGGATTGGAGCATGCGATGATTCGGCTTGAACATGTCAGTAAGTCTTATAAGAAAGTACTTGCCCTCAGTGATTTTTCATATCATTTTGAGGCTCATAAGAGCTACGGTATCCTCGGAGTTAATGGGGCGGGGAAGAGTACCTTGATCGCTTGTATTACCCGTAATCTTGCTTATCGCGGAAAAATTGATTTCGAGGATTTAAGCCCCTGGGAGATCGGGTATGTGCCACAGGAGCTTGCGATCTATCCGGAGCTCAGCGTCCTCGACAACCTCTTGTTTTTTGCGTCGGCGTATCGGATTGATAAGCGGCAGGCCCGTGAGACGGCTGAGGGGCTTATTGAATGCGTTGGACTCGCCGATAAACGTGATGCTCTAGCCAAGTCGCTCTCTGGAGGGATGAAGCGGAAGCTGAATTTAATCACGGCACTGGTGCATAAGCCGAAGATCCTAATCTGTGACGAGGTTTGTGTGGGTATCGATCCAGTGTCCCGTGATGAGATCCTCAAGTACTTGAGGGAGCTACGCGATGCCGGTATGACGATGCTCTATTGTTCGCATTATCTGGATGAGGTTGAACACCTTTGCAATCAGATAATCTTTTTAAATGAAGGCCGCTTAATTCTTGAGGGTGAGACCCAACGTTTAGTAGCTGAAATGGGGGAATCGGAGCATGCGAATCTCTCGGATCTCTTTATGAAAGTAATGCGTAAGGAGGTAAGCTTGTGATAAAAAAAGAGCTTCGGTCAATGATCAAAAGTCCCAGCTACTATGTAATCTTACTTTTACCAATTGCGCTTTGCCTCTTTATGAGCGAAGGGACGAAGAATTATCTCGAAATTGGCTCTGCGTTGTCTAAGTCTGTGGAGACGACGGTACCAGTGCGCATTTATCAGGGCGCACGGGCGGGAGCGAAGCTCCAATTCGCCGTCAGTGAGTTAAGTTTCATGTTGTTAATGGCTTCATTACCGATGGGTTTTAATGTTTTCGAAGAACGACGACTACACACTTGGGATCGCCTCGTCAATAAGTCAAAACTTCTCTACACGAAGTGGGGGCTTCATTATCTCTATACCTTGCTGATGATTGCGATAAGCGTTATCGGCTTTCGCTGGATCTTCGCGATTCATTTATCGCCTACCGCGATTTTGCTATTTGCTACGATTCCTATTTTGAGTCTCAGTTTAGGTCTCATGATCGCCTGTTGTGTTGAGAGTCGAAGTGTTCTTCAAGATACGACGCTTATGTTAGTTATGCTTCTCGGTTTTTTCGGGGGCGCTCTGAGTTTAAGTTCCGTCCTGTCGAATACGCGCGTTATGAATCTGTTGATGTACTTATCTCCATTGACACTGGTGAATCAAATTATTTTTGCAGACTACCTGGCCCTACCAATTAAGGGGCTGCTTTTACCATGGCTGCTAGTCGAGTTCGTACTCAGTGCTGCGTGTCTCGCGATTACACGGAGGAGGATTAAACATGGGATCATCCTTTAAGTACGCTTTATTACAACTGAAAAATACGAAGGGATTCATTTCTTCGCTGCTCGTCATGCCGATTATTCTGATCCTCCTCGTTAGCATTACTCTAGCTTACTCAAAGATTCCAATGGTGGGATTCACTGGTAATGGCGAAATCCTCTCGAGAATTCCAGGGATACGGAGTCAGTCGGTGACAAGTATCGATTACTTTTTAGGCTTATCTCAGGGGAGTCTCGTTGTCGAATTTGATGAGGCTGGTCGATTGCAGCAGTATCATAGCAGTGTTGAGAATAATCCTCTGATTCAACTGATTGAGGCGGGAATTGCCAATCCAGCTCCTAGTAAGATCCAGATCAGACCACAGATTTCTTATTCCGCGGGAGTCAATCTTTTTAAATTCCTAACAGCGGCAACAGTCTTAGCGACTTTGATTATATTGGAACGCAATAATGGAATTTACGTGCGCTTGAAAAATGCCCGAGTCTCCCTAACGGCTCATGTGCTTGGCGAGTGTCTCGCCATCTTCTTAATCTTCTTAATCGCCAGCGCCGTGATTTTGCTATTTTATCGCTTTGCAGGGTTTGAATTCGGTGAAACGAGGATATCAGACTTGGCCTTTCTGTTTAGCTATTCCGTATTCCTTTCCCTTGGATATTACACATTTTTTGGAGCATATATGAAGAGTGAGGGGAGTATCTGGGGTGTGACGACAGGCGTGTTTTTCCCGCTGGGCATTTGCTCGGGAGTTCTTTTCCCAATCGAAATTATGCCCAATTGGATGCAGGCAATCGGTCATATTTCACCGCAATACTACATTCAGAAATCACTGGTCGAAGGTCGGATGCAGTGGCCCGCATTTATCATCCTCGCCTTCATATCAATCTTCTTATTTTTCATGGGAATTCGTAGACTTGGCAAACGCATTTAACCTGAACGGCCTGATTTTGGGTAAAAAAAAGAAGTGATTAGAAATCACTTCTCACGGAGAAGGAGGGATTCGAACCCTCGCTGGGGTTGCCCCCACTAACGATTTAGCAAACCGTCCCCTTCAGCCTCTTGGGTACTTCTCCAGACGCCTACGATTAAGCACTGAGGTAATTTAGCAAATTTAGAGGCGAGATGCAAGCCTCGGCCTAAAAAAATATTGCCGATGCTTGTTTGGAATGGTGCGCGACTCAAGTTAGGTACGCTTGAGCCAGTGCTCGATAAAGTGCCCAGGATCGATATCTGCAATGCTCTGATAGAAGGCATCTGAGAATTGACGTGAGACCATTGCTTCTTCTTCTGATTTGAGGTCACGGAGGCCAACTGTCCGCAAACCGGAGTGCTTCGCACCTCGGAGGGCATAGGCAGCGTCATCGAAGAGGATGAAGTCAGACTTCGGCAACTGGTAGTGCTCAGCAATGTGATCCCAGTAGGCGGATTCGCCCTTATGTGAGAGACTGCGATCGTTGGTGAATACTTCGTCAAAGAAGGGGAGTAAGTTCGCATGATTAAGGGCTTTAGAGGCGAGGTCGTGGTCGGTTGCGGTGGCCACGGACATCGTTATTCCGTAGGCCTGCATTGCTTCCAGGAAGGGTCGCACGCCTGCGATTACCTCGACCTCACTACAGTAGAAGCCCTCCATGTGGTCTAAAATTTCTGAATAAATCTTATCGGGACTATGTGCTCCATCATGCAGATTGGAGATGAATTCACAGAGATTCCAAAGTCCCATCTGGGATATCGTTTCACGGTTGTGGACTCCCTTTTCGAGTAACTGATACTGATCGATCAGGTGATCTTCGCAGCGTATCCATGCGGGCATCGAGTTAAGTAGAGTCCCATCCATATCAAATAATAGTACAGCCATAGCAAACTCCTTTAAGCGCTTACTTAATCAAATCGTGTTGACAAAGTCAATCAGCTTGTTCTAATCGCTCGCGCAGATTACAATTCCTCTCGTTAAGGAGGCGAGTCCGTCTATTCATAGCTGCGATGATAGAACTGGCAGTGATGAATTCAAGACGGTCGAGTCGTTTGACTTTGAAGAGAGGAATGATCCATGGAGGGCGAACAGAGAGAGAAACATCTTGGGCAGTTGCGACAGGATTTAAGAGATGATGCGGGACTGTACACGCGTCCAGACATCCGTCGGATTCATCGCAACACAGTTGCCGCTGAATCGCGCAAGAAACTTCTGCTCTTGGCGACGGGAGGGACGATTGCTTCGGCAGAGGGAGCTGAGGGTCTAGAGCCTGAGTATTCGATCGAGGATGTGCTGCATTTGCTGAATGCTCCCTTGGATTTTTACGATATTGAAGCACGGGATATCCTTTCTCTGGATTCCTCCAATATCCAACCAGAGGAGTGGCGGATCATCGCCGAGGCGATTGTTCAGGACATTGATCATTACGATGGGATTGTGATTACTCATGGAACTGATACGATGGCCTATACGGCTTCAGTGCTCTCATTTATGCTTCAGGGCCTCCCGATCCCCATTGTCCTGACCGGTGCGCAGCGCCCGATCACTGAAGTGCTCAGTGATGCTTCGACCAATCTTCTTACTGCTTTTGCTATGGCTGCCTCGGGCTTGCCAGGTGTCTTTCTCGCTTTCGGAGGGGAGGTTATCCTCGGTTCACGTGCTGTGAAGACGCATACCAGTCGTTTCCAAGCCTTTGAATCCGTGAACCTGCCGGCTGTTGCACGCATTGATACGCGTGGCTTGCATTTTAATTCTCAAATCTTGCCCTACCTGCGTAGTCTACACGCGGACCGTCCCTTCGAGGCACGGCTCGATCTCTGTACAGATGTCTTTTTATTGAAATTGACACCAGGCATGAGACCTGAGCTCTTCGATCACTTGCTTGCCATGGAATATAAGGGGCTGGTCATCGAGGCTTTCGGAATTGGTGGCATACATTTCCTTCATCGAGATCTGATACAGGGCCTCGAGAAATTACTACAGCAGGGAATTCCCGTTGTCGTTACCAGTCAATGCCTCTACGAACATACCGATTTTTCACTCTATGCCACAGGGCGTAAACTCCTCGAAAAAGGGGCGATTGAGGCCTTCGATATGACGAGTGAAGCGGCCGTGACGAAGCTCATCTGGGCCCTCGGCCAAAAAGAGGACATTGACTATTGCCGGATGATTTTCGATCGAGACTTAGCTGGCGAAGTCCATATTCAGGCGTAACGTATGGCGAAAATGCAGCTTGATTTTATACCGCAGTCATTTTTGGAATTTGCCCACGAGCTAGAGAAAAGAGGGATTGAGGCCTACTTTGTTGGGGGCGCTCTCCGAGATCAGCTTTTAGGGCGGGAAGTGCATGATTTTGATCTTGCTAGTAGCGCACGACCTGATGAGTTGATCACATTATTTCCAGATGCCCATATTGTCGAGACGGGGATTGAACACGGGACAGTTACCTTTGTCCTCGCAGATGGAAATTTGGAAGTGACCAGTTTTCGGGAAGATGTTGAGGATCGACATGGCGATCATCGCCATCCCGCCGAGGTCCGCTTTGGACGTAATCTCGAGGAGGATCTGGCAAGACGGGATTTCACAATTAATGCGCTTGCGCTGTCACCCTCAGGGGAGCTCATCGATCTCTATGGGGGGCTTGAGGATTTGCGTCGGCGTTGTCTGAGAGCTGTAGGTGATCCGCGTCGTCGCTTTGATGAGGATGCGCTTCGAATTCTTCGGGCACTACGCTTTGCAAGCTGTCTCGAATTTCACATTGACGCTGAGGCAGAGGCGGCAATTTTTGCCCAGCGTAGTCTCCTAAAACACCTTTCTGTTGAACGCATCGATCATGAGATGGGCCGTCTGCTGCGGGGGAAGGGTGCGGCCTCGATCCTGCTTCATTTTAAAGAGGTCTTCGCTGAGATTTGGCCGAGTTTTACCGCTAATTTAGAAGCGGCCAAGCGGGGAGAGCTCTCTGCTGTTTTTCGTGGAATTGAAAATATAGCGGCTTGTTTTGAGGCGCTGGGCTGTGAGGGAAACTTGCGAGAAGACTTCTTCTTCTTATTTCTCACTGCAGATGTAGCCCCCGAACTCTGGCCCGAGGCCGTATTTCGTGCTGCGATGGCGATGCATGGCCCGCGAGAACGCGCTGATCGACTCCGCGAGCTCGCGCGAGTCTTAGGAGATGAGCCACCGCTGACCCTCTATGATTGGAAAGTCTTTTATCACTGCTATTTTAAGCGGCTTCGCAGTGAGCACTATTTTGAGATGCTGCGCATCCTGGCCCGCTTCTCCAAGCGACTGAGTTTTGACTTAAGCGCCTTTGAACGCGCTTATCAGGATTTCAAAGACGCAGAGTTACGGGGGGATCCGCTTAGGATTTCAGATCTTGAAATCTCTGGAGCTGATATTCTTGCGGCTGAACTCGCCACTGGACGAGGCATATCGTTGGCTCTCGAACGAGCTCTCGAACTCTGTTTTCAAGAGCCGACTTCGAATCGACGCGAACTTCTCTTAGCCTACCTCCAAGATCAATTGAAAGATGAGTGAATTAAAAAGAGCCCGGGCCTTATCGAGGACCTGGGCTCTTTTTATATTAAGCTAGATGACCCTCTACGTCAGAGCCACTTTAGTCTTCGATGACGATGCGGTAATGCTTTTTCTTACCGCGACGCAGGATCGCCTCGCCGCTCTCGAAGTCACTGGCTTCAAAACAGCGATCGAAGGAATCGATGGCCATCTCGTTCAAATAGACGCCGCCTTGTTGAATCAATCGGCGTCCCTCGCCCTTACTTGGGAAGATCTTCGCATCGACACAAAAGTCAATCAGCTTCGTATCGCTGAGATCACTGCGCCGTAGTGTATGGCTAGGCATTAGGGCCGAACGCCCCTGGCCTTCGAAGAGTTCCTCCGCCTGTTTCTGAGCGGCATCAGCCGCTTCTCGCCCATGGATGAGGGCGGTGATTCTCCAGGCGAGCAACTTCTTAATTGGATTGAGTTCGGCACCTTCAAGTTTCTGATATTCTTCGATCTCCTCATAGGGGGTAAAGGTCAGGAGGCTCATCGTTTCGCAGACTTTTACATCCTCAATATTTCGCCAGTATTGATAGAACTCAAAGGGGCTGGTCTTCTTAGCATCTAGCCAGAGGGCACCGTTGGCCGTCTTGCCCATCTTCGTACCATCGGCATTGGTGAGGAGCTTAAAGGTCGTGACATAGGCGTTGGCGCGGTGCTTACGACGGATTAGGTCACTGCCTGCCAAGAGGTTTGACCACTGATCGTCCCCGCCAAACTGAATGCGGCAGTCGCATGTTTCGAAGAGGTGGAGGAAGTCGTAGGCCTGAAGCAACATATAGTTGAACTCGAGGAAAGTCAGGCCCTCTTCGAGGCGGCGCTTGTAACACTCAGCAGAGAGCATGTGGTTTACCGAAAAGTGTGTGCCGATTTCTCGCAGGAACTCGAGGTAGTTTAGCTTCATGAGCCAATCTGCATTGTTCAGGGACTCGCCGTGACCTTCCGAGAAGTCGACGAGAAGTCCCAGTTGATCGACGAACTGGGACTGGTGCTCATCGATCGTCTCACGCGTCATTATCGGGCGCATGTCAGTACGTCCTGTGGGGTCACCAATCATCGCTGTTCCGCCACCAATGAGTGCGATGGGGTGGTGTCCGGCCGACTGCATATGAGCGATGACCATCATCTGGAGGAAGTGACCGATGTGAAGGGAGTTCGCCGTCGGATCGAAGCCAATATAAAATCTGCGTCCCGGCGTGTCGAGGTAGTCGTGCAGGCCTTCAAGATCATTGCACTGGGCGAGATAGCCACGTTTGACCAAAACGTCGAGGACATTGGTACAGCCATCCATTATGTGGTCGGGGCGAATGTAAGAGCGATCCTCCATAGTGAATCTCCATTTCTGTTTATAAATCAATCATTAGATCACTGATATAGCCTGGATTTTAGAGGAACATTCTATCACAGATCCCGCTTCGCGGCCTTTAGCATTAGCGGTGTCTGGCGATAGTCCCGGCCTATTGCTCGTTTGCGAAGCGCAAGTGCCAGATTATCGGCATCTAGGTCGAGTTCGGCCCAGGACTTTGCGACTTCATCCTGTAAGTTCTTAAAGTCGGAGGCTTGACCGATGATCGGCAGGGAGATCGACTTCTTCGATCGCTTCAAGAGGTATTGGCCGCGTCGACTCATCGCAAGTAGACGGAGATATCCTGCCCGCTCGAGCTTGGTTTCTGGAATGAAGCGCCGAGGCCCGAGAATCAGGTGCAATAGCGCACGGCGGACGCGGGTTTTTGTGTAACTTTTACATGCCACGCGTTCGACTAATTTCTCAAAGAACTCCTCATCGACTTCGTTCTTATAAGCGAGAGATCGAGCTTCGTTTATGCAACGTTCAGCGAGGCCATCTTGGTACTCAGGAAGGGTGTTGAGATCTTCAAGACGTCTGGCATCGAGGCAAAGACGGTCGTAGATCAAGAGAGACAGATCTCGAGAAAAGAGCAGTTGCTTCGATTGGAATGCGAGCCCAATCGAAGCCAGACTTAGAGGTGGTAGGTCGTGGTAAACCGATTCAAGGGTTGCGGCCATACTTTGGCTTGATGCGAGAAGTTCTCGACGTATGGCCGAGGCGGAGCGGTAGGCGACGCTGCGTGCGCTCTCCGAGTCTCGCTCACCTGAATTACCGAGCCGTTTGAGAAGCTTAATTTCGAAGTCTAGTTGATGTTTATATCTGGCGCGCATGTAGGCGAGAGCAAGTAAATCGTTGCCGCCTCCGAGAAGTTCCTGGTAGGTCTTCCTGTCTCCCTCAGGATTCGCAAAGTAGGCATCGAGGGCCTCGGCTGTTGCTCGTGGATACGAGAGTCCGCGACTTAAACAGTCTCGCAGTTTTTCTCGATAGAGATCATCCTCGTTCGCCAATAGCCGAGCAGCTCGATTGAGGGCGTCATCAGCGCAGGACTCAGATCCACAATAAACGCGTTCGACAAAGGGGAGCACTGCGAGATGCAGGAGAGCCCCTTCAGCAAAATAGTCAGCACTAGCCGTCGCGAAATGACAGGGAATTTCGAAGACGAGATCGGCACCATGGCGGATTGCGAGGGCGGCGCGTTCGAACTTGTCGAGCACCGCTGGAATTCCGCGTTGACAAAATGGACCGGACATCATTAGGACGATGGGGTCATCGCCCAATGCTCTTAGCATCCGCAACTGGGCGAGATGACCGTTGTGGAAGGGATTGTATTCACAGATAATGCCTGATGCTCTCATAGACTTCTTCCCAATAAAGATCTGCAGTTTTGATGTAAAGAGTTTACAATACTCTTCAATCATCTGGCGAGACGAAGGGTGAGATGTGATGGCAGAAATAACGAATCGAACTGGCAAGCGCTCTAGTAACTGGGGCCTGATTCCGATGGCTCTGACCGCGTGTTTCATGTGGGGGAGTGCATTCCCAGCGATTAAAAATGCTTATCGACTTTTAGGACTTGAGGCATCGAACAGCTCTGGGATTCTCCTATTTGCCGGACTGCGATTTATTGCAGCCGCCGCTATCGTCTTCCTCTTTAGTGTCGTGATTCCAAAAACCAAGATTCGTGTTCATCGCAATGCGCAACTTGAGTTATTCTCCTACGCGCTCCTCAGCATCTCCCTGACCTATTTCTTCTTTTACCGTGCTTTAAGCCACGGGAGTGGGGGGAAACTATCGATCATCAACGCCTCCTCGGCCTTCGTCGCGATCATCTTATCCTACATTCTAGGTTTCGAGCGGCGCTTGCGTCCCCAGATTGTTTGGGCCCTGATCCTCGGCTTCTCAGCCATTTTGCTGATTCATTGGCAAGCTGGACTCTCCCTCGATTTTCGATTTGAGGCGGAGGGGGCGATGTTCGCTGCTGCGTCGACCTCTGCAGTGGCGACGCTCTGGTCGAAGACCCTATTACGTCGAGTCGATGCATTCAGCCTCTGCTTCTTTCAACTGGGATATGGTGGACTGGTTCTAGCTGGGATCGGGCTTCTCCTGGGTGGCAGGTTTACACTTCAGGAGCCTCTCTCTGCACTTTCCCTATTAAACTTTGTCTGGCTGCCGCTTATTTCAAGCGTCGCCTTTACACTTTTCACTCTCGCACTCGGCCGTTATCCAGTTTCACAAGTTCAGATTTTTAAGTCGACAATTCCATTTTTCTCGACCTTCTTATCCGCATGGCTTCTTAAAGAACCCTTTTTTACTGTGAAAAATAGTTTGGCACTTTGTCTCGTTATCGTATCAATCATGTTAATTCACTGGCCCATTCGAGGAGGAGGACAACATGTCTCATCAATTCAAAGATCAAGTTGAACAGCTTCAGAGCTACTTGCAAGCGGTCGTTCGCATCGATAGCAGTAATCCCCCCGGTAATGAACTCGCGGTCCTGCGTTTTTTTGAAGATATTCTCAAAGAACGCGCGATTCCATACCGAGTGTATTCGGTTGCATCCGAAAGAGCCTCTCTAGTCGCCGTACTCGAGGCCGATCCTGAGTCGACGTACCAGCCTGAGGATTGCCTGGTTTTTTGTGGGCATATGGATGTTGTGCCTGTCCGCGAAGAAGAACTAGCTTCTTGGCATTATCCGCCATTTGCTGCTGAGTTCGATCAGGGGCGAATCTATGGCCGCGGTGCCTGCGACATGAAGTCGGGACTGATGGCCGCCTTTTATGCTTTTTTACATCTCGATGAAGCGATTAAGACAGAGGGGCTGAAGCTCAAAGCACCTGTTTACTTTGCAGCGACCTGTGACGAAGAGGATACGATGCTCGGAATCCGTTCTCTCGTTCATGAAGCGGCCTTGCCTGCGAAGTCTTCAGTAATGATCTGTGAACCGACGGATTTGAAAATGTCGACCGCTTCTCGG
>JAUNVS010000074.1 GCA_030537565.1 Eubacteriales bacterium | reverse complement strand
AGTGCCCCGACCGGGGCTTGAACCCGGGACCCACGAATTATGAGTTCGTTGCTCTAACCGACTGAGCTATCGGGGCACATACACTTTAGCGCGAAAGTATGCATAATTTCTACTTACGGGTAGTGTTGAAGTATGGGGAAGATACCAAAAGAAATAAAAAAGGCTGTTGGTCAGTACTTTGACGAATCTATACGTCATGTTCAAGTCTTTCAAGCAAGACCACATATGATTGTAGCTGTTTCACCAGCTCAAATAGTGGTTTTGGATAATGCGGAGCCTGTTTTACAAGAACCATGGTTGGCGTGTTCTGGGGCTGTTTGGGATAGTGAAACCGAGACGCTTGAGATTTCTTTTATTGAACATGGTCGTCCAGATACTGTAATTAAGTGTACAAACTCACCTTCCGAATTGTTTTTACATACGATGCGTGAGGGGATGGAATATACCCATGTACTTAATGTTGAGCATCGAAGTGATTCCGGTGTCATAGTCAAGATGGGAATTATGCGCCATCGTGATGGAAAACTTGAGTATTGGGAACAAATCACAGGTCAGGTGCCGGATCATGAACGTGAAGAAATTGATAATATACGCGTACGCGTTAAAGATTCGGTTGGCTTAGAAGTTTGATTGCGTGGCAATTAGGTAAAGAGCACTGAAGTCTGTTAAAGTATTTATCGCGTTGAAAACCAATCCCGCGTAGCTCAATGGTAGAGCATCCGACTGTTAATCGGACGGTTACTGGTTCGAATCCAGTCGCGGGAGCTTTTTGTTCCTCAAGCGCTACCATGCTTGAGGATTTTTCTTTTGGAGGGCGAGCCATGCTCATGTCTCACAGCAAATGGAATCATGAAAAATCCTGATGACACTATTGCCTAGACCACTGGTGAGGAAGTCTTAGCGACACAGATAAAAAATTGGTCAGAAAAAACCGGTTTTCTTAGGGAGCCTCGTGACAAATGAAATATTATGTGGGTATGATTAAATCTAGATAAGAAGTTACCCATCTTGAATGAATATTTTTGCAATATTGCTGGGATATTGCACGTTCATTTTTTAAAGACCAGCCGGCTAATTGTGCTGTGTGATGAGTAATGATCTTATTGACAGACTCTAGTGGATTGTGTGTGACAAGTTTGGCGGGTGGAATCACCCGCCAAACTTTTATTTCTGGCGATGCATTTCATTCTTCCATTCATATGTGGGTGCTTTCCTGCGATGGGTACTTAAAATTTCCGTACACATTTACGCATTTTGACTGTGCGAGCTCGCTGTCACTGCGGTGGGGCAACAATGGCGGGCATGCCCAGATTGTGCGAGGTTAGCACCGACGTGTATGGGCTGGCTTCCGTATATTGTATGGATATCAATTATGGGCCTATACCCACATTGATAAGAGATTTTCCGAAAAGATCTGATTCTACAGTAGCTTTTGCAGGATTTTCAATACCAGGAAAGGCACCGATAGCCGAAGAATCAATCATCATTCGGTAATGCAGCAAATAAAGGGATTCTTCCCATAAATTAATTTCAGGAACCTGATGTGAATAGGGTGATAAATGGTTATAAATTTCAATCGAAGAATCGAGGCTTGCTAAAATCAATCCTTTGCCTTTGGGTTGGCCAGCGACAGGCGTAAGCAGGGGATAGCTCATATCGCGAGGATCTTTTTCCGTCACATGTGCATAACCTTGGATAACGCTTTCAATATGATCAAGTGCATCGATACTCTCCTCATCTGAAAGCTCGGCGTTATCGTATCGATTTTGGGCGCCTCCAACACCGAAGCTGTATCGTGCAGCGTCAAGCTGATACATCAGAGGATCGAGGTGACTCGCGTCTTCTTCTCCATTATCGACGGGTGAAGACTTTGATTTATCAGGGGTGTATTCGCCGCGTTCCAGGTGATAAATATAATCTGAGGCTGGAGTGGGCTTAAATTTAGACATCGTTTTCGTCAATGGTTGAGCAGCGGAAAATCCTCTCTTTTTTGGCTTCAGAATGCTTTCATAGTCAAGGTAGGTTCCTAAACTTCCTGAATAGAGCAATTTTTTAAGATCAGGATCGCTGACAACATCGGAATCTGCTTTCATTTGCAAAGCACAAAAACCAAGAGTGGAACGTAGATCTTTCTGTTTGTGAGGTTCGGGAATTTTCTTCAAAGCCTCATCTTCAGTGTTGGCACTGAGCTCTGTGATGGGTGGACCAAAGACACTGACACGTTTTTTAATATGAGTGCGAATCTCTTGAGAAACTTTTTGTCCATTTTTCTTATTGTCCTGAATAAAATCATTTTGTTGAGAAGCACACCATGCAGCATTATTGCGTGCAACCTCCTGGGCTGAAAGGGGTGAGGACGTATCACCGGTATCGATGCGGATACCCTCAGTGGTCACAAGAACATAGATCAAGGAAGCAATAACAAGGCATAAAAGAAGAATCATGAGCCATATCCAAAAGCCAGAACGTCTTTTCTTTGGTGCCTCATTCTCAGTGACTTCATCAAGGTAAGCCGTTGCATATCCAGCATTGATAGTCTTGCTATCTGGCATTTCGTCAGGAATATCACTCGGGCTGGTATCGGAAGAAACGACGGGAATAGCATGAGCAGAATTCTCGCCATCTTGACTGTTCACGTTCATATGACCTCGTGTGGAACGTGATGGATATTTAGCGTTATTATCTCCAGATGCTGGGGGTAGCTCGTTTTCCTGATCACACATTCAGACCCTCGTATTACTTTGTAGCCTACACATTTGTAACAATAGGTATAATACATGAGAGTTCACATATTTCGTGGCCTCCACGAAGTACCATTGTAAAATAGGGAGTTTTTATGTCCTCCGCATCTGCGTCTCCTTCCTCTCGCGAACACGCGATAATGCTTGAGCTACAAGAACTTCTTAAGGACGAAAGCATTGTCGTTGAAGACGTGAAGATTGTGCGTGCTGGTAAGCATTCAAAAATCGTTGTTATCATTGATAAAGATAAAGGCCCAGGTGGTGTTGACACCGATCTTCTTGGAAAAATTACTCAGGATATTTCCGATTGGTGTGATGATAACGATCCACTCAACGGAG
>JAUNVS010000073.1 GCA_030537565.1 Eubacteriales bacterium | reverse complement strand
GGTAATAATAGCTTTTTACTGAGACGCGATGACAATCCCTTCGATACGAGTCAGGATCTCGAGAATCTGAATCGTTTGATCGTTGACCTCGCTAAGTTGAGGCATCAAACCTTTGTAGCTACCTGCGACTCGCATTTTTTAGAAGCTAATGAATCGAAATACCGCAGTGTCATACTCAACTATGCGGGGATCAAAGACAACCTCGATACCGCTCCGCTCTATTTCCGCAACACTGAAGAGATGCTCCACGAGTTCTCCTATCTCAACGATGCGGATCGCTACGCGGCCGTGATTGCTAATCCCAGGGCAATTGCCGCACGAGTGGATGCAGATCTGGAGCCCTTCCCTCAGGGGTCCTTCCCTCCAGAGATCGAAGGGACAGATGATAATCTGCGTGAAATGGTCTGGAATCAAGCGAATGCGCTCTATGGATTTAATGGTCAGGTTCCAGAGATTGTTCGCGCGAGAGTTGAGCGAGAACTCAGTGCGATCATCGACAACGGTTTTAGTATTATGTATTACATCGCACACCACCTCGTTAAGAAATCAAATGAGGATGGCTATGTTGTCGGTTCGCGTGGTTCTGTTGGCTCTAGTTTTGCAGCAACTCTAGCCGGGATTACGGAGGTTAACCCTCTGGTTCCGCACTATCGTTGTCCAAACTGTCGATACAGTGAGTTTGATGAGACGGGGCAGTATGGATCTGGCTACGATCTCCCAGCCAAAAATTGTCCACACTGCGGATCCGATATGCTGCGTGATGGTCAGGACATCCCCTTTGAAACTTTCTTAGGATTCAATGGTGATAAGCAGCCCGATATTGATCTAAACTTCAGTGGGGCTTACCAGATGCGGGCCCACGAATTTATTCGTGAGATGTTTGGTCGAGACTACACCTTCCGTGCTGGGACGGTTTCCGCCTTTCAAGATAAGACCTGCTACGCGATGGTCATGAAGTTCATCGAGGCCAATGGTGTTCATATGCGTCGGCCAGATATCGAGCAAATGGCTTCTCGACTTACGGGCGTTAAGTCGACGACTGGCCAGCACCCAGGTGGCATTGTCGTCATCCCAAAGGATCGTGACATCTACGATTTTACGCCCGTGCAGTATCCGGCGGATAAGGCGGATTCCCCCTTTTATACGACCCACTATGACTTTAACTCCCTGCACGATACGATCCTTAAGCTCGACATTCTCGGTCATGATGATCCGACCATGTTGAGGGTCCTCTCTGATATGACGGGCAAGCCGATCTACGATATTCCAGTACCGGATCCAGAGGTGATGCGCTTATTTACAGAGACGGAGATCATGGGGATCAAAACAGGGGAGGGCCCTGCAGAGATTGGTACGCTCGGCCTACCTGAGATGGGGACGTTTATGGCGCGCGGAATGATTAAAGACATCCGCCCGCAGCGCTTTTATGACCTCGTTCAGCTCCTCGGGCTCTCGCATGGTACCGACGTTTGGAAGGGCAATGCCCAAGATCTAATTCGATCCGGAATTTGCTCGATTAATGAGGTCATCGGTTGCCGAGACTCGATCATGAGTTCGTTGATCTATTATGGTTTACCGAAGAAAATGGCCTTTGACATCATGGAAAAGGTACGAAAGGGGAGGGGCTTGAGTGATGAGCATGAAGCGGCTATGCGTGAACACTCTGTCCCAGACTGGTATATCGAGAGCTGCAATAAAATTAAATACATGTTTCCGAAAGCCCACGCAGTTGCCTATGCGATTTCGGCTCTACGTATTGCTTGGTTTAAAGTCCACATCCCTGAGGCCTGGTACGCTGCTTGGTTTTCGATTCGGGCGAAGGTCTTTAAACTTCAAAACATGGGGCGAAGTTTGAAGCAGATACTTAGTGAAAAAGCACGATTACAGCAGAATCAACAAATCGCCCGCGATAAGAATCTCGAAAAAGAGTTTTACTGTTACGAGATCGTCGAAGAAATGTATCGGCGAGGTATTGAATTCATTCCGATTGACCTATACGAGGCAGATGCAAGTTTATTCCGACCGATGGGGACGGGGAAGATCATGCCCTCACTGGATTCAATCGACGGCGTCTCGAAAGCAAACGCTGAGAACATCGTTGCGGCCAGGGCGGACGGCGCTTTCCGTTCGATCGAGGATCTTCAAAATCGCGCCAATTTACCTCGATTGGCCATTGAGGCACTAACAAATCTGGGTATCCTCGAAGACCTGCCGGTTTCGAACCAAATCGACCTCTTTTCATTTATTTCTTAGGGTGCTGCGATGGATTCCGTACAAGTTCGGAAAATTGATGCTCAGAAATATCTCGTGGCAACGGTCTTTATTCAAAATGCCCAATTTGCATTCGACCGGAATTACGATTATCTCGTACCGGAAGCGATTCGAGATGAGATTTGTCTCGGCCAGCGAGTACTGCTTCCCTTCGGTCGTCAGAATACGCCTAGACGTGCCTTTGTCCATCGCCTAGAATATCGGTCTGAGATCGCGTCGAATCTAAAATCGATTGATGCGATCTCTGACCCGATGCCGTGGTTCGATGCGGAGCTTCTGGCTCTGGTCGAAACCCTCGCGATTCGTTATGCTTGCCCGCGCGGTCGATTGGCCCAGCACATGTTGCCACCCATCCACTTGATCAGTGATAAACGAGATACGTGGATTCAACTCGTCAATCGAGAAGAGGCCCAGCTCCTTTACGATAACTCCAGTTTTACTTCCCTCCAACAAATGACCGTCGTCGAAAACCTCCTGACTTATTCTCATGGCCTGAGACGTAGTGATCTTCTCAGTCTCGCCGATTGCAGTGCTTCCGTGCTCGGTACACTTGAGAAGAAAGCAATTATCCGCCAGGTCAAAGAACTGACACCAGCACAGATCCGAGAGCTCGAAGATACTGATTTAAGCGATTTAAACGATCTGGAAATCACTGAAGATCTCCGACTGCCTAAACACTTGAGTCCAGGGCAATCTAGCGTTCTGAGTGGTTTGCTTTTGATGTATGAGACGGTGAAGCAGAGGCGCAACGTTCAGGCACTTCGCAACGAGTCAGAAGCCAAGGAAACGATCGCTCTCCTGCGAGGGGTT
>JAUNVS010000025.1 GCA_030537565.1 Eubacteriales bacterium | reverse complement strand
GATACTCGATGAAATTGGACGAGGCACCTCAACCTATGATGGCCTCGCCATCGCCTGGGCAGTTCTCGAACACATTTGTCATCCTGACTTTCTTTCAGCACGAAGTCTTTTTGCAACCCATTACTATGAACTGACCGACCTCGAAGGAAAACTCCATGGTCTTAAAAATTATCATGTTGCTGTCGAAGAAAAGGGCGGTGAGGTCGTCTTCCTCCATCACATCGAAGCCGGTGCCAGTGATCGCAGCTATGGCATTGAAGTCGCACGACTGGCAGGATGTGACCAGACCCTCGTCACACGGGCCTATGAAATCCTCAATCTCTTGGAGAAGCAAAACGCCGGCCGCCGTCGATTGAAGACTTCTGGAATCCATGAAAAAGTTCAGGGCCAAACCGATTTATTCTCAAGTTCCATGAACTTCAGTTACCAAGCCGAAGTGATCCAGCACTTGAAAAAGGCTGAGCTCAATTCGATGACGCCTCTGGACGCACTGAAGTTCCTACATGAGCTCCAGCAGATGGCGAAGAAAGGACAATCACATGGCTAGAATTCAGCGCCTTGATCAGGCGATCGCAAATCAAATTGCAGCAGGTGAGGTGATTGAGCGTCCCGCTTCGGTGGTCAAAGAACTCTGTGAAAATGCAATCGATGCAGGAGCAAGCCGCATTGTGATCCGCATTGAACGTGGTGGGATCCAAGAAATCGAAGTTATCGATAACGGTTCAGGTATGTCGGGCGAGGACGTGGAGCTTGCTCTCGAGCCACACGCAACCAGTAAAATTCGCCGTATCGAAGACCTCGACAACCTCCATAGTCTTGGCTTTAGGGGAGAAGCACTCGCTTCAATTGCCTCCGTCAGCCATTTTGAAGTACTCAGTAAGGACGATGAATCTAAAACTGGAACCAAACTGGTCTCGATTCCTGGTGAAACGCGTGAACTCAGTCAAGTCGCAAGCAGTCGGGGTACGCAGATCACAGTGCGAAACCTCTTCTTTAATACCCCAGCGAGGTATAAGTTTTTAAAGCGAGATGCCACTGAAGCCGCTAAGGTCTGTAAAGTCATCAATGAATTGGCTCTCGCTCGCCCAGACATCTCATTTCACCTCATTTCCAAAGGTGAAGAACTCGTCCATAGTCCTGGTAATGGAGAGCTTCTCTCCGCTATTTATGCCATCTATGGGCCCAAGCTCGCCGATCAAATGTTCTATCTTGAAGCCGATGAAAATGAAAGCTGCCGTGTATCTGGCTACTTATCGCGTCCAGAAGCCGCACGAAAATCGCGAATCCATCAGCAAATTTTCATCAACCACCGTGCAATTCAATCTAAAGTCATTTGTAAGGCAGTTGAAGAGGCCTACAAGCCTTTCTTAGTCAAATCACTCTTTCCTGCCTACGTTTTAAATATCGACCTGCCACTCGCCTATGTCGATGTCAATGTCCACCCCCAGAAGCTCGAGGTTCGCTTCTGGAACGATCAGCAGGTTTTTGAATCAGTCTACCGGCATATCCGGCAAGCCCTGCAAGCCCAACTGGCGATGCTGCACGAAGAATCCAACAAGTTCCTCGAGCGCCGTGATGCGGAAGAAGTCAAACGCGAACTCTCCCCCTCAAGCGCAGATGCCTCGGCCTTGCTTCAGACTGAATCCAACGTTTCTCCCTCGAGTTCAAGCACCACTACACCGCAGACGATACCGCAATTCCAGTCACAGGTCGCTTTTAATCAAGAGGAGGTCGTCCGAACAAACGATAGTCCTCTACCAAACCCCGTTGAAGCAATTAAAACGTCTGCTCGAAGCGAAGAACGGGGTGCTGCTTATGAAGACGGAATATTCGCCTTTGATAAAGACTTTTATCAAAACTTTTCTCCCCAACAAGCCTCCTCAATCGAGAGAATAAGTGAAGTAAAGATTTCAGAAGAGAGAGAAATCTTTACTCAGTCCGCCATGGAAACTGTGTCGCCTCAGTCTTCATCCGAACTGACACCTTTACCAAGTAGGCAATTAAGTTCTGGCCCCATTCAAGAAATTAAAGAAGCCCGTTTTGTCGGACATCTCTTCGACACCTATTTGATTTTTGAAAATGGTGATTATGTCTACATGATGGACCAGCATGCAGCTCATGAAAAAGTCCTCTACGAAGCCTTCCGAGCACGCTATGATCACTTTAATTCAGCCACACATTCACAGGTCCTACTATGCCCACTTGAACTTGAACTAAGCGCTGATGAACGACGCATGCTCGACGAGGCGAAAGAAGTACTCGAACGCCTCGGCTTCTCCTTTACAATCTACCCGCAGAAACTAGAACTACACTCGATTCCTGTCGAAAAATCCGGCTCTGACGTCGAGACATTCTTTCGTTCAATTCTCGCTGACCTCCTCGATAATCAACGCGATTTCGAACATAGTGAAGCGGACGCTCTCGACCTCGTAATCGCTACCATGGCATGTAAGGCGGCTGTAAAAGCCCATGATCACCTCAGTCATTCAGAAGTCATGGAACTCGTCGCCTCTATGCAGACGCTGCAGAATCCCTACCACTGCCCCCACGGACGCCCAGTCTTAATCAAGCGCCGGGCCAGCGATCTCGAAAAGCTATTCCAGAGGATCGTCCATGCCTAATTACGAGGTATGCATCCCAATTATCACTGGGCCAACTGCATCGGGGAAATCCGCCCTCGCCCTTGCCTATGCCAAGCGGCACGCTGCACTATTGATCTCTGCTGATTCGATGCAGGTCTATCGAAATCTAAATATCGGTACAGCAAAAGCCAGCCCCTTAGAGCAATCGCGTGTTGAGCACGCACTGATTGACATTTGCGAGCTTAACGAAAACTATTCAGTAGTTCAGTTTCAACAAGATGCTAAGCGCTTGATTTATCAGGCCATTGAGGTAGAACGGCCTTGCGTCATCTGTGGGGGAAGCGCCCAGTACATAAAAGCACTGGTTGAAGATCAAGATTATCAGGCCTTAGAGACGAATGATAATGTCCGTTCTGAACTCGAATCCAGGTATCGTGAGTTCTCCAACCAAGAACTCTGGGATGAACTTAAGCTACGAGATCCTCTGCGAGCCGAGGCACTACATCCCAATGACCGTCGACGTGTACTACGAGCCATCGAAATCCATACTTTAACAAGCCGATGTCCCTCACAACTCAACCCACTTCGACAGACTAATAGCTCTGATCCGTGTTGCTTTAAAAGCGAAAATAGCGATCAAAAACCGCTGAAATACAAAATTTTTTGCCCTCACTGGGAACGAGACCTTCTCTATGATCGTATCAACCAACGCGTCTTACACATGTTTGAAGAGGGGGTGATCGAAGAAGCATGGTTATGCTATCGAAGACATTTAGAAGGTCGGCTATCGCAAACCGCAGCCCAGGCAATTGCCTATAAGGAATTCTTCCCTTACTTCAGTGGAGAGGGCAGTCTAACTGATGCAATTGCCCAGCTTCAACAGGCATCCCGGCGTTATGCGAAGCGGCAACTTACGCACTGGCGACGCTACCCAGGGATTGAACAAATCGATCTTAGGAATATCGATCATGCCCTGGCTCAAATCGAACAATGCCTCGAGCGAAGTAGAACAGAGTTCGAGTAAGCCCCGTCATGTCGATCTCTAAATGAGTAATTATTTATCTTTTTTTGGCTGGAAACAGAGAATTCAAACCGAATTAAAGGACCAAACAGCGAAATTTGGCGTCCCTTGCATGAATTTATAAGATATCTTCGGGTTATATAGATATGATTATCGATTACCTTGTGTTTTTCCTGCCGATTTTTTATAGCAAATCTTGCCGTTTTTACAAAAGATACTAAAATGAAATAACCGCTCTATTTTTTATAAAATAGAATTTTATTTTTAGGTTTTATAACGAAGGAGGTATTTTTATGTCACTCTTTGTAAAGTTACCAGCTCGGTGTTCAGCGAAATTTTCCAAGATGAAGTTCCATATAATTAACCATATCGATATAAATATCCCCGTTCTCGTATATACCTATAACCACTCCTTCCACTATGGAACCATCCTCTATATCAATCATGACTGCACCTTATTAACGAAATCCAACCACATGATCGAAATCCCCCTCGAAGAGATCGTCTATATTTGGCAGCCACGCGGAAAGAGTGGCGTCTGCATGAGCAAACTTGACTTTCTCCGCAGCTATCTTCACGCCATCAATAAGATGAAACTCTTTAAAGATGATGATTCCGAGATACGGAAAATCAGTTGAGCTTGGAGAACACCAGGGAAGAAACGGGGAATGTAATTCACAGCCCGCTTTTAATCGAATCAAACTACTTCGTTACGTACTGCACGTAGCGAAGTAGTTTTCGATTTCCTAGGATAACGGCTAAAAATCAATCCGGAAGAGAGAGCGGACGCGACCTAAAATTCGACAATCCTCATCAAAGAAAGGAATGGGATCATAGGATTCATTCTCAGGGAACAGATAGGGGAGACCCGCCTCGCTCCCATAGCGTTTAACGGTTGCTTCATTCCCGATAAGAGCAGCAATAATATCGCCCTCATCAGCATATGGAGAACTCTCGATAAGTACGAGATCGCCGTCCAGGATCCCCGCATCAATCATCGAATCGCCCCGCACACGTAGAATGAAATGCGGATAAGTTTCCCGCATCGTTCCTAAAAAGGCCTCAGGCAGACGGTAGGAGGTCTCATAATTCTCCTCAGCAAGAATTGGGATTCCTGCAGTGATTGTCCCAATCAAGGGAATGTCGCAGGTCCTCAAATCGCTATCGTAGAGTAGTTCATCCGCAGCTGGAGGCTCATCGGGAATGTCGACGAGACTAATCGCTCGACGCTTACCCTGTCGATAGTGAATCAGACCATCTTCGCTCATCGACTTAAGATGATTGTGGACCGTCGAAGTCGACTTAATCTGCGCTCCTTCGCCAATCTCTCTCAAGCTCGGCGCAAAACCAAATTCCTCAAGATGACGACAAATAAACTCGTATATGCGTTGTTGGACAATTTCAGGAGCTTCGCGGCGCCTCGACATGCGGATCTCCTCTCTATATTTTTTTGATTTTAGCATGCACACTCGCCTGCTTCAAACATTTGTTCGCATGCGTGATTCTATCGCTCCGCCAGTACATCACATTTCAAAGCCAGCTGACATCGATCCCGACTGCGCAGATTCTAAGATTTCGTTATAATGGAGCAAACTCAGTAAAAGGGGAATTGAAATTTGGCCGAGCAGAATTCTCGTGAAGATCGATCCGTAATTCGGATTAATAATGTCAGTGATGAACATGCCGCCTATCGGCGTCCTGAGACGGCCAATGATCAGGCTTTCTATGCTCAGACCTTCGAGAGTGTAAGATCTCCAGAAGAGGTCTCCATTGATTCACAGACCCAGGAACTCAAGACAGGATTTGCTGCCCCAACGGGGATAGAAGAAGCAGGGAATTATTATGCCCCTGAATCCGAAGCTGAGCTCGTAGATCCAGCGGCCTACGCTGCTCCTGAGCCACAAGCTGCCAACAGTTACGAGGATTTCAGTTCGGCGGTCGAGCGCTATGATCGCTTCATTCAGGAGCGCCAAAATCTGCGTAGACAGAGAGAGTCTGGCGCTGAATTGCTGCGCGGGATTTACTTTGTTGACTACAAACGTCCCTTTCAACTCTGGCGTAACTATGGACGCGCCAAACGCTACATCGTCTGTGGTCAGGTGAGTCAAGAGGAGGCATTTAGACGTCGAAAAATCGAGGCTCACCGTGCCTCGGCCTGGAAGTACATTATTTTTGCGGGTGTTTTAATTCTGATTCTCTACGTACTCTATCGACTCGATCCACTCACTCGAATCCAGGAAATTCTGAGAATTCTCGGCTATGAAGTCGGATAAAAGCGGGCCAGCGCTTCGCTTTTCTTCTAATTATTTACTCGTCTTCAGAACTGGGCGAATCAGTCATCTGAAAGCTGGCCAGTGGGTTCTTCTTAACTGCTTCTTCCAATTGCTCATCGCTAATATGGGTGTAAATTTGAGTGGTCTGAACAGACTCATGCCCTAGAATTCCCTGAAGGGTGCGAATGTCGACTTTGCCATATTGGTAGAGCAAAGTCGCGCATGTATGTCTCAATTTATGCGGCGAAAGCTTATTTGAATCAAGCCCAGCTCGCTCCAGACGAATTTTTACCATGCGTTGAACGGAGCTATGTGCGAGGCGGTTTCCTTGGCGAGAGATGAAGAGTGCCTTTTGCTTCGGATTCTTCTTCAACTGCTCGCGATAGGGGATGTAGAGCTCGATCGCATCGAGACAGGCCTGATTGAGATGAACGACACGTTCTTTGTGCCCCTTACCAATGACGGTGACACGCTCCTCTTTAATATCTCTAAGATCGATTTGGCAGAGCTCAGCTAGACGCAGCCCACAATTTAAAAATAGAATCAAAATTGTATAGTCACGGTAGTCAATAGCCGATTTACTCTCTTCAGCGGAGCGCAATACAGTGCTCAATAATGCTTCGGCCTCCTCGAGATGGAGGTAACGGGGGAGTTGACGGTTACGCTTGGGCAGCTCCAATTTCTGACATGGATTCTCATCGATCAAAGCCAGCTTCTCATACAAGAAGGAAAAAAAAGAGCTCAGCGCACTGGCACGTCGTGCGATCGTCGATGATTTCAGCCCCTCTTCGCTAAGAAGGTAGGCCTGGTAGGCGTAGATATCACGAAGTTTTATGCGATTGAGATAATCTCGGTCAATAAAGGAAAAATCCGTTTCAGGTATTGATTTTCGCGAGTCGATATCTCCAGCTTCGAGGGCGTAGTGACGAATGAAATTCATAACATCTGAGCGGTATTGATAGATACTCTTCGGACTACGGTTTTTTACAGCAGCCAAATGATTCGCCCACTCATCCAAGAGGTCGAAGCGGTACAATCGTCGATCAAATGCATCTGCCATAATTTCCCATCCCATCTCGCTTTCGCTTTCATTATAATAAAGAGGTCAAGTCGAGGCTGCGCTTCGAACTTAGATCAGCGTGGTTGGACAATAGTTAAACTGTTGTCACTTCCATGGAGGAGCAAATATGAAGAAATCAGTTGGAATTGTCGGCGCCAGTGGCTATGTCGGACAGCGCTTCGTTGCATTGTTGGAGAATCACCCATATTTTGATCTTAAGCGGATCGCAGCCTCCGAACGCTCAGTCGGGCGACGTTTCGGCGAAGTGATTGAGGGGAGAGAGATACCTGGACTTAGTTTCAGTGCACAGAGTCTAAATATGAGCTTCAGCGATCTTCGAGACCTCGACGCTTTTTGCGACGGACTCGACCTGGTGTTTTGCGCGGTTAATATGCAGAAGTCGGAAATTATTGAATTAGAGGAAGCTTTAGCCCGTCATGAACTCGTTGTCGTCTCAAATAATTCCGCACTTCGTTCAACAGATGATGTTCCAATGTTAATTCCTGAATTAAATTTTGATCACGTACAAGTTATCGAGCGTCAGCGCAAACGGCTCGGGACAAAGCACGGCTTCATCGTCTGTAAACCCAACTGCTCGATCCAATCCTACGTACCAGCCCTGACGGCTGTACGTGATCTTGGCATCGAAGCTGTCTTTGTTGCGACCTATCAAGCAATTTCTGGTGCAGGGAAGGATTTTGATCGCTGGCCAGAGATGCGCGAGAATCTGATCCCTTACATTTCTGGTGAAGAAGCGAAGAGCGAATTGGAGCCCCTGAAGATCTGGGGTGGACTCCGAGATGGCAAGATTATCAACGCCGATTCACCGAAGATTTCAGCCCACTGTTATCGGGTTGCGGTCCAAGAAGGCCACACAGCAGCGGTCTCCGTAAAATTTAAAACAAAAGTCAGTACGGCTGAGATCATATCAGCCTTCGAACGATTCAATGAGAGCATTGATACGAGCTTGCCACATGCACCGAGTAAGCTACTGATTTATCACGAAGAGGAGAATCGCCCGCAGCCAGTACTCGATGGAGCCAGTGAGCATGGGATGGCGATCCACATTTCGCGTCTGCGTGAAGATCCGATCTTCGACATTAAATTCTGTTGTATGAGTCATAATACGCTGCGCGGTGCTGCTGGTGGCGCAGTACTGACGGCCGAATACCTTTATCGTGATCATTACTTAGACCGCTAATTGAATTGCCTAAATACACATCATCCGAGCAAGCCTTCTGAATTTAGAAGGCTTTTTGCTTTGTAATCCAGATGGGGAAGAAGCAAGTTCGAATCTTATCGACCTGTGTAAAATCATAATTTTACACAGCTCACTACCGAATTTTTGCACATAGCTTCGTTCTATACCCATACGGGGTATTCTGTGGATAAGCAATCAATTTGTCCACAAGCTAGTGGTTCATGGATCTGTCTCTTTTCTTAACACATCACAAATCGCGCTGGCAGACTATGGCGTTTTCGTTGAATGAAATTGTCTGCTTTCTGACATGACTTTCCTTAGCTTCACATGGCGTGCGGCTTTTACGAAGAATCCTGGATCTCCGTAAGTCATTAATTCTTCTGTCAGGCTTTTGATGCGAATTTATTCCGCTGACTTTTGAACGTAATTTGCGTTCAGCGATCTGTGTGTGCAGCTTTTTGTAATTTATCCTATTTAGCTGCGCTTCTAGCTAGTCTCTCAATAAGCATCGACCATTGTTTACTGCCTAAGTATATATATAGTTGTTTTTAGAAAGGCGTCTTCATATGTTAGCAGAAATTATGCACATGCTAAATCGCAATATTAAGTTATTTTCACAATGGATAAGTCTATAGACAGTTCACATTCATAGTGATATTTTCCTTACAAAAAGCAAAGAGTTCTCAGGGAGCTACTTCAATCTTCCAGTGAGCATAGCAAATAGATATCTTTTTACGCTGTATGTCATTTAGGAGGATTCCCTGATGCATATGAATCTGCAGAGGTATAAAAACGGAGATCATTGAAACAAGCTCTATCAAGTATTTCATTCGGGATTTCTTTTGAATCATAACTAATGACGACGAATTAACGGATTTAGAATGGAGACTCTAATTTCATATGAAAAGACGTATTAGAATAATAGCAGCATGCATAGCCATGCTAAGTCTCGTCCCCTGGCCTGTTTCTGCTTCAAGCCCTAGTTCCGGAGCTTATCTCAAGCCGTACCAATTTGAGGATATTTCTTCTGAAAATCTGAAGAGCATTTTAAACCAGAACATCCGAATTTTTGAAATCCAGCCAGCTTCAGATTATAAGAACGTGAAAGTTCATGTGGATATTTGGC
Source organism: Eubacteriales bacterium (assembly GCA_030537565.1). GTDB lineage: Bacteria > Bacillota > Clostridia > Saccharofermentanales > Fastidiosipilaceae > JAUNVS01. The sequence continues at coordinate 14,810 of JAUNVS010000025.1, read as the reverse complement.
AAAACGGCAAGATGCAGGAGCAATCCGCATTAGAGACTAGTCTTTCTCAGAACGAAGTGAATTACCTGGCAATTCGAACATTGGGAGACGGAGTATTTTCAATTGAGTTAAGATGTATATGATCGATGATGCCACAATCGCAATCAATCCCAGTGAACTTTATGCTGGAGAAGCGAAGCTTGACGATGCTGCCCACCTAGTTGTTATCAGACTTCAGTTTTCCTGAGCCTATTTTCCAGTAGTTCATAAAGGGCTAAGTTCCAATCTAGAACTTAGCCCTTTTCTTCTAGGGTTTAAGAAACGGTCAAAAGCTTGCTTACTTTTTTCTGTGCAGATCTATCAAGTTTTTGGCTCTAAGTCCCCCGAGCCCAAACTTAGTATTTAAGACTTTAATTTTCTGGGTTTCAGACAATGCATCATTTTCAACTATTTCCGAATAAGTATCTGGATGATGTTCAAGTAAGTCCAAGATTTTGTCCTGCAGCCTTTTAATCCGATACTCAGATTCAAGATAGCTCACAATTACAAGGAGTGCTAGCAATGGGATTATCCAATTCATACGTGTTTACCTCAAGTCTTCATTGATTTTCACTCTAGTTTTTTGACTGTCTCAAAATCATACTACCTGCATTTCGATTGCTCAACAGTCGATTTAAGCATAAGGACGATCCTTTTCTCTTTGGATTCGAATTATTGTGTTCTGAACACATTTGTCTCTTAGCGAATATGCATGCTTTTACCTACAGGATCAATAGCATGAGTTTCAATAATTTTTCACCAGCATAGCAGGCTTATTCGGTTAACTGGCCTACGGAATAATGGTCCAGCCCGTTAAAAGGCTCATCTAGTAAGTATAAGGATTTTTCTCTAGCCAAGCTCAATGCTAACCATAGTTTTTGTAACATCCCCTGCGAATATTTTGCGATATCTTGAGAAAAAACCTCCATAGGAAAACCAAGAGTCTGGCATAATCTTATCGCGATTTCTTGATATTCGGGATTTTCTTCGAAGAGAAGCATACATAGTTTTACATTCTCCGTCCCCGTTAGACCTGAAAACAAAGGAGGAGGACTCTGTGCATAGCTAACATATTAGTCGTAGACTGTAGAGGTCCCTCATCGAAGACGATGAGGTCGATGAGCAGGCGATCACCTTCAATTTTAAGAATGGTATGGAAATTCGAATCGAGCTTTAATGAAATCTTTATAGTTTGATATGGTGAAGCAGCTTTGGGGCTGCTTTTTTCATGTCTTTCGAAATTTTTGCAACAGCTTGCAACGCCGTGCAACAAGCTGCATCCGCTCGCTAACAGTCTGCTTTGATACGGCAAATGTGTCGTGGATATCTCATCTGTCACTTAGCACGGTAGCAGCACATACTACAAAAATACCCGCATGACTTAATTATCTACCACGCATTATTTACGCGGATTATATCACTCTGGGTGGCAAATCCAAGCTTTGCGAACAATATTTTATATCGATAGTCTCTGCACTCGAATCTAGGAATACCAGCACCTAATGTATAGATTTTTTACTGGCTTTTCACGTCTCTACTAGCTTCACTGCCTCAAGCCATTAAATGCCAATACGTACTCACTACAATACCGTTCACGGCAGCTACTTTTAAGGTAAGTTCAGCCGGAAATCCTCAGGCTCAGCTTGCTCTCTCTTTAAATAGCGATTAATCGCCGACGTCATCGCATAGAGGGCAGCCTGTGTGAGGTTGCTCGATGAACCAGCTCCATAGTAAATAACGCAATGCTCATCGCGCCCATCCTGAATTCCGATATATGAGATGGCTTCTGACTGAACACCTTCTTCACGAGCTGTCTGATTGTAGGAGACGACTGTGAGTTCAACGCCGATCTCATTTTTTAAGGCAATGCTGTATGCATCGAGAACACCCTGTCCTTCGCCATAGATCTCCAAAAGTCGATCATTATAGAGGACGACAAAGTGAATCCCGATTCGTCTCGATGAAATCCGTTGATCCGAAAAAGATACGAGTTTAATCGGGCTTTGAATATTTAGATAATAGTCGCAGAAGAATTGATAAAGCTCGTAATAGGAAAGCTCACGTTCTAGACTTTCAGCCAGCCCCTTAATCTGCTTCGAAAATATTGCAAGCAACGGTGGTGGTAAGGTCAGGCTGTACATTTCCTCCATGATATAGTGGATGCCGCTGCTTCCAGATTGGGCGTTAATCCGAATAATACGTTCACCATCAAGCCCGATATCTGCTGGATCAATCGGCAGATACGGAGAGTCCCAGATTTCATAAACATCGCAACTACGATCACGGGCCTCATAAAACTTGCGAATCGCATCCTGATGAGTACCAGAAAAAGTCGCGTAGATGTCCTCGCCAGAATACGGTTGGCGTGATGCGACTTTAAACTGAGTGCTGGCTTCAACCAAGCGAACGCAGTTCTTTAAATCAGATAAATCCAATTCTGGATCGATGCCCTGAGTCAAAAAATTCAGAGCAATCGTCACGAGGTCAGCATTGCCGGCTCGCTCTCCACTTCCAAAAAGAGTTCCCTCAACACGCTCTGCACCGGCGAGCAGTGCCAATTCACTCGAGGCTACGGCTGTACCACGATCATTATGGGAGTGGACACTGACACAAATCCGATCTCTAAAACGAGTGTGTCGACAAAAATACTCCACGAGATCTGCGTAATAATTCGCTGAGGCCGATTCAAGTGTATTACACAAATTGATAATTATTTCTCTATTTTCATCTTCGGCCCAAACTTCGCTAATCGCATCGCAAAGTTCAACCGCAAACTGTGGCTCAGTCAGTGAAAAACTCTCCGCAGAGTACTGAAGACTGATTTTCGATCCGGGATAGCGCGCTTCATGTCGACGCGCGGCATCGCGCATGTAGATCGCCGCATCTCTCGCCTTTGCAATGCAATCCGCCTCAGAAACTTGAAATATCTTCGAGCGATGATGTGGCGAGGTCGACCAGAAAAAATGGACGCAGGCCCGCTTCGCACCAGCAATCGCCTCGAAGCTACGGTCGATGACAGACGGGCGCGCATTGCTCATAACTTGAATTGAGACATCCTCTGGAATCAATTTCTGGTCAATTAAAAAACGAGTGAAGCGGAATTCTGTCTCAGATGCCGCAGGAAAGCTTACCTCAATTTCTTTAAAACCAATTTCTAAGAGAAGATTAAAAAGCTGAACTTTATCACTAAAATTCATCGGAGCTGGTAGCGATTGGTTGCCATCACGAAGATCAACACTACACCAACGAGGCGCTTCACTAAAACTCCTCGTTGGCCAGATTCGATTCTCAAGATCGATCTCTGGTGCAGCTTTATAGTGTTTGAAATTCATCACTGACATTAGACAGTCCCTGTCCTCAATCTAAGCAAGGCTTCGCTCACAGCATTCCCCAATTTATGCGAGACGCATACGAGTCAAAAATGTTTGGTAGCTCAGATAGGCCGCATAGACATCGAGCTTATGACAGATCTCGAGTGGCGAATGCATCGATAAGACTGGAACCCCAGCATCAAGCACTTCCATGCCCCAGTTAGCTAATAACTGACAGATCGTCCCGCCACCACCGACATCCACCCGACCGAGCTCAGCAATCTGATAGGGCAATTTAGCTTCACGCATCAATTGGAAAACTCGGGCCACAAATTCCGCATTGGCCTCGCTAGCCCCCGATTTGCCGCGCACTCCAGTGTATTTTAAAAATGCGCTGCCATGGGCGAACTGCGAGTTGTTGCGCAGGTCACTAACGCTGGCAAAAACCGGATCATAGGCATTACTAACATCCGTCGATAACATCATCGACTTAGCAAGTGCTCGTCGGTATCGAAGTTCGCTAAACTCTTCCTGAGTAGAAAGATCAATCAAGGCCAACAAGAAATTCTCATACAGTCGCGATTGGGCACCCGTATTTCCTGCTGATCCGACCTCTTCCTTATCCGAAAGCATGCAGACAGCTGTCCGCTCTGGGCAACCCTCAATCCCGACCAATGCCATCAAACTACAATAGGCACAAACCCGATCATCATGCCCGTAGGCCGCAATCATCGAGCGATCAAAACCGAGATCTCTCGCCTTAAACGCTGGCACAATCTCAAGCTCTGCTGCGAAGAAATCCTCCTCAACGATGCCATACTTCGCATTCAAGAGTTTAAGAAGATAAGTTTTAATTGCTTGCTTCCCCTTCGCTGAGGCATCGGGTGTCGAGGAAATCAATAGCCGTAGCTCCTCCCCTTCGATGACAGTTGCAGCAGACTTCTGCATCTGTTTCGCTGCTAGATGCGGTAAGAGATCCGTAATCGTAAAAATCGGATCCGACTCATCCTCACCGATACACACTTCAACCCGCTGACCATCCTGTGTGTGAATAACTCCATGAAGAGCCAGTGGAATCGTCGACCACTGATATTTTTTTATCCCACCATAGTAATGGGTCGAGAAATAGCCCAGACCATTCTGCTCATAAAGTGGATTCGGCTTGAGATCAATGCGTGGTGAGTCGACATGAGCACCGAGAAGATTAAAGCCTTCATAGGCAGAATCCTCACCAATAATCGCCGCCATCAAGCCCTTACCATGGATCGATTCATAAACTCGATCCCCGGGTTTAAGCACACTACGATCTTCAAGCTCCTGGAAACCAGCCGCTTCCAAAATCTTAATCGCCTCACGAACAAATTCACGCTCGGTTTTAGCCCGATCGAGAAAATCACGGTAGCCATCGGAAAAGTCATAGGCCGCCTCGATCCATTCTGGACTCTGGGTGTCCCAAACACTCTCCCCCTGATACGAAAAATCTCCAGGAACCATCTCAAGTTCGGAAGAATCATCTCCAGACATCAAATCACGAAACTGCTGATCTGTCTCCATTTCTAGCACCTCTCCAACGTTTCCAACTATTTTAACGCATTTAAACTGTTAGCGATAAAGCATTCCAGGTTCTGCTCACTGAGGCTTAGATGACTCATCGGGACTCTCCCCTGAAAGACGCTTTAACTCGTTTAAGTATAATTGTATTTTTCTCTCATAGCCCATCGGACTGGATTCATAAAAGCGGCGTCCTCGAATCTTCTCAGGAAGATAATCCTGTTCAACATAGTGCCCTGGATAATCATGAGCATACTTATAGCCTCGCCCATGATCGAAATCCTCACGCATCTGAGAGAAAACTGGATTTCTGAGATGAAGTGGGACCTCTCCACAATCACCGTCGCGAAGCGCTGCCAGAGCTGCATCAATCGCCTTATAGGCAGTATTTGACTTCGGTGAACAAGCGACCATGAGAACCGCTTCGGCAAGAATAATTCGCGCCTCAGGCATGCCAATACGGCGTACCGCCTCGTACGCCGACATGCATAAGGGTAAGACCTGTGGATTCGCGAGTCCCACATCTTCAGCAGCACAGATGACAATTCGGCGAGCTAGAAACTCAATATCCTCTCCTGCATAGAGGGCGCGAGCGAGGTAAAAGATGCTAGCATCTGGATCAGATCCCCGCATCGACTTGATCAAAGCCGATGAATTATCGTAGTGACCATCGCCCTGACGGTCGTATCGGAGAACCGGCTTCTGAATCGAGTCGCTCGCCGTCTGGAGATCAATCGTAATTCTGCCCTGGGTATCCGCCTGACTTGAGCGCAGAGCCAATTCCAAAGCATTGAGAGCAATTCGAGCATCTCCACCTGAGTGTTGGACAATAAAGTCTAGGGCCTCATCCTTAAGATCGACATCGATGAGACCGAAGCCACGCTTCGGATCAGAAAGAGCCCTCGCAATTATCTCGCGCAAGTCATCCTCACTGAGAGACTCCAGTTTAAACAGTGTTGAACGCGAAATCAGGGCCTTATTTACCTCGAAATACGGATTCTCAGTCGTCGCCCCGATGAGGACGAGCGTCCCATCTTCAACATAGGGTAAAAGTGCATCCTGCTGGGCCTTATTAAAACGATGAATCTCATCGATAAATAGAATCGTGTGATTCTGGCTCATCAGTGGTGACTGAGCTAATTCAATCACCTTTTTGATATCAGCAATCCCTGCGGTCACCGCATTTAACTTTTCAAAGTGCGATTTACTTTGTTTTGCAATCACCCGTGCCAGTGAAGATTTTCCAGTCCCTGGCGGACCGAAAAGGATGATCGAGGACAGTTGGTCTGCCTCGATCATCCTCCGAAGTAATTTTCCTGGCCCTAGAATTTTCCTCTGACCGACGTATTCATCGAGGCTCTGAGGTTGCATCCTAAACGCTAGAGGTGCTTGTGCTGATTTTACTGACATTTACGATTCACTCAAACTAAGTTGGCTGCTCACGAGTGGATACTTGTGACAGAGTTCGATACTTCGCTGACGGATCGAATCTTTCTTGGCTTCGAAGTCAAAAATGGCATCCGCCAACATATGCCCAAGTTCGACCATATCGTCTTCCTTTAGACCACGAGTAGTTACGGCTGGTGTACCAACGCGCAGACCACTAGTAACGAAGGGCTTGGCCTCGTCATAGGGAATCGAATTCTTATTTGCCGTCAAGCCCACCTCATCGAGGCGTTCCTGGAGCAGTTTTCCACTAATCCCCGTCTTACTCAAATCGAGCAAAAGCAGGTGGTTATCGCTTCCTCCACTGACCAGTTTTACCCCGCGCTCGAGAAGCGTCGCTGCCAGGGCTTTGCAATTCTTAACAATCTGTTCAGCATATTGGTGGAAGCTTGGATCGAGAATTTCTTTAAACGCTACAGCCTTTGCAGCAATAACGTGCATCAGAGGCCCCCCCTGAATACCAGGGAATACCGCTGAATTAATCTTCTTCGCATATTCTTCCTTACAAAGAATTAGGCCGCCTCTCGGTCCGCGCAAGGTTTTGTGGGTTGTCGAGGTGACAAAGTCGGCATATGGCACAGGAGAGGGATGGAGCCCGCTTGCGACCAAACCCGCAATATGGGCCATGTCAATCATCAAATAAGCCCCCACTTCATCAGCAATCTCTCGCATCTTCGCGAAGTCGATGAAGCGCGGATACGCACTTGCACCGCCGACAATCATCTTCGGCTTTACCGCCAGAGCCCATTCACGCATGGTCTCATAATCAATTAGCCCCGTTTCGCGGTCGACATAGTAAAACTCCGCATTAAACCACTTACCAGACATATTCAGATGCATCCCGTGGGTCAAATGCCCACCCTGGTCAAGTGCGAGGCCGAGGATCGTATCACCTGGCTCCAACATTGCAAAATAGACGGCCATATTCGCCTGCGCCCCTGAATGCGGCTGAACGTTTGCATGCTCAGCTCCGAAGATCTGCTTCGCGCGTTCAATCGCCAAGCTCTCAGCGATATCGACAAATTCACAGCCGCCGTAATAACGCTTATTCGGATACCCCTCAGCATATTTGTTCGTGAGGATTGAGCCTTGGGCTTCTAAGACCGCCTCGCTGACAATATTCTCCGAAGCAATCAGCTCGAGAGTCATATCCTGGCGCTCTGACTCATGAACCAGAGCCATGTAGAGTTCTGGGTCTTTTTTCGCAATGTGTGCGTAACGTTCCATCCTAGCCTCCTTTAGCTATGACATTTTAAGACTTCTGCGACTAACGCGGTCGATAATTCGAAATTTCAGATACTTTATGACTACGGACACTATAACTGCTGATCTTCGCCAGCCCCATCTCAACAAGTGCCTCGATATCTAGCTCTGCCTCAGCACGATGCACCTTCTCAATCTGTGGACGCGTGCTCGGATGCTTAGCAACAAAAACCGTACAACAATCCTCATAAGGCAGGATGGAAGTCTCAAAACTTCCGATCCTGCGGGCTATTTCAATCGTCTGATCCTTATCGAGTCCGATGAGGGGACGAAAGATCGGACGAGAACTGACTTCATTACTCGCTGCGATGGCTTCAGTCGTCTGACTCGCAACCTGGCCCAAACTCTCACCAGTTAGCAGCGATGGGCAGTTGCAGAATTCGGCATAGCGATCCGCAATTCGCATCATCATACGCCGCATCACAATCGTCAGAAGATCTTCTGGACACGACTCATTGATTTTTAACTGGATATCTGTGAAATCAACGACGTGGGCGACAATTGGCCCGCTATACTCCGAAACAATCTGAGCTAATTTCAAAACCTTATCGCGTGCACGATCACTGGTGTATGGAAAGGTATGAAAATAGATGGCCTCGATGGGACAGCCACGACTAGCCATCATATAGGCCGCCACAGGTGAATCGATGCCACCACTTAATAAGACCATCGTCTTCGCAGACGTGCCAACAGGTAGCCCCCGCGGCCCAGCGATGATTTCTGAATAAATGTAGATGCGATCACGAACTTCAATCCAGAGGATAAAGTCCGGCTCATGAACATCGACATGGAGTTCTGGATGCGCATCAAGAATCATTTCCCCTACGGCTGCTGCAATCTCTGGAGAATTCTGTGGATAAGATTTATCAGAGCGCTTAGCTTCAACCTTAAAACTGCGGCGTCCTCGACGCAGTTCTTTCTCACAAAGTTCGCAAACGTAGGGCATCAGATCTTCAATCGATGATTTCGTCAACTTCAAGACGGGCGATAGGGAAACCACACCAAAGCACTTCTTCGCCTTATCAATCGCAAATTCGAGCAAATCCCGACGCTGATTTAAGGTCATTTCTTCGCTGTACTGAGGCTCGATATAAACCCGTCCATCTCGCTTCTGAATCTCGTAGCGCCCATGGTGTTTAACCTGGGCGGCAAGATTACGGATTAACTGTTCTTCAAAGCGGTGACGGTTTAAGCCCTTAAGAGCAATTTCGCCGAAGCGCAATAGTATGACTTCTTCTGTCTCCATATGTAAATCTTTCTAGTCAGCAATATATTTCAAAAACTCTAATGAGCGCTTAAAGGCCGCTAATGCAGAATCGAGTTCTTCGCAACTATTCTCGCGAGAAAAACTTAGGCGAATCGATGCAGAGGCCTCTTCATCCGACAGTCCCATCGCACGCAGCACGTGACTCCCCTGCCGGTCACTGGCGTGACAAGCTGAGCTACTGGAGACGAGGATTCCCTCGCGTTCCAAGCAATGCAAGAGGGTTTCAGCCCGCAAGCCTGGAAAGGCAATATTTAGGATCTGTGGAATCTGTAGCTTAGCCGCATGAACCCGATGCGGGATATCCCTGAGGCCAGCTAGGAAGTAATGGCGAAGTGACGCTATTTCTGCATTCTGAGCCTCAATCGTGCCAGCGCGCTGACGAATCTCGACCGCCTTCGCGAGTGCTAACACCAAGGGATGGTTTTCCGTACCTGAGCGTCGATTGTGTTGCTGCCCGCCACCTACAATAAACGCTTTAAAGCGCTGTGGATTCTTGACGTAGAGAAGCCCTACCCCTTTAGGTGCGTGGATCTTATGACCAGCAAAACTTGCAAAGTCAATCCCGCTGCGATCTAAATAAAGATCCAATTTTCCCCAAGCCTGTACACAGTCTACGTGGATTAAAGCCCTCGGTGCATAGCGATCCCGCAGGGCCACCAAGGCATCGAGGTCAAGCACCGCCCCTGTCTCATTATTCACTAGAATCGCATCAATCAGAAGCACTTGACTAGAGGATTTCAACTGCGATTCGAGGGATTCCAGGTCTGGCGAAGCATCGCGTTTCAATGCGTACGGTAAAAGTTGAAACCCCTCCGCCTCGGCCCGTTTAGCCAGCGCCAGTGAGACCGCATGAGCCCCTGTGCAATAAGCGATTTGGGCCGGATTCCGATAGTGTTTATGCATGACCTGAAAGTAAGCACTATTGACACTCTCTGTGGCTCCGGAAGTAAACACAAGATTCTGAGAGGCGCAGTGTAAATCCTGACTTAAAAAATCCCGTGCGGCCTCAATCTCAGACTGAGCATCAGCAGCGAGTTGATACAAAGATGACGGATTCACATAGCATGATCGCAAGTTCTCGCTAACGAGATCGATCACCTCGTCATACACACGCGTGCTCGCACAATGGTCAAGATATATCACGGGTACTCCCCCTCAACAGCTAAATAACTACTTGTATTCTACCCTTTTGTCCTCAAAAATTCTTCTTCGAATCTATAGCTGCTCAAAGTCGATGAGGATCGCCTCTTGTGGGCCTTCAAGACGAAACAGCTGCAGGCGAAATCCATCATTCGTAGCGTGAACATAGGCGAGGAGGATCGCAAATTCATCAATTAGATCCAAGTGCTCGTTACAATAAAGCTCTGCTGCACAACGCAAGCGCTGATATTGACGCCAAGCGAGTAATTTCGAGGTCGCTTCTTCTATGTGTGTCGAGCGAGTCTTGACCTCCACGAAATAATAACGTCGCTCTTTTCTCACGATCAGATCGTGTTCAACCCCTGCGTATTGACGACCATTCTTCGAAAGTAAACAAAAACCTGCCGCTCGAAATCGCCCAGCGACATAGGATTCACCCCGTCGACCGAGGCTTAAGTGCTGACCGGATTGACGGTCAATCGAAGCTGCTCTATGACGCTTCCAATTAAAATCCATCGACCTCACCCATCACTCTCTAAAAACTGGGTCTAATAAAAATCCCCAAGCATTTCTATTTCCGAAGCATGGAAGTGAGGCTCCTCAATGATTTGTTTTAAAAGTGAATGCCTCCCATGCTCAGGATCGATCCCTTGACGTTTAAACCAAGAACGCAGGAAAGTCGGGCGATGCAGTGGTGTCGGGCCATATAAATTTAGGGCTTCATAGTGTGCTGCTGTACCATATCCCTTATGTTTCTCGAATCCATAATCAGGGTAGATTTCAGCCGCCGCAGTCATAAATTGATCCCGATGCACCTTCGCTAGGATCGAGGCAGCTGCAACGGACACGCTGAGCGCATCGCCATGGGTAAGGGATAGAAATGGAATTCCAATTTCAGAGTCGGGGCTAAGCGCATCAGCAATCAGATAGTCAGCACATGGGTCCAAACGCTTAATTACCTCTGAAAGCGCTCGGCGAGCAGCCTGGTAGATATTTAAGCGCTCAATCTCTGCTGGACTATAGGATACATGGGCATACGCAATTGCCTCTTCGCGAATCTGCTCAGCTAGGGCCTCCCGCCGCTTGGCTGAAAGTTTCTTACTGTCGTCAACACCTGGGAATCTGAAGTCCGGCGGTAATATGCAAGCAGCCATCACCATTGGTCCTGCCAAGGGACCACGACCTGCCTCATCCGCTCCAGCAATCAAATGGTAACCGAGTGCATACGCTTCCGACTCGAATCGGTCCCGTCCTGAATATTGACCTCCATAGAGTCTCATAAACCCCTCACGCCTCAAAAAATCGACTTAAATCCGACCTCGCATCAACAAAATCATAAGTCAAACGGCCGAAACGCGCTTGACGAAAATCCTGTAAAAAAATAGATGCGAAGCGCTCAAGATCCAAACGTGCCCCCTGTCGAATGCATCCCCGTTTCTTGGCAGCAGCTTCAAAAAGCTCGAGAGCAAAATCCTGCGTTTCAAAAATCAGATCTCGATTTCCATCATAAGACGCAAGACGCTGTTCATACAAGGCAAAAATTTTATAGTTCTCCAAGAGCTCTTGAGGATACATATCCAAAAGAAAAATAAATAAGTCAAAAGCCAGAGTAAGCACATCGATGACCTCATCCCGAATGGCAGCAATGCCAACGAGAAAAACTGCTTGAACTGGGTCAGCAATCTTCGGCCAAAGCAAGCCCGGTGTATCAAGCCACTCGAAATCGCCGTTGGGCGCAGCGATCCATTGGAGCTGGCGAGTCACACCTGGGCGATTTTCCGCCTTCAACTTCTTACGGCCAAAACAGGCATTGATAAAGGTTGATTTCCCACAGTTTGGAATACCCGTGATCGCGAGACGCATGGCTCGTGGTCGGCGATCTCGAGCGGCCTGCCGCTCCAATAGTTCTCGGCAAAGCCTACGCACTTCAGCTTCTATATCTCGGCGCTCACCCTGCAGATCCAGACTGGAGAGTGCAATCGCACGTACATTGCCTCGGTTCAATTCGTGCAACCATGCTTCCGTCATACGGGGATCCGCTATGTCCGCCTTATTCAGTATGAGTAACTGAGGGCGCCCCTCGATGAGCTGGTGCAGCTTAGGGTTTTGACTCGAAATGGGCAAACGAGCGTCACAGATCTCCACGAAGACATCGATCTCAGACAATTTCTCCTCAAGCAAACGAAAGGCCTTTGCCATATGTCCTGGGTACCACTGTACCCGAGGTGCTTGTAAATGCATCCCTACCCCCTCACTCTGCTCTAAATGAATTATGCAGCATGGAAAATATAAAAAAAGAACCCGTGAGACCGATGTCTCCCAGGTTCTTCACAGTCCATAAACAGGAATTAGCCGTTCTTACGAACCAAGCGCTCTTTAACACGAGCAGCCTTACCAGTACGCTTACGAAGATAGTAAAGTTTCGCACGGCGAACAACACCCTGGCGAACGACGTCAATGTGGTCGATCTTGGGTGAATGGACTGGCAAAATACGCTCGACGCCAACACCGTAAGAAACACGACGAACCGTCATCGTCTCACTCAGGCCCTTACCCTTCATGGCGATAACCGTACCTTCGAAAACCTGAATACGTTCACGGTTACCCTCTTTAATCAAGAGGTGAACACGAACATAATCACCGATCTCTAACTTAGCATGTTCTTTCAGCTGGGTCTCTTCCACAGCCTTAATAAGATTCTGCATATTGCGTTCCTCCTTTTTAACTAAGGTGTTCATGCACGCAACTGGCAGCGGACCACCTATATTTACAACTTGTTGAGTTTATCAGCTCAAGTCTCTTTCGACAAGAGATAGCGCGAAAAATCCGCAAGAGTTTGCTCGTCAAATTCGATCTGATCGAAGAGATCGGGGCGTTGCCGCATTGTTACCTCGAGGGAATTCATCGCTCGATACGTCTCAATATTGGCATGGTGACCAGATCTCAGAACTTCTGGGACCTCGAGTTCACGCCACTTTTCAGGCATTGTGAACTGCGCCTCTTCGAGTTGAGCTTGATAATGCGACTCATGCTCAAATGCCGAACGTGTCGGTAAGACAACGGGTAGCAGGCGAATTAGCGCATCAAGCATCGTAGCAACGGCAATTTCACCCCCAGTTAAGACGAAATCACCAAGCGATATTTCCTCAAAGTCATAGTAATCTAAGAAGCGCTGATCGACGCCTTCGTAATGACCACATAAGAATACGAGATCTTGCTTCTTCGCGGCCCAGCACTTGGCCTCTTGCTGCTTGAAGACTCGCCCACGCGGAGATAGGTAATAGCGGGCGGCCGACTCCAAATTAAGCCCCTGAGCCCTCAAGTCCTCCAGACAATTTGCGAGTACATCCGCCCGCATCAGCATGCCTGTACCGCCTCCATACAAGCGATCGTCGACTTTTTTATAGCGCCCGATTCCATAATCACGGATATTAATCAGCCGCAGGTCGACCCGATCTTCAGCGATGGCTCGACCGGTGATACTGTGGCTAAGCGCTCCGCTAATTAAATCGGGAAAGAGGCTAAGCACATAAATCTTAAACTCAGAGGCCTGTGATCCAGACTTATTCATCCTTTGCCTCATCCACTTCAGGTGTCGGGCGATAGAGCTCATAGAGACCAGGGGCCAGGATCACATCAATTCTTCCAGCCTCAATATCCGTCTTCTCAACAAAGGACGGATGAGCAGGAAAATATAGATCTGCCGAATCCGCTTTCTCAATACGGTAGAGCATCTGAGCGCCCTGGTCGATCACATCACGGACCGTACCGAGATATCCATGGACCTGATCGTAGACTTCACAGCCAATTAAATCGCAGACGAAATACTCTCCTTCGGGCAGTTCGCGTGCTTGACTGCGCTCGACGGCAATATACCAAAATCGATACTTCGCCACATCTTCACGACTCATAATACGGTCGCAAGAAAGGATTAGCGTCTCCGGTTTCCGCCCAGCGAGACTAATGATGCAGGGAAGTGCTTCGGACTCGCGTTTCGGATGGACGAGATAGGCGGTCTTAAGATTTTTCAAGCGATCGACATCCTCAGATAGCAAGTTAATCTTAAAAGCGCCTCGCACCCCATGGGGTGCGAGGATTTGCGCTACATAAATGTATTTCTGAAGTTGACGTGCCATTCAGACTTAATTTTCTTCCTCATTGTCATCGACGATGTCAACGAGGCTACGGAACTCTGAACGGGCGGCCTTTGCTTTAATAATCGAGCGAATGGCCTGTGCGCGACGACCGCTCTTACCGATGACGCGTCCCATATCATCATCTGCTACGCGAAGCTCGAGAAGGAGGAGGTTATCCTCTTTTTCGATGGCGTTCACCTGAACTTCATCTGGGCGGTCAACGAGCGACTTGGCGATGTGGGCTAATAGATCTTTAATCTCTTGAATATCAGCTTCTCTGCTCATTTTTCAATCACTCCATTTTTCTCAAGTAGTGAACGAACGGTCTCAGTTGGCTGAGCGCCTTTGCTCATCCAGTCGCGGACCTTCTCTTCCTGAACACGGAATTCCTTTGGACTATTGTTGGCGCCGGGATTGTAGAAACCAATCTCCTCAATAAAACGACCATCACGCGGGCTGCGCGAATCAGCGACAACTACGCGATAATATGGTTGTTTTTTTGCACCAATACGCTTTAAACGAATCTTTACTGCCATAATTCCTCCTAAAAACTTAAGGACATTTCTTCTATCTTAAAGCTCACCATAAATGGCAAAACTCTAAAAACAATTGACTAAAACGGGAGTTTAAAGGGCATGCCTTTGCGTTTTCCCTTCCGCATCTTCGAGAATCCGAAGC
>JAUNVS010000024.1 GCA_030537565.1 Eubacteriales bacterium | reverse complement strand
AGCATTATCCAGTGTGGAATCGCTATGGGCGTCGCAAGCAATACGAGCTTCTCAATACCTTGAGGTGATCTCAATGCGTAACTCAGCGCCAGTATTCCACCGAGAGATAGTCCACAGAGATTAAAAGGCGCTTCAAGCCGATCCAGGCGATCAAAGAAGCCTGTTTTGATCGCTTCGTAAGCTGGTTTATCCGATGTGAGATAGTCGTATAGTTTGATGGCGAGAGTCTCTGGATCCGATTCGATAATCGGATCCCACGATGAGGCATTCTGGCCCAGGCCATGAAGAAACACATTAGTCATATCAAAGTCGCCCCCGCTGACGAGCGTCCAGGATCAATCCGGATCAACATGCTCGATGTCTTTTATACAATTGTATAGAGCTCTTGACAAAACCCTTAAATGTCCTCGGTAAATCAAGAACTTTTTATCATAAAATGCCTTATTCAATAACTTTTCCTCGAAGCTGGCTACAAGGTCGAATTTGTTATAAGGTCCCTTTA
Source organism: Eubacteriales bacterium (assembly GCA_030537565.1). Taxonomy (GTDB): domain Bacteria; phylum Bacillota; class Clostridia; order Saccharofermentanales; family Fastidiosipilaceae; genus JAUNVS01. The sequence goes on along the minus strand of JAUNVS010000024.1, from coordinate 23,970 downwards.
AAAAGATTGCTAAGATCCAGCCATAACAGTTCAAAACTGCTGAATAATTTTCTTCAATTGGAGGTTCCTATGGCTAAGCTAACAGATGCAATGAAAGAGTTTATGGCGGAGAATCTCGCCTACGTGGCAACCGTTGATGCAGAGGGAAATCCCAATATTGGTCCCAAGCGTACTGCTCGCATCCTCGATGATGAACACATTATCTACAACGAAAACACTGGTGGCCAGACGATGCGTAATTTAAAGGATAACGGTAAAATTGCGATCGCCTATGTAAATTACGAGAAGCTCGATGGTTATCGTTTCGTCGGAAGCGCTGAAGTCTATGAAGAGGGTCCGTATAAAGAACAGGCACTCGAATGGACTCAGATTCATAAAAAAGGCAATCCAAAAGCCGCTGTCGTTATGAAGATTGAGCGCATCTACACACTCAAGATTGGCCCCACCGCTGGCACTGAAATCACAGACGCCGAATAAAGTTTTTATCTAAGCAAGTAGCCCTCATAGATGTGCTCCAGTCCACATTTATGAGGGCTTTTTCTCTTTTACGATTGTTGGAGGACCCTGAAGCGTTTTATCTCTTCTTTATCTAAATATCTCCCCTTAACTCCATGATCTAGAAGCAAGCCCATCACCGTCTCTGGGAACCCGAGATAGCGAACAACTCCCACCTGTTCACAAGACCTCAAGTAGAGGCAGATTTCCTCGTCGGCAAAATCACAAATGATTAGTCATGCAGCAAAGAGCAAAACTTTGTCATTAAACACCTCTGGGTAAACAAACTCAGAGCGAGCGCTAAGTAACTGAATTTTCGCATGACTGACTGCTAAGAAGTCATGACCCAGCTTGATATCTTTCATGACGAAAGTAAAGTCGCCTCCTGATTTTTACGAGAATAGACCAGGATTGCGTAGTAGATTCCGAAGAGCAGCGCGGTGATGCCCCAAGATAACGGGTAGCCCAGAATGATATTTTTCAAACTCATCGAGTAGCGGCTGATGAGGTGAACCCAAGCGATCCGAAAGCCACAGGTACCGACAAGTGTAATCAGCATCGGGTGCAGCGTATTACCCCGCCCTTTAATCCCACCTGAAAACACTCCAGCGAATGCGTAGAGCAGATAAAATGGGCAGGTAAGCCGCATGAGGTAAACCGCATGATCGATCGCAGCCTGATCCCTCGTAAACAGGGATGCGATCGATCCAATGAATAGATAGAGAATTAAGCTAATTGCTCCGATACAGATCACGGATGTCAGCAAGCCCGCCCGAACAGACTTATGCATACGCTCGCGATTCTTTGCCCCATAGTTTTGTGCGACAAAGGTGGTCACAGCAAGGCCCAGCGTATCCGCCAAAGACCAAATAATGAAATCGGATTTTCCACAAATCGACCAACCTGCAATACTGTCCGTGCCAAACGAGTTGATCCCACGCTGCATAAACATATTGGCGACAGAAAAGAGAATGGATTGGAGTGCCATCGGCGAACCGAGCTTCAACATCTTTTTTAGTGCCAGGAAATCCTTACTCCGTCGAAGCGAAAAGCCCATTTTAATGACTTTTCTGAGGACTAGGCACATGGCTGTCGCTTGCGCAATAATCGTCGCCAGAGCTGCACCAGCAACCGACCACTTGAGTGCTGCAACGAAAATGAAATCCAAAATAATGTTTAGAACTGAGCTAAACATGAGGTAGTAAAACGGATTCTTCGAATCCCCGAGTGCCCGCAATATCCCCGATGCAATATTAAAGCTGAAGACAAAAATGGTGCCGGCAAAATACACTCTTAGATAGGCCAACGACAGGGCGTAAATATCATCTGGGATGAGCATGGCTGAAATGAAACTAGGCGCAAAGAAGATGCCGATGAGTGAAATGATCACCCCACCCGTAATACTAAAGCGCATCATGCTGCTAACAGTCTCTTCCAGGGCAGACTTGTTCTTGGCCCCACAGTACTGGGAGACAATAATCGTCCCCCCTGTACTTAGGGCGATAAAGGCATTGATAAGCAACTTGATATACGCGTATGGCGCATCGATTGCGGCCAAGGCCGCCTTCCCAGCAAAATTGCCAATAATCAACGCGTCTACAAAGGAGTAGGACTGCTGAATTAAGCTTCCCAATAAAATCGGTATAAAATACTTCACAAAGGCCTGATACAAGGCTCCCTGGGTAATCGTATTATTTGTCTGCATCTGCTCCGGCATCTTAAGACTCCATCAAAAATTTTTTCATTTTATCAAGCGACCTGTCATCAACGTCGATGATCTCTTCTACTGTGCCGTTTCTCATCAGTGCGACACGCTGACATAGGGTCTGCAGAACATCGATTTCATGTGAAATCATCAGCATCGCAATGTCCAGCTTCGCCTGTAATTCTGCCAACAATTCGAGAATACCGCGCTTGCTACTTACATCTAATGCCGAGACAACTTCATCTAATATCATCAGTTGCGGCTCGACGGCAATCGCCCTCGCGATGGATACACGCTGGCACTGGCCAGTGCTCAAGTTTCCCGAGCGACGCATGTACAGAGACTCGTCTAGTCCGACTGCTGCCAAAGACCGCTTCGCCAATTCGCGAGGTGTTTGACAATCCCGCCTTAGGTTTTTAATCGCTGCCTCCACAATCGAGATAATCTTCTCATAGGGGTTCAAGCAGGCACGTTCATTTTGGAAAATGATTTGTATGTCTTTGTAGAAGTAACGGCCCGCCGATTTTTGTTTCTCTGCCAAGCGCTGACCGTTAAAACTGATCTCCCCCGTATAGCTCCCTTCAATTCCTGATAGAAGTCGCGCGAGCGTAGATTTTCCACAACCACTTTCGCCCAAGATACCGAAAATTTCTCCCGTATTTATCTGAAAGGAGAGATCTTTTAAGATGAGCTTGGAATCGTAGTATTTAGACGTGATCGCAAGATCCAGAAGGGTCGAGCACCTACGAGCTTTATCGCGACATCTGGGAACTGCTTTGCAGGAATTCTCCTCGTTGTGAAGTGTAATTTCTTCAAATCTACATTGTTTCAAAAAAAGGATACGATCAGCAATTTGACGTGCCAATCTCAGGTCGTGGGTTATGAATAAAATGCCTGTTTTCAAAGTGTTTTTTATGGTGATTAGCAACTGAATTAATTCATCTTGACTCTTGCGGTCTAAAGCAGAAGTGATCTCATCCGCGATAAGCAGATCCGGTTCTAACGCAAAACTCAAAGCGACACAAATTCGTTGACACATACCACCACTCAATTCAAAGGGGTAAGCGTCGAGAACTTTTCCGATATCGTTAAAGTTCAGCAATCGCAAAAGCTCTACGGTCTTTTCCTGACAGACATCCGCTGAATAGTGATGACTGAGCGTTAGCGTATCCTTAAATTGAGTTTTAATTTTCTTGCGAGGATTTAGTGCAGATTGTGGATCCTGGAATATATGTCCAACTTTTTTCCGCGTATTTCCGCCCATTTAAATTGAGGGTTTGCGAGCTGAAATACCTGATCTTTAAATATCAGCTCTCCAGAAATCTCTGTGCTAGGTGCCAGAAGTCCAGACAACGCCTTTCCCAAGGTCGATTTACCAGAACCACTATCACCCACAAGCACTAAGATCTCTCCTGAAGAAATCGAGAAATTTAAATTCTTGATCACTGGAGTCGTCATCTTTAAATTCCGATAGGAAACACTTAAATTCTTTACCCGAAGTAAATCGCCCATTTCGCCTCCGTTATATTTTGAGGATCTCATATGGAGTTAGACGGTCACGTAAACCCTCTCCGATGAAATTTAATCCGAGTACCGTCATAAATATGAACAGGCTCGGACCCACGACGAGATAGGGAGTTTGAAAGAAATAGGCCTTACTATCGGCAAGCATGGCTCCCCACTCGGGAGTCGGTGGCTTAGCTCCGAGGCCGAAAAATGACAAGGCGGAGATCGACAGAATAAGCTCCCCCAGCTCAAACGTCGCCAGTGCAAAGGCTGGACTCCATATTTCAGGAACACTTTCCTTTATGATGATCTTCCAACTGGAACATCCACTAACTTTTGCGGCGAGCACTCGGACCTCATTTTTGGATCGGAGGACAATGGATCTGGTCAAGCGCGCAAAGGGGATCCACTTCACCATGAGAACTGCCATTAACAAATGCGTCAATTCTCTTCCAAACAAACCTGAAATAATCATCGCGAGAATCATGAAGGGAAATCCCATCAAGCAGTCAATCACCCTTAAAATCAGGATATCAAGCCAGGAACCACTAAAGTACCCGGATAGAATTCCCATCAGCATTCCAAGAATCAGAGTCAGTACCATAGTGATAAACGAGGCAGTGAGCGTCCAGCGTCCTCCATACAGAACCCGAGGGAAGACATCACGACCTTGCTGATCGGTTCCCAAAAGATGCTCGGGGGATGGACTGAGCAAACGCTTAATCGATTCGCCGATAAATGGATCGTGAGAACTTAGTCGATCGGAAAATATCGAGGCAAATACAATTAAGGCTATGATCACACAGCCGAGCCTAATCATGCGATTCGGATTATGCAACTTCAGCTTCAATGGATAGCCCTCCTCATCTTTTTCTCATGCATGATTTGTGGGTCAAAGAGGATGTAGACCAAGTCGACCAGTGTATTGATGAGGATGACCAATAGCACCATGAGAAGTCCGTATCCCTGAATAACGGGATAATCCAACCTCAAAATGCTATCCATGGCATACTTGCCGATTCCTGGCCAAGAAAAGACACTTTCAATAACCACCGAGCCACCAATTAGATTGGCAAAGGTACTGGCAGTCACCGTGATAATCTGCAAGGAAACATTGTTCAAAATACCCTGGATGATAATTCGCCTTTTTTTCCCAAGGGCCAGATCATTGGCCACGTATAATTTGCCCATTTCTTCAAGAACAGAGGATCGGACAAGACGGATAAGTCCTGGAGATGTGATCACCCCAAGTGTAAGTGCTGGTAATAAAAGTCTCTCCAGTGTTGCCGCCGTCGAAATCTCATAGGCACGGAAACGGACCGCAAACAGCTAAATCAGCATCAGACTGATCGAGAATCCTGGTAGGCTGGAGATGATACTGCAGTATAATCGGATCAAATTATCTACCCATCGATTTGTGTGGAGGGCAGATATCACGCCAAAAATGATGCCCAGAAGCAACTGAATCAGGATCGCTGGTATTGTCAGGGCAAGTGTGGCAGGTAGTTTGCTCGCCAACTCTTAACTAACCAGCTGGTTGGAATAAATCGATTTGCCCAAATTTAATTGAATCGCATTTCCGAGCCAACGAAGATATTGCTGCTCAATCGATTCATTCAGATGAAATTCACTGCGGATTTTTTCATATCTTTGCCGATACGCCTCCGCATTCACCTCAGTAGTCTCCGGAGTACCCAGCAATATTTTTACTGGGTCCCCCGGAGCAAGCCGTATCAGGCTAAATATGATCGAAAACCCGGGCTTTCTACCTGCCTATTCAGGCCTGACGAATCTCAAATTTCTAGCTGGGATTCGACGGCAGATTACAACGGATGAGATCATCCGGCAGATTGAACGAGTGGGCCTGGATCCCCATTCTAAAAAGCATGTTTCTAAATATTCCCTAGGCATGCCACAGCGCTTGGCAATTGCCCAGGCATTGATGGAGAATCCCAAACTACTGCTCCTCGACGAACCAATGAATGGACTAGACAACGCAGGCGTCCAAGAAATCCGGGAATTATTACTAAAACTAAAAGAGGAAAAGAAGACAATCATAATTACCAGCCACAACCCACTCGACATTATTACCCTCTGCGATACGATTCATGAAATGGAGAAAGGAAAGATCACAGAAGTCGATGTAGATCATTATCGGAAGATGTTTTAACGATCGGATCAAGTGAAAGACAAGCTGCGGCTAACGAGCTTCGCAAGTTTAGTATTTCTGTATTTCACGGCACTGTGACCCACAAGACATTTTCACCTTTGCTTTATTCTCTAAGCGAATCCCAAGCTGATCCAGCTTGAAAACAAAAGCGGTGGAATAAAGACTCCACCGCTTTCAGCTATGCCTCTTAGCGATTGATCAACTTATTTCTTTCTCTTTTTTGAAAAGAAAAATGCACATGCGGATAAGCTCGCAAGTATTGGCGCAATTAATGTGCCGACGCTGGAAGCTTCACCAGTGCTAGGAAGTCTAGACGTCTTCTTCGGGGCCTCCACGGTCAATCCTGCATTGCTAGATCCACTCACAGAAGCTGACTTGCTTGGGTCAGTGGCTAGACTGACACCGTTCTGCGAACTCGAAGCATTGCTGCCATCGCCACTTGTCTCATCTCCAGCTGTATTCGCGCTCGTCGACGTAGACACTGTTGGAGAAGTGGAAGTCTCTGTGCTCGAGCTCGTCGACGTTGTCGCCGTTGTCGTCCCCTCCGTAGTTGATTCGCTTATATCCGCTGCCTTAACCGTAAGCTTGGCTCTTAACTTATGCTTCAAAGGCGGCGTTGCAGTACCATCCCAACACTTCCCGTCGTCGGTAGCGGTGAACTCGAGAGTATATTCGCCTGCTGTATTGATATCGTAGTCACCGCTGATAGTCACATCGTCCGAACTAATCGAGCCGTATTCCCGATCACTCACGGCTACAATCATCGACTTGGGGTCGAAACTATCTCCCGCCGTTATCTCCATGTCCTTTAACTCCAGAAGCGGAGCTTCATTCCAAATCGCACTAAACATAATGGGAGTTTGTATTACGTATGTCTCAGTAAATATACCTTCTGGCCCCGTATAATGTGGATTATTAATTGTCGTATCATTCAGCTCTTTATTACCAGGTATTTTATACCAACGATGGTGATAAGCCCCGATATTAAATGTCGTAAAGTCTCCGACCTTCAAATATCTTCCTGTAAAAGCAGTATTGTCTTTATTAATCTCTTGATATGCCCAATACTTAAAGACATCCTCATCACGGCCCTCTTGATTTCGGGCAGCAAGAGTTACTTGCGGATCAACTGCAGTGTCTGGTCGTCGTGGTCTTATAATCGCATCAAACACTCCCTGGATCTTCTCAGGATTCGCAAATGTCGCCCCCCTTGCGTCAAAAGCATAGGTATTTGAGCGCGTATAAGGGAAGTGAATTTCAACGTAGCGGTGGATGTTCCCCTCTGAATCCTCATATGTCCTGGGGAATGTACCATTGTTCTTTTCCAAAATTATATCAGCATCGCTCCACACGAAAACACTCTGAGATGCCCCATGGTTGTACGTGGGGAATAGAAAAGTCCACCCAGTCGTCTTAACTGGCTTAGGAATTAATGGCCGAATGTCAGCATAGCTCGTGCTTGAATTAAGTGTCACATTTTCAATCCGCTTGAAAATAGGCCACATATTGTCGGGATTAATTTCAACCTTTGGATTAAGTTCACCAGTATAAATATGTGGTGAACCTAAAATCAAAAGTTCTACAACTTCTCCATCACTCTCTCCACCATTCTCTGCCTCATTCTCCATAGCACGCATGGGGTGACTTTGTAAGCTCGATAAAAACACCAAGAAGGCCAAGAAAACCAAGCAAAAACTGAACGTCTTTTTCCTTTTCATTACGTATTCCTCCAGTGTACTCTAAGCAACTAGCATCAAAGCATAAACACTATAATGAGTGGGTGTATCATTTTGATTGCTTGAAATCAAAATTCACAACAACTACTAGGTTTTTCCATATATTTACAATTAAATCCATGGTGTTTAGCAGAACCACTAGGGGAAATCTGATATCCTCGCCAGGTCTCTTGATCTACTCTATATACACAATCCTGCTCAAGTAAAAGTTTTATTAGGAAAATATTGGTCCTTGAACGCAGCTTAGCACCTCCATGAAATGGAGCATGGCAGGATCACAGAAGTCGATGTCGATCATTATCGGAAGATATTTTAAGTAATGAATCGACGAAAAAAAAAAGCGCATCTTAATCGGGAGATGCGCCTCTTTTTCTATAGTCAGATTTAGACTGTGGATGGCAAGTACTACTCAGGCTTTTAAGGCTTCAGCGACTTTGACCGCAAGTGATACACTTGCGCCAACCATCGGATTGTTACCCATCCCGATAAATCCCATCATTTCAACATGCGCTGGAACAGAACTGGAACCTGCAAACTGAGCATCCGAGTGCATGCGTCCTAGGGTATCTGTGAAACCATAGGACGCTGGACCCGCCGCCATATTATCAGGATGCAAGGTTCGTCCTGTGCCACCGCCTGAGGCCACTGAAAAATACTTTTTCCCAGCCTCAACGCATTCTTTTTTATACGTCCCTGCAACTGGATGCTGGAATCGAGTCGGATTGGTCGAATTCCCCGTTATCGAAACATCCACACCTTCATGATGCATAACGGCTACCCCCTCACGCACATCATCTACCCCATAGCAGCGAACCGACGCACGTGGTCCTTTGGAGTAGGGAATCTCTTGGACCAGTTTTAAGTCTCCGGTGACATAATCGTACTTGGTTTGAACGTAGGTAAAACCATTGATCCTAGAAATGATTTGCGCAGCATCTTTGCCCAAGCCATTTAGGATTACCCGCAGTGGCTTCTGCCTCGCTTTATTAGCACTCTCTACGATGCCGATCGCCCCCTCAGCCGCTGCGAAGGATTCGTGTCCTGCTAAAAAAGCAAAACAACTGCAGTCCTCACTCAAAAGCATCGCAGCTAGGTTGCCATGGCCGATTCCGACTCTTCGTTCCTCCGCAACCGAACCGGGCAGGCAAAAGGCCTGTAGGCCTCGGCCAATCTCACGGGCAGCGTCGGATGCGCTCTTCACCTCGGCTTTTAGGGCGAGTGCGGCGCCCACGGTATATGCCCAGCAGGCATCTTCAAAGGCGATCGCCTGAATGTCTTTTACGAGACGGTAGGGGTCTAGACCGTATTCCAAACAGTAGCTCCGGCTCGCCTCAATATCACGAATGCCAACAGCTGATAGTTCCTGGTTAATGCGATCGATACGACGCTCATAGCTTTCAAACTTACACATCTCGGGCCTCCTATTCCTCTCTGGGATCAATGTACTTAACGGCTTCGGCATACTGTCCATAGGTCGACGTCGCCGCCTCGACCGCTTTCTTAGGATCTTCGCCCGCACGAATACCAGATGCCAGCTTCCCTAAATTCAAGAACTCATAGCCGATGATCTCGTCCGCTTCATTGAGGGCCAGACGGGTGACATAGCCCTCCGTCAACTCGAGGTAACGCGAACCTTTTTCCTTCGTTGAATACATCGTGCCCACTTGACTGCGCAAATTTTTACCGAGATCTTCGAGCGCTGCACCGATCGCCAATCCGCCATCTGAAAAAGCGCTCTGACTCCGTCCGTAGACAATTTGGAGAAATAATTCTCGCATCGCAACATTGATTGCATCGCAGACAAGATCCGTATTTAAGGCTTCCAAAATCGTCTTGCCAGGTAAAATTTCGGATGCCATAGCTGCCGAATGCGTCATCCCAGAACATCCAATCGTTTCGATCAAAGCCTCCTCGATAATTCCATCTTTGATATTGAGTGTGAGCTTGCAGGCCCCCTGCTGCGGCGCACACCAGCCCACCCCGTGGGTCAGTCCTGAGATGTCTTTAATCTCACGAGCTTGAACCCAACGGCCCTCTTCTGGTATCGGTGCTGGCCCATGATTTGCGCCCTGAGCCACGGGGCACATTCGTTTGATTTCTGTGGAATAGATCATAAAAGCCTCCTCCTGCTTGTGCGCCAGATGCCCACAAGTACTGCTGATGGCGTCCGCAAAAAAGCTGATGACTTCTACGCGCCATCACATGGTCCGCAGAAGTCATCAGCTGAAATAGCAGTTTAGGCATAATCCTCGGGAGACTTCATTCCCGACACCTTTATACCACATCGACTGTTATTTTAAAAGTCTTTGTGGCCCTATTTAGTGAAGTTCGTAATAAAAATTTCTCAGAATTGCCTCCCCTTCGATCAGAGTGAAAATATAATCCTGAATTCGTTCCATGAGCTGTATGCCGCTTGACTCGTTTAATGCCACATAGGCGGCGAAGAGTTCCAGGCGTCGGTAATCATCCTGCAGGTCGCTCTCGATAATTGAAATATTATATTTGGCTTTCAGTCGGTCTAAAAGTCGCTGGCGTAGCTTCCGCTTATCCTTTAACGAGAAGCTACAAATTAAATCGAGGCTGACTTCAAGTGATACGATTCTCACGGCTCCATTAACTTGACTCATTATCCAAATCCTGTTTCTAGGCCTTATATCGATCCCCATATGCTTCTTTTGCCAAACGCGTGTACGCTTGGATGAAGTCTGTTTTGGCATCGGTATACCTGGCTCGATCGTGTTCGTATAACTTCCACAGGGAGCGCTTCAAGCTCTCATATTCCCTGGCGACTGCCTCATGCTCGATCAAATAATCCCTAAAATATAGCTCATCATTATCGCCCGCAATTCGAATATGGAGATGAAAGACCTGATCTGCAAAGCCACGATCTGTGTATCCCTTATTCAAGGTAATTTGTCTCGCCATCTGACACAGGCATGAGTAATCTCGATTTAAGAGCAGGTCTTGAACCGTATACAAATCAGCTTCGCATCGGACTTCCACCAATATATCGACAATATTTTTAGCCCAGATTCCTGGAATCGAAGTACTGCCAATATGAGAGATCCGACGTAGACAGTCTCTTGGTATTAGTGAAAGAAGTGACTCGCGTTCTGCGGCATAGTAGCTTGCCCTCTGGGCATTCGGCTCAACTAAAAAAATCGGAAACAGTTGCCCGTGCTCTTCTGGGCTCATGTCCTCGAAATCCTTTGCCATAATTTACCTCTAAAAGTCTTCCACTCAAAACAATGTACAGATCCATGCAGCAAGCAGCGATGCGAGCACAATGGTAATCGTCTGGATCAGATGCTCCCGCTTGTTATATCCGAAAAGACTAGAACTAAGTAGCTCAGCCACTTCTGGATAATATTTTTCAAAAAATCCCAAACCGCGCTTAGAAAGTAAAAACCAATCGAAAAATAGGATGTCAAAGACTTTCAACAAAAGTAGCATGCTCAGAAATCGGATAAAAAACTGGCCAAAACTGAAGCCGCTTTGAATGCCGTTCTCTACACCAATAAGCAGTGCAGCGCCCATTAAGAGGAGTGCGAAAATCGCCAGCCCCCATCCGAAGACATACTGGCCATTAAAGCGTTTCTCTTTTGCTTGAATTCTGTCATAGACTTCCCGCGGACAAGAGCTAAAAAATTTCTTATTCTGGATAAAGCCGACGCCTGCCCACAGCAACAAAAAGAGTCCGAGCATCATCATCAAAGCAAGCAAAAATGTCATGCCAAGCATTCTTCTACCCGCCTTTCTTATACGCTGCCGAGATCGTCACTGAAGGCCAGCAGCTTAGTCCTTTGCCTGCATGTATAGTACCGTTCTTAAAAGGAGCTTGTAAATTACACAAGCAAAAGTTGTTCTCCCCTTCGCTTCACACCAAAGAAACTAGACGCAAAGTGCCTGAAGCTCGGCTCGACGCAGGCTAGATCCGAGTTCAGCGACACAGCCCATTTCGAGACTTGATGAGGTCTCCCCACTGCTGTTTGATTGTAAATTCAAAGATAAATACAGGTGGAATTAAGAACTATTCCACCTGCTTCTTTAGTTCAGTGTCCCCTCTTTCGACAACATAACGCCTCAAAGAATCAATAAATTTTATCAGCGCCCCCCGCACGATAAGTCTAATGGAAAAGTCCACCAACATGGCCTTATTCTCAGGGCTCAGAGCTTCTTGATCCCAAATCATACTTGCTAGGTTAAATAGGACAGTACATGACGAGTAGACGATCAAGTTAGTCTTTACAGTGAGTGCATATATCTGCGCTTAGGAGAGTTAATAAACATGCACAGATGAAAGTAACTACGAGAATCATAAAAGTTTCCATGACTACTAAGTTGACAATTGGGTGTATAAAATCTCCTGGATCTATTTTTGCTCTTTCTGCTACACGAACCATTGATGCATAGTCAACATGATGTGCCAATATCGGCACCGCTCCAGCACATATTAGAAAGTTGAAGCAACAAAGCACTAAGCCCCCTCGCTTCCAACAACTCAATTCATCTTCAATACGCATCGACCTGAGCTCATCCAAAAGTCAAATGAGAAATGCTAACAGAAAAAACACAATCGAAAACACCAATTTTTTGCTACTTTAGCCGCTAGAGTTATAAGCGGAACAGCACCAAAAAACAGCGTCGTACCATAGTCTTTGTAGCTCACATTTGACGCATTCATATTCAACTCTCTCTAAACACAATCTATTGAATCATTAATTTTATCTCCATCTTTTACATTAATCATCTACTCCTGGCATATTGATATCAATCGAAATAATATCTGAATCACTCCTAGTCGCTGTGGAGACCCATCGGCATTCATCGCCGTCAGCACCGCCCAGCCTTTGGAACTGAAGAACTGGCGAAGCATCAAGACGATGTCCGCTTCATCATCGACGACTAAGATTTTATAGGACACCGCGCCCTCCTATGAATGCTGCGTTCTAGCTCTACACCCTCTAGGGTCTCCGTATAGTCGCCCTCATCATGAAAGAGATTGTTTCGACCATCAAGCTCAAGCCGTCGCAGCTTCGTGAAACTGCTTTTCTAAGATGTGTTTTTGGACAACTTTCTTTCCAATATAAGCGCCAATCGCCGCAGAAACAATAACCAGCAGAAGCAGAACCAGGGAGCCCCAAGAGGCAATCATTTTGCCTGCAGCACTAACATTCTTGACTACATTTTGTTCCTTCACCATGTACGTCGTGCGCTCCAAGGCGAAGGCATAGGGATAAATGACACTGCCAATAGAAGCCATCGTTTGTTGGATGACATAGCTGATACCGATGACGCTTAAATTTCCATATCCTTTTTTGCTCAGCAAGAGCTCAGCGATCAAACCCGAAATTACAAACATCAGCACATAGGGCAGGTAAAAGCCAATAGCGCCTTGAATAACACTATAAATAAAGTAAGCGCCCCGTTTTTTCACCTTGACCCCAATCACGTAGAAGACAATGCCCTGTAAAAGTGAGTAGACAACTGGCGTCAATAAGACGGTAATCGGTGTCGCGTACATAAAAGTCCCTATGCTAAAAATAAGAATATTGCACAGCGACAATAAGGTGACGGTAATAATATCTTTACTTTTCAATTTACTTTGCATGGTCCGCGTCCTTTCATTTTTAACAAACGATTCCGACTGTGATAGCAGTAGCTAAAAGCAGCATCATGCCATATTCCTTAATGCCCATTTTCAAAGCAATTAAAGAACTTCTCTTTCTCCTTAATGAAATCCCCCGCGATTCAGCTGAAGCAGACAGCGCTTCTGCGATACGAATCACACGGAATACCATGGAAATAATCAAGGCCTCGACCTTCTCAAATAGCCTCTTAAGCCAAGACCGTTGCTCCTCATTCTCTCGAGACTGTATCGACTGTCCCATGAGTGTTAAGTCGTGCCTCAGGACTGGAAAAAAGCGGAAACTCACTGAACAAATCATGATGATCTTCTCGGGAACCTTCAGTTTTCTCAAGGCAGCTAAGATATTTGCCGCTCCCTCTCCGCCTAAAATAATTGGGAATAGAATTGCTATCAAAACAAATCGGGGCAGGAAATTAGCTGTAAATATAGTCAACTCACTGGGGTAAATATGAACACTTGTGTAAATAGTCCCTAAGATAGCCCCACTGATCCAAAAACTCCGATATCTTCGATTCGCCAAGGCCAAAACCAATAAAGAGATTCCCAAGCTGGCTATAAAGCCTGGGTCGGCAACGGCGACCGCGATCACGCTCACGAGGAAGTAAAGGAGATTGACCCTCGGATCCAACGGAATGTCATGCCTTTTGGGCTCTTCCATACCTGTCTCCTCTAAGGAAGAGATATCCCCTTCGCCGAAGCAGCTCCGCAGCGTTTCCAGATCCTCTTTCCCCTCCAATTTTTTCGATGCTTTTATACAACCATCCTCGATCTGAATCAATCGATTGGCGACAGAGGCCAGCAACTCTAAATCATGGCTAATTAGGAATACGATCTTATCCTTTTGCATTTTCCGAATCAGGCTTACACAGCTATCTAAACTTTTCTTATCCAAGCTCGACGTCGGCTCGTCAAGAATGATAATTTTTTTCTTAGATAGAAACGCCATCATCAGGGTCAGCTTCTGCATTTGCCCCCCCGAGAGAGAGAAGGGATGCCTATATCGCAGATCCCACATATCGAATTCTTCCAATAAGCTCTTAATCCGTTCTTCGACTTCAACTTTCTTATGTCCATATTCCAGTTCACCGATCACGGAATTGCTAAAGAACTGAAATTCCGCTTCCTGCATAATGAAAATACTTTTTTCTCTTAGCTTTTGCGGAGACAATACTTCACCAGCGAGTTTGATTTCGCCGGCTTGAGCGGGCAATAGCCCAGCCAAGCACTTGGCCAAGCTGGTTTTCCCACAACCGTTCTGCCCGATAAAACAAAACACTTCGCCCACATTTGCCTCTAAAGAAATATCGGTCAAGATGGGCGTCCCTTTGACATACTGAAACGCTAAATTCCTTACTTGAAGTCCATCTGCTTCGGACTCTGCGGGGATGACTTTTTCCACAGTTAGTTCTAGCTTTTCGAGGTCGTTCAATCGCAAACCCAAGTTGATGAACTGAGCTCGCGAAAAAGCAGAGAACTCTTGGCGACTGTATCTGTTGTGTACTGTGCCTGCATCTATATGCCAGTAACAATCTGCCAAATTCTTCAGGTAATACAATCGATGTTCACTGACAATGATGGTTTTCCCATCCTTTTTTAAGTCTTCTAACATCCCCCTCAATTTGATGATGGTCTGATAATCCAAATTGGCCGTAGGTTCATCTAGGAGAATAATTGGCGTATCCATTGCCCAGGCTGCGAGAATCGCAATCAGTTGCCGCTCTCCACTCGAGAGCTTAAAGACCTCACGATTTTTCAAGTGTTCTAATCCGAACTTCTCAAAAGCCGCATCAACCCGTCTTCGAATCTTCTCCCGAGCCCAGCCAAAATTCTCTAATGCAAAGGCGACCTCGGTCATACTGTCTAAGGTGAAGAACTGACTGCGTGGATCCTGAAAAACAAAGGATACCTTCTCTCCCACTTCGCCAATGCTCTTATGACTGATGTTTTCGCCTTCAATCAGGACATATCCATCAAAGATTCCTTCATAAAACTCTGGAATCATATGGCTGAAACAGCGGAGTAAGGTCGATTTACCACATCCACTCGCTCCACAAAGAACAATGAACTCCCCTTTTGCAATGTACGCATCCTCGATACTAATGCTGGGCTTGCTTTGCCCTTCGTAGCTAAAGCTCAAGCTACATTCGATAATGTTCCGAGAATTCTCGACATGCTTATCCATACATCCGCCTCATATTCCCCCCCTAAACACCGGAATACCAACCGCATGCGCCTGAGAGATACACATCTTCCTTTTACCATAAATAATAGTTAATTTCTAATAGAATATTCCAATTTCTATCTTCTTTTTTTTCAACGATCGCTCTCTCAAGTTTTAGCAATACCATAAAGGGGGGATTCCTTGCCACCACATGAAGTCCCTGAGGCTAGTTGAGGCTGTCTGATTGAGCCTTTCTATCCAGCGAAATAGTCTTCGTAAAATAGCGCTCATCCATCTCCTGATGGTCAATAAATATCATCGTCTTGCCTGCTAAGCACTCCATGATTTGAGCGATGATCTCGTTAAACAAATGCACGTCTAAACCCGTGCTGATCTCATCGAAGATGTATAAGTCACTTTCCTTCGCAAGTGCCCTGGCAATGAGAATTCGCGTTCGTTCACCCCCAGATAACTTATTGGCCTCATCGCCAATCTTCGCATCCTTATATTTTTCGATAATCTCCCCGACATGGGTGATCTCAACGATCTTATTGAATGTATCGTCATCAAGGTCTTGCCAGAACTTTATATTTTCCTCGATGCTGGCATCGAAGAGGGTATTACTTTGGAATACTGAGCTGATCGCTATCGTTTTATCTTTTTCGCCATTAATGAGTAGATCCCCTGTTACGGGCAGGTAAATGCCAGTGATCAGTTTGGCGATCGACGATTTGCCACTCCCCGTCTTACCGAAAATCCTGAGGACATCTCCTTTTTGGATTTTCAGGTTGAAGTCTTTGAGGACGATGTTGTCTTTGTAAGATAAGTCGACATCCTTGAGCTCTGTGAGATTCTTCGGCTCCCGTTCATCTAAGTGAGCATACAGGGAGTTGATCCGTTTGATTGAATTCTTCATCGTCAAAAGCTCCCTTTGCCTGTCGACAATATCGAAGATTGGGTCAGTGATCATGTGGCTATACATGATCACTGCGATCAGTGCACCGATGCTTAAATAGCCACTTCCGACACGAAGGCCACCGAAGAGGATGAGCAGACCGATGAGCAAATTAAATGACAGGTTCATGCTGATCTGGGAGATATTCTGGGCCTTGATCGATTTCTTCTCGCTGCTCATTAGCTCCTCTGAGAGTGCTTCAAAACGCTGGAAGAAGAGCTTTTCTTTCATGTATAAAATGATATCCCTCGCGCCAATAATTCCGTAGCGAAGCATCTGATTTAGACTGGAGCGGCTTTCCTGTGCCGCCAGGCTGTATTCATCTGATTTTTCAAAGGAATGATTGATGATCAGGGTGGCAATCAATGAGAGCGGAAAGAGAATTAAAAGAATTAAGTAATCATAGCAAAACAGGATGTAGATCCCGACGAGCGCGCTGGATAGGCTAAAGGTGAAATTGAGAATGAGCTCGGATGCGTTGCCCTCTAGGATTCCGAAGTCCTCTAAGAGTTTTTGGCATAGCGAATTCGGCCCCATATTTTCTAGCAGATTGACCTTTGCCCCCATGATCCGATGAATGAACTGCTTCTTCGTCTCGTTTATGAGCTCAATCTCGAGATTCTTAAACTTCTTATTTACAAAGATCTTCATTAGGAAGGCAAAGACGTATGCGAAGATGTACAGCAAAACAAACTGAATGAATCGCGGCTTATCGTTTCCAACAATCGAGTCAATGGATTTCTGCATGAAGTACATGGGAACTATGCAGAGGATACCGACGATCGCATTTAAAATGCATAAGAAAACAATCTCTCCTCTACGCTCGTGAATCATGGTTTGAATCATAAGACACCTGTACCGTTCTTTGCTTTACTACTCAGGCCATCACTGAATCTCACAGTATTCTACAGCTGCTTTTTCACATTTTTTCAACTGAATATGCATATGCTTCGCTGATGTACGCCCTAAGCTGCTCAAACGTATCACAGCTCGGATTCAAACAGCAAATCCATGCCATCCAGGCATAGACTGGGTGTGGCATAATCTGGTCAATTTCAGTGAAATCACAATCCAGGTCACAACTGCAGCCTTTGGATGATCGACTGGGCACTTTTCCGAATCGCATCTCATGTCTTGATTGTCGTATGCCGATATTTAAGCGATACACATCTGATCGATCCAAACATGAACTTCGATCGTTTGCTCCATCTTTTTCTTTAATGGTGAGGACGTAGATACCACGCTTTAAGCGGTCTTCTCGATTGTAGAAAAGACTGCGCTCTCCCCAAGCTTGAATGACTCTAAGGCCATTAAAATGCGTGCAACAGTGCTAGATGATTTCGCTGGGCACAAAGCAGATCTCTTTCTCATAGACAGCGTAAAGTATGGCAATAGCTAAAAAGCTAAACAAACCGATCGACAGTTCCTCATGAAGCAAAACGCACGTTGACGGCCACGTTAGTTCCCTGCACCATAGCAGTTGACATCTACTGTGTATGCCTGAGTTCAACGACAACAATCCCAATGCAGTATCAAAGCAGTGTAAAGGACACTTATCTTAGATCGTATGATTTCATATGGTCTTTCCGCTCCCACTGGGATCAATTCACTAAATTTATTAATCATGGTCGTCTTTATATGCTAAAATTATTTAAATTTTGGCACATTGTGGAGGGCTATATGAAAACATGGAAGCTTGTGTCGGGTATCTTATCAATCGTTCTCTTTGTTCTTATGATGGTGCAATCATGTGCAGCCACTGCACTGGATGCCATTAATAGACAAGGTGGTACATCTGGAGGTGCGGGTGTAATCTGCGCTGCGTTGATCCTAGCAGGTGGAATTGTATCAATCGCTACTAGGAACTCAGAACAAAAGGGTGGAAACATCTCCCTGATCATCTTGTTCGGTCTGTGCGCAATCATCGGATTCACCTCACACGGGATTTATAAAGATCTGATCGCATGGTCTATTTGGGCCGTAATTAATGCAGTTTTAGCTTTAGTCGCTCTGAAGCAAAAATCGAAAGCATAAGCCTAAAACATCCTTGCCAAGCAAGTTGTGCTCGTGAAGTGATTTACTCCGAGCACTTTTTTATTCGGAAATAAAAGTCCCGTAATTGCTGCAGTCACTAAAAACGGCTCTGGCTCCAGCCCAAATTCATTTTAGGAAAAATGCCCTCGTGCATATCTTATTGATGAACTCATAATCGTGAGAGATAACGAAGATAATCCGATCTTTGGCGATGCTTTTGATCAGTTCAGAGACCTTCTCCATGCTCTCGAAGTCCAGTCCCGAGGTAGGTTCATCAAAGAGGATGATCTCCCGGCCGTCCATGATTGCTGAGGCGATGACAACGCGTTGTTTTTGTCCACCGGATAGGGAGAGCGGATGAGCTTCCAAGAATTCTGAGAGATCGAGTTGTTCAGCTATTTTCCGTGCGCGTGCAAGCGATTCTTCCTTTTTGGACAGGAAGAGCAGCTCTTTTTGCACCGTTTCCAAAAAGAGTTGATGGTTCACATCTTGCATGATCATCGAGCAGATCTTCCGCCTGACTCTGGCTCGGAGCGCGGGCCCGGAGAAATCCCGTTTGATTTCACCTCGTCCTTTCAAAATCCCGGATATTGCGTATGCCAGAGTCGTCTTACCGACACCATTTTCCCCGAGGATACCGATGATCTCACCCTTTTGACATTGTAATTCGGGGATCTTCCAAAGCACTTTGCCCCGGGGATAGGCATAGAAAAAATCTTTGATCCAGAGGTCTCCCCTTCTCTCTCGAGCAATCCTAACATCAATTTTAAGCCGCTCGTCCAATGTCGGGACAAGGGGACTTCGAATCCCCATTGTCTGCCGCTCTTCATCGGAAAGAGCACGCAGCTGTCTCGCGCTCATCATTGCCTCAATCCTGCCATCTTCCATATAGACGATTCGGTCGATTAAGTCCATTAGATAATAAATCCGATGTTCAGAAATGAGGAGCGTCTTCCCTTCTTTTTTCAAACAGCTGATGATTTCCCGCAAGTCTTCAATGGCACGTGCATCTAAATTACTGCTGGGTTCATCGAATATCATGATATCTGGATCGGTCATATAAACGCTGGCACAGGCAAGCTTTTGCTTTTCGCCGCCAGACAATTGAAAAATATTACGCTCTAGGAGACTTTCGATTTTGAGATTGGATACAGTGGCTCTTAGCCTCTGCTCCATGCGCTCCTTACTCGCCCGGTGATTCGAGAGACCAAATAAGAGCTCATCGCTACTATCTAAGTAAAAGAATTGCGATTTGGGATTTTGAAATACAGAACCCACCTGCTTAGATAGCTCTTGGATACTTCTCGACGCCAGCTCCTCACCATTAAGGAGCACGCTCCCAGACAATTCTCCCTCCAAGTAATTCGGGATGAGTCCGTTGACCATGCTTAAAAGAGTGGACTTTCCTGCCCCAGACTTTCCCAAAAACAAGACGATTTCACCTTTTTGAATCTCCAAATTAATATGCTTCAAAGCAGGCTCAGGCTTGGAACGGTATCGAAATGACAGATTCTCAAAACTAATCATAGGGCGCCGCCTTTGCCAAGGAATCCAAACACTAGGACTGCAAGATAAATGAAGGCAATCAGTCGGTCTCTATACGTAAATCCAATTTCCACGAGATAGGTCCGGCTCTCGTATAGTCCTAAACCTCGCGTCAGCGCTGCCACACTAAGTTCATCGCCAGTTTTAATCAGGGAATAGACTAGTGGCACGTAAAGGTATTCCACCGTCTTCACAGGATGTCGCATGAAGCCGATCGGACTAAAGTTCACGCCCCTTAAACGCATCGCATTAAAAATGCTTCGAAATTCGCTCTTTATCGTCGGAAAATAACGGATCATGACGAGTAGGATGATCTGTATTCCTAGGGGGACCTTTAGCTTTTCGAGAGCCAGAGAGAATTCCGAAATGCGCGTGCTGATGACCATGTATCGTCCGAATACAAAAATGGGAAATAGGATCGTAAATAAATTGACCATCCCTTGGAAGAGAAGGACTTCGACCACGCAGTATAGGGCGAAATAGTCCAGTACACTTTTATATTGTTGACACAGCAATAGCAGAATAAAGGAGAGGAAGATGTAGATGTCAATAACATAAGTCGGCATGTACGAAAAGACCGCCAGTCCTATGATTAGAAGCAGTATGAGCTTTGTTCTTGGATCGAGCGCGAAGCGATCCATGGCTAGGCAATGCCTGCTCTTTCAAAGTGCTTCTTCAACATAGCTCTGCCAATGAGTCCGCCCACGAAGGAACAAAGAGCGATGATAACGATGCCCAGGACTAAGTTCCGTATGGTGATGGCCTGCATCCAATCGATAATCTGCTGATCCGTCAGACCAGCCGTTTTTAGAACATTCTCGCCCATGAAGTAGTAGACGAGTAAGAGGCCGAGTGACCAGTACGAGAAAAAGATATAAGCGATGTTATTTTTCAAGAAACTCCGATAGTTTCCAGAACGAGATACAAACTCAGCAATAATCACTCCGACGTAGCCGAATAGCACGGGCCAAGCACCTCCCGTTGCGATAAAAACAAGCGTCACCATCACGACTCCAAAAATCAATATCGCCCATTTTTTCTGGACCTTGGCAATGAAAAGCATGTACAGGGGAGCCAATATCAGACTGCATGCCCCCTGAGCAACGAAGAGAAATTTAGATGAGATCGCGACCAAGGCACCGGCAATAAAATTAAATCCGATGAAATAGATCGCTAGAACGACCCCGACTGTAATGTAATCCTTAACTTGCATTTTGTCTTTCATCCTACTGACTCCTAACTTTAATGTTCCATCTGAAGCCTATACATATTTGCAAAGACAGCCGCTGCTTCAATTAATTCTTCCGGCCTGCCACTTTCTGCAACTTGCCCATCTTGGATCACGACAATCTGATCGGCAGCGATGACGGTCCGCATCCTGTGGGCAATGATTACTACCGTTTTGTCTTTGATCAATTCGGAGATGCTGGCCTGAATCTTACTTTCATTTTCGGCATCCAACGAGGCCGTCGATTCATCGAGCAGTATGATTGGAGCATTTTTTAACAGAGCCCTCGCAATCGATATGCGTTGGCGTTCTCCACCCGAGAGTTTGGCGCCATTTTCTCCGATTAAAGTATCGTAGCCATCCGGAAATTTTTCGATAAAGTCTTCACAGTTGGCGAGCTTAGCGGCCCTGCGCACCTCCTCATCCGTTGCATCTTCTCGACCGAGGCGGATATTGTCCATCAGCGATGCGTTAAAGAGCATGACATCTTGGAATACAATCGAAAACTTTTTCAATAGGGTCTCGGGATCTATTTCAGAGATATCGATCTCCCCGACGCGGATCGTTCCGCCCTGAATATCCCAGAATCTCGCCGCCAATTTAGCGGCTGTCGTCTTTCCACTGCCAGATGGCCCAAGCAGAGCTGTTATTTCACCCTGCTTGGCTGTAAATGAAAGATTCTTCAAGACGGGGCTTGCATCATCATAGGAAAAATCAACGTGCTCAAAGCTGATATCGTAATTTTCAGGTTCAAATTCACTACGACCACCCTGGCCTGGCATCTCACGAATCTCTCGAACCCGCTCGACCGCCCGCTCCAGGTACAAAACGGCCGCCATATCATAAAAGGCCTTCGTAATCGGATTAAAAACAATACTGGAAATAATCATAAAAGCCAGGTAGGTGAAGACATCGAGGCTGCCCTCAATCAGCAAATACGCCCCATAGACCGTCAGGCTCACCATTCCTAATCTCAAAATCGTAAAGGCGACATTGATAATTGTTCCGGGGATAAGTTCAGACTTCTTTCTTATAAGCATCTCAAGATCATACTTTTGATTCAATTGATCGATAAAATACTGCTCCCGATTGTAGGCCTTAATCTCCTGAACAAGATCGAGTCCTTCCTGCAGATCATCAATAATGCTCCTTCTCACATCGAAGGATTCTTTGTTAAGTTTTGCCATGAACTTTTTCGCCAAAGCAAAGACCAAAAAGGCCACTGGCAGAGCCCAGAAAAGAGATAGGGTCAATCGATAATCAAAGCTAAGCAAGGCGATGAAGAGGAAAAACACACTGATTAAGCCACCGTACAACTTGGGGACAGTATTGGCGAAGAGCATCTCATAAATCGTTGCATCACTTAACATCGTCGCACTTAAGTCAGCGACATCCTTTTTGCTAAAGTAAGCCAAGGGCAGGCTTTTTAATTTTTCGGCCAAGTAAATGCGCGAGCGCGCACTCTCTTCGTAGACCTTCATACTGCATTTTTTGAGGTCATTTTTAGCCGCAAAATACATCAGTATAAAAATAGCCAGAATAATCACTAGAAAATGCAGTAGCGAGAGTTTGAACGCCGAAACGCTTCCCCAAAACTGATCCACATACTGTTTGAGAAAAACGAGTGATACGAGCATCGTTAGCATGATCGAAAGATTGAGGATGACGCTACTTAGAATCCCTTTCATCAAGTCATTGGCACCCTCGTCACTGAGGGCATACTTTTTTTGCAGTCTGTTTTTCATCACTCTGCCCCCTTCGCTCCTTTGATATTCCAAACAATCGCTGATTGATACTCATCCCACATCTTTTTGTACAAACCCGCTTGATTCATCAGGCTCTCATGATCACCGTACTCAACGATCTTGCCCTGATCTAGGACAGCAATGTGATCCGCATTTTTTATACTGCTCATTCGGTGCGCAATCATGAGCGTCGTCTTGCCCCGACTCAATTCTTTGAGGGCCGCTTGAATCAAATGTTCATTTTCGGGGTCAGCAAAGGCTGTCGCTTCATCGAGCAATACAATTGGAGCATCCTTTATAAATGCCCGCGCCAGGGCAATTCGCTGCTTTTCACCACCTGACAAATAGGTTCCGCGACTACCAAGCACGGTGTCGAGCCCAGCTTCCAAATTCTCGATAATTTCCATCGACCGCGAGCGTATCAAGGCATTTTGGAGCTGCTCCTCAGAGACCGCTCGACCGAAGCAGATATTCTCCCTCAGACTCGTCTTAAACAGATCCGCATTCTGGAAAACGAAGGCAATATTATCCATCAGAACTTCTTTCTGATAGTCTTTTATGTTTCTGCCACCGATTAAAATTTCACCCGAACTCACATCCCAGAATCGAGCCGCAAGCCGTGCAATCGTCGTTTTCCCGGCACCTGACGGCCCGACCAAGGCAAGCGTTTCACCTTTTTCGACCCTAAAACTAATATGGTCCAAAATCTTCTTCTCCCCATCATAGGAAAAGACCACATCCTTAAACTCAATATCCTGCCCTTCGAGTGCCAAAGCCGTCTCCGGATATTCCATCTCCTCGTAATCGAGCAGCGCATTGAATCGATCCAGAGCCTGGTCGGCAATCATATATTTGTATTTGAAATAGGTGCTTTTTAACATCGCCAGGGAGAGTTGTGGTGCCACCAGGATATAGAGAAGAAAATTGCTGATCACCGTGCCGATCTTCCCCTGACTATTGATGACGAGGATTGAAACAGGAATTAAAAAGAGCGCTGTAGATTCAACAAAAACCGAATTCCAAGACGCGGGTCTTATAAA
>JAUNVS010000023.1 GCA_030537565.1 Eubacteriales bacterium | reverse complement strand
AACAGCCTCAGTGAAGAAGAGATCAGAGCTCAACGCGAGGCGAAAAAGGCGGCGAAGGCTGCGAAAAAAGCGGCTGCTAAGAAACGGCAGGAAGAGGCCAGACAGACTCTTCTCGGCGATAGTGCTAAGAGTAACGAGGGCCAGGAACTCGATCTGAATGAACAGTTTCAAATTCGACTTAAGCGACTCCTCGAGTTAAAAGAAGCAGGGCGTGATCCCTTCGTTGAGACGAAGTACGAAGATTGCACAAAGGCGAAGTTGCTTAGTGAGGATTTCGAGGCCCATGAGGGCCAGAAATTCCGTCTTGCCGGGCGCATTATGCGTAAGCGTGGGATGGGGAAGGCGAATTTCTCTGATCTTCAGGATGCGAGTGGTCATATTCAGATCTATAGCCGCATCGATGAACTCGGCGAAGAGGCCTACCGTGAGTGGATGAAACTCGATCTCGGCGATTTGGTCGGAGTCGAGGGTGTTCTCATGAAGACGGAGCGCGGAGAGATTTCTCTACGTAACCAGGCTTTTGTCCTCCTCGCGAAGAGCCTGCGTCCATTACCCGAGAAGTTTCATGGTTTGCAGGACACAGATACTCGCTATCGTCGACGTTACCTCGATTTGATTATGAATCCTGAGGTGCGCGAAGTCTTCATCAAGCGTTCGAAGATTATCCGCGGTATTCGCGATTTCCTGAATGAACGCGGTTTCCTAGAAGTTGAAACGCCACTTTTAAATACGATTCCCGGTGGTGCTGCGGCGCGTCCTTTTATTACTCATCACAACACCTTGGATCTCGAACTTTATCTGCGCATTTCACCAGAACTCTATTTGAAACGCTTGATCGTTGGTGGGATGGAGCGGGTCTATGAGATCGGTCGTAACTTTAGGAATGAGGGGATGAGCGTTCGTCATAACCCCGAGTTTACGATGATGGAACTCTATCAGGCATACGCGAATCTCTATGACGTGATGGACCTGACTGAGATGATGATTCGCGAGGTTTGTGAATCCGTTAATGGAAGCCTCGATATTGAGTGGGAAGGGAATCGACTCGACTTGTCGAAGCCCTTTGCTCGCGTACGTATGGATGAGGCGGTCCTCCAATATGCGGGGGTCGATTTCCGAGAGATCGATACGGATGAGGCGGCGAAGAAACTGGCCGATGAACACCATATCGAGTACAGTGCGCACCACCGTCGTGGGGACATTCTCAACCTCTTCTTCGAGCATTACTGCGAGGAGAAATTGATTCAGCCGACCTTCATTTACTGCTACCCGCTCGAGATTTCTCCGCTGACAAAAAAAGATCCTGAGGATCCTCGCATGACAGAGCGCTTTGAGCTTTTCGTCAATGGAAAGGAACTCGGCAATGCGTATTCCGAGTTAAATGATCCACTCGATCAGCGTGAGCGTTTCATGCATCAGCTTGAATTGCGTGAGGCAGGAGATGACGAGGCCAATCTATTTGATGAAGACTATTGTCGGGCGCTTGAATATGGATTGCCGCCCTGTGGTGGTCTCGGTATCGGGATTGATCGTCTTTGTATGATGTTGACGAATTCCGACTCAATCCGTGATGTCCTATTCTTCCCGACGATGAAACCTCTGGATAAGAAAGAGGATTAAGAGCAGCAGCCTTCGACTCCTCCACCCAGTGTCTCTTCGAAGATCAGTGGACTGGATGGTCGAAGCTGTGAAATGAGGATCAATGAATTACCAAGAAATAAATGCGAAGACAATTGATCGATGGGCAAATGATGGCTGGGAGTGGGCTAAGCCCATCGATCATTCGCAATATGTCCAGGCCAGCCAGGGACAGTGGGATGTCTTGTTAACGCCCTGTAAGCCAGTTCCCAAACAATGGTTTGGAGATCTGCGGGGGAAGAAGATTCTTGGCTTAGCCAGTGCAGGCGGACAACAGATGCCGATATTCGCTGCTCTCGGTGCCGAGTGTACTGTGATTGATATCAGTGATGTCCAACTTTCGCGAGAAAAGGAAGTTCAAGCGCGCGAAGGATATTCGATCGAGATTCTCAAAGGTGATATCACTAAACCCCTCCCGTTTAACGATGCGAGTTTTGATCTGGTTTTCAACCCGGTTAGTCTCAGCTACATTCGGGAGCTTGATCCAGTTTTTAAAGAGGTTTTCCGTGTCTTAAAACCAGGTGGTAGTTATCTTTTGGGGACTGATAATGGCATCAATTTCATTGTCGATGAAGATGAGTCCTCGATTATCTTCGGTCTTCCATTTGATCCAATTGAGGATGAGACTCAGCGCCAGTACCTGCTTGAACAGGATGCTGGTATGCAGTTTTCGCATACCATTGGCGAACAAATTCAGGCGACTCTTCGCTGTGGTTTTACCCTCGTTGATCTTTACGAAGATAGCAATGGAAATGGCCATCTACATGAATTAAATATTCCTTCGTATATGAGCCTTTATTTCACTAAGTAAGATCCTTGGTGGATTCCCTTCAACAGATGAATTTACCCGCTCGCGATTCCGCTATAATTCGAGGCGATTAGATGCCACGCCGATTATGACTGGGTGAGCTGTAGTTCAGTTAGGAGGAGTTCGAGTCGTTGATATGACACGTGACGAAGCCCTGAAAATACTAGGACTTGAAGAGGGGGCAAACCTCTACGAGATTGAGAAGCGTTACAGCCTATTAAGCCGTAGCTTTATTCATGAAGATCGCCAGCAGGTTGAGGAGAAGATAAGGCGGGTCGTTGAAGCCTATGATTTCCTTACGGGTAAGTCGACGGTCTGGACTCCCGAACCTGAACCGATGGGTGCTCGACGCTTTCTTGGCAAGACGAAACGAGAGTGGCGTAATTGGGCGGATTATGCCTATCGTCCGATTCTTGTTGTCCTCGTATTGATTGCTGTTTTCGCTTCGATCCTACATAGTGCATTAACGACGAAACAAGCAGATCTGGAACTCGCTTATGTCGGGGCCTTTGCAGCTCTCGATCCACTCGCTGCTGAACTTGATTTTAATCTCCTTGATGAGTCGGAGCTCTGGGAGAGCAAGAAGATTAGCATAGACTTTCTCGCCTGCTACCAGGGAATTGATTTTCGGAGTGAGCAAGCTACGCTTATGAGGATGTCCTTGATTGCTTCCGGCGCTGCGAACTGTGACTTGATGATCCTTGATCGTCCGATGTTTGATCGCTATGTTGAGCATGGTTTGTTCCGTCAGATCGATATGTCATCCCTCAGTCCAGAGGAGGCGGAAGCGTTTTCGTCGCTTGAACCCATTCAGGCCGAGGTTAAGGAAGAGGATGAGTCTGGTGCGATTCAGGTTCTAGAACGCGGCACCTATGGCTTGGCTTCTCGACGGCAGGAGGACTTTGCTGCACTCGGTATCTATGGGCGAGAATATATCTTTGCTTTTCCGCGTTCTGCCAAACACTTTGATCTGGCCGAACAATATTTGCTCGACATGCTTAGTTCACGAGCACGATTACGTGACGCCTATGCAGAACTTTTGAAATCGGCCCACTCGGAGGATAGACCTCCGGCGAGAAAGGAATAGAAGATGAAAAAGTTGCGTGTTTTTTACTTAAAAAGCTGTCCCCATTGCATTCGCATGTTTGAAAACTGGAAACAGCTGGCTTCTGAGGATCCTGAGATTGCTGCCATCGAAGTCGAGAAAATCGAGGAGACGGAAGAAGCAGAACTTGCTGAACGCTATGACTACTACTATGTACCAACGATTTATGTGGGGGAGACTAAGCTCCATGAGGGGGCCTTTGATCCAGAAAAATATGGTGTTATTAGTGAGAAAGAGGCTCTCTCAAAGGTCTTGCACTCGATTTAGCCTCTAGGAAGGTGAAAATAACTATTTTTTTCTAGAGATTAAAATTTCTACTTGCAATATTTTTTCGACTCGCTATAATTACCAATGTTGCCGACGCGGTCGTGGCGAAATTGGCATACGCGTAGCGTTGAGGTCGCTATGGGGTAACTCCCGTGCAGGTTCAAGTCCTGTCGACCGCATGAGCTCACACAGTAGTGTGAGCTTTTTTTACGTGATTAAAAGGTGTGTTCCAAATGAGTGAATCGTTATTTTTAGATCAATTTCTCCGAGAGCGCTACGGGATTTCAGATGAAAGCCTCAAGCTTGCAAAAGAACTAGAGTGCGAACTTGAACCCGTGTTTCGAGCGATTGATGAACGACGCGATTACAACCAACTCCGTGTTCTATCTGCCTTTCAGAAGGTGCGCGTGAGTGAGGGGGACTTCGCAACCTCGCGCGGTTATGGATACAACGATGCTGGGCGAGATAAGCTCGAAGAAATCTACGCTGAGGTTTTCGGGTCTGAGGCCGCGTTGGTTCGAATTTCTGTTATGAGTGGAACCTGTGCGATTACGACGGCACTTATGGCACTACTACGACCTGGGGATGAGCTACTGGCGATTTCGGGACGCCCATATGATACCTTGGCTTCGGTTATCGGCTTTGATGAGCCACTTCGTGACGCTACGAAGCAAACAGAGCTCGGTTCGGGATCCTTGCGTGATTTTTCGATCGCTTATCGGGAGGTCGCACTGACTGAGAGTGGGAAGGCGGATCTCGATGCCATCCGTGGAGCAATTTCAGAGAGGACACGAGTTGTCCATATCCAGCGTTCCCGTGGCTATGATCAGCGCCCCGCGCTCAGCATAGATGAGATTCAAGAGATGATTGAACTCGTCAAATCGATCCGAGAGGACGTGATCGTCTTCGTCGATAATTGCTACGGTGAGTTTGTGGAAACGAGAGAGCCCTGTCACGTGGGGGCTGATTTAGTTGCTGGCTCACTGATAAAAAATCCAGGGGGCGGTTTAGTCCCCTGTGGTGCTTATATCGCTGGTCGTCGGGACTTAGTCGAACTTTGTGCGAACCGCTATTCGGCGCCTGGTCTTGGGGCCGAGCTCGGGGCAAACCTCGGTTATAACCGATTGATGTATCAGGGATTTTATCTCGCGCCTCACGTCGTCGCAGAGACGCTTAAGGGGATGGTCTTTGCTGCCGCCTATCTCGAACGACGAAAGTTTAAAACGATGCCTGCGTCGAGCGACTGGCGAAGTGATATTGTCCAGACCATTGAGTTTAAGAAAC
Source organism: Eubacteriales bacterium (assembly GCA_030537565.1). Classification (GTDB taxonomy): domain Bacteria; phylum Bacillota; class Clostridia; order Saccharofermentanales; family Fastidiosipilaceae; genus JAUNVS01. Next base: position 19,593 of record JAUNVS010000023.1, on the reverse strand, counting down.
GCGAGGAAATGATTGCCTTTGTCGAGGCGATTCAAGCTGCGGCACCCGTCGATGCCTTCGCCCGTCCGATCCCCAGCCCGATGCCAGGATACGATTCGGAAGTGATCATGGCCGCAGGGGCTTTTGTCCAGGGGGCTTCGATCGAACTCTCAGCCGATGGTCCCTTAAGAGAACCTTATACTGTTTATATGCAGGGGGGCCTCGTCTATGCTAATATCAAACTTGCCATTCTCATGGCAGATCGAGCTTTTTTGCCAGAGAACTAGTCCTAATTATTGCGAGTCATAGGTGAGATGCGTGCGAGACGATAGAGTCAATTCAAGTAAAAATTCCTACGGTGGGGATCGTGACCGCGAACGCTACGAGCGTGAGCGTGAGCGCCTGCAGTCTTCAGATATCTATGCTGAGGCGAAGGCTCGCTACCTCCAAGAGCAAGAAGCACGGCGAAGAAGACGGCAATCCCTTAATCCCAGTAAGAGTGGGGCGAAGAGTTTGCGTCAGACGATTTTAGCGCGACGTAGCTTCGAGAAGCAGCGTGAGTTGGAGCCAGAGCTCCCAGAGGTATTGCCTGAGCCCGAAGCCCTGGAGCCCCAGTTGATTGAGTACGATTCGCTTCCTAGGCGAGAGCGCGTCAGTCGCGTTGATGCGCGTCGGACATCGCATGCTCCGTCTCCAGAGCTCCTCGATAGCGAATACCCAGTTGAGACAATTGCAGCAGATGAGCCATCACCAGCCTTCGAGGCGAAGAAGAAACAAGCGATGGCGATGCGCCGTGCGCTTAACCAAGAGACGGCGGAAGAACTGGAGCGGATTCGTAAGCGACAGATTCACTTCCAAGCGGGCGGGCTTGCACTCTTCGTCCTCGCAGCGATGTTTCTCACGGTTGTGCTGATGAAAATATTTGTCCAACGCAGCCAGAGTCAACCGAACTTGATTATTGTCCAAAACGGCACCCTCTCGGATTATTTCGATACCTATGGCTTGGTAAGTCGAGATGAGACGGTTATTACTGCAGATAGTCAGGGGAATTTCCAGCCAGATGTGTCTGAGGGGACCCGGCTTGGAATCGATGATGTTGTCGGTCGCATCCTCGGTGAGGAGAGCGGCGATGAATTGCTTTCTAAAATACGAAATATCAATCGCCAATTGTCTCAGGAGATTGTCAGCCTTTTGTCGACGGAAAATTTCCCTGAAGCAATTCGTTACTATGCCGATGCAGATGCTGAGATTTATCCAGCTGTACGTCTGATGCAGCGCGGAGCTCTTAATAATGAAGTGGCTGCGTTGACGGAGAATCAGAACAGTATACGTAAGGTTATGTCTGAGCGTAATCGCAAGCTCGAGAGCCTGAGTTTAAATGATGTGGTTGTGAATGATTTGCGCAGTCAGAAACAGGCTTTGTTGGATGAGCTAAATCAACAATCGCGAGCCGTGTCGACGAAACAATCTGGACTCGTTTCTTTTAGAATTAACGACAAGCAGAATTTGGTTCCTAAACCACGGGATCTCGAGACGATGAGTGTCGATAGTATCCGTTCACTGATGAATGAACTTCGCAGTACTTATCGCAGCGTGGGTGAGGTGAAAGAAAACGATCCGATATTCCGACTTGCTACTGGGGGGACCCAGTACTTCCTACTTCAGGTTGATGGAGCGCGGAGTGCTGACTTCCCACTGGAGAATAGTTTGAAGCTTGAGATCCGAGGAGAGTCTCGGCCGAGGCGTGCTGATCTTGTGTTCGACCCAAAGTTTTGTAGAGCGCTTGCTTGGTCGAAATGTTATTGAAGGGAAGATCTTGAGAAGTTCTGGATCTGGTCTGATCGTTCCGACTTCGTCTTTGATCTTTAGAGATAAGAGTAGTCGAGGCACCGCAGATATATTCATATTAAATGCAGGGTATGTTCACCGAGAAACGGTGAAGATTAATCTTGAGGATAGTGACCAAGCGATTATCGAGGCTGTGGATCCTTCGAAGACGCTACTGACCCAGGGGGCGATTGTGGTTGCAAACCCTGCCAGTGTCCGGGAGGGCCAGGACCTCGAGAGTTAATGGGAGATGTTAAATCAGATGAAAACGGCACCCGTCGTTGGACTCAGGCTTCGATGACGAGGCGAGGAGGCGACGGGTGCTTTTTTTTATACTGCGGATATGAGGAGGGGAGAGCGGATGGATCGTAGATTTCAAATTCAAACGAGATTGCAGGAACTGCGCGGGCTCATCCAGGAGAGTGCTGAGCGCTATCAGGTGAAGCAGCTGCCGCGCTTGATTGCGGTCACGAAGCATCATGGCTTAGATGAGATTGCGGCCTTGATCGATGCGGGGCAGTATGAGATCGGTGAAAACCGAGTTCAAGAATTTATTCCCAAGTATGAAGAATTAAAGGCGCGACCCGAGGACCTAAAATTTCATCTTATCGGTCATTTGCAGAGAAATAAGGTGAGGATGATTGTCGATAAGGTCGACCTAATTCACTCACTCGATTCACTTAGACTGGCCGAAACGTTAAATTCAGAAGCGGCCGCTGTCGGCCAGCGCCTACCTGTCTTGCTTCAATTTAATATCAGTCATGAAGAACAGAAACATGGATTTGAATTGGATGAGTATCAGGAAATCTTAGAAGAGCTGGCGGAGTTCGATAATTTAGACCTTCGTGGCCTGATGGGGATGGCGGCCTTTGATGCTGACCACGATGAGCTTCTGAGAACATTCAGCAGACTCCGTGACTTGTATGAATCGATCCGTGCCCACTGCAAATCCTATTTGCGAAGAGGCGGGGAGGGCTTTAGTGAACTATCAATGGGGATGAGCCGAGACTTTAGGGAGGCGATAGCATGCGGAGCAACGATCTTACGAATTGGTTCGAGCTTGTTTGAATAAAGTTGAATATGCATCAAAAAGAGGCGTAATGCCTCTTTTTTTTTACCCTTAATGCAGTCTGGGTACGATTTAAAGCAAGTATAAATGCCAGATATTCAGATGTTATCCACATTATGCACTGATGAATATGCAACCACGCGAGTGTGCATAAAAAAGAAACGCATATTCACCGGGTGTATAAATGAGTGAATATATGCAGAGGTGGCACGACATATTACCGTAATATTACGCCAAAGCCATCCTGGAGAGGGTTACATTCTTTTTACACTCGATGACTCAGCCGCTTATGACCTTGTAGTTTGCCTCGGCCAATTCCTATACTCTTTGACAGCTCAGTGTGTTCGGAGGGCTTTTGTGTGGGTCTGATTAGAAAATTCCAAAATAAATTTCAAGCAGCTTTTGACGATGAGTTGTCTGAATCGTCGTATGCGTACGATGATTACAGTGCTGACTATGATGATGAACTGATCGAGGCAGACCTCAACGATGAGCTTGATTTTGATACCGTCGATGAATTCGGGGCTTCCGAAGATGACTTCTCTATTCCAGTACGGAGTACTTCGCAAGACGATGGCTTGGATGGGCTAAGCGAAAAGCGCTTTGCAAATCTACGTAGCCTCCTTGAGAAGCCAAGAGATGAGAAAAAAGTCTCAGTTCCGGGCTATGCTACAATGGACGAGTTTGAAATCGAGCCTCCAGCGGCGAAAGTTTCAACGGCTGAAGAGCGCAGTTACCCGTTGGTAAACGAGCGCCCAGCTTTAAAGTTGAAATTGAATGTCGAGAAGAAACACGAGAATAAGAAGCTTGAGAGAAGCGTTGAGGGGAGTTCGACGCTTCGAGAAAATTTAAAAATGGGGTATGAAGCAATGGTAGATGTGTCCATCAATGAAATTGTCGTCAGCAATAAGGCTGATTTAGATCACGCCTGCAAGGTTGTGAAAAATGGGAATGCGGCGTTGTGCTTCCTAGAGGGACAAAATGAGATGGTCCTCAATCAGTTTGCCTGTTATATGGCTGGTTTTGCTGATGCACTCGATGGTAAGTTCGAGCGTATTTCGGATTCGATTTATTTGATGACACCAGCTCGTGTGGACTATGTTCGTAACTATGAGCGCCTACAGAACTACAGCCAAACCCGTTACGCCAATGAATTAGGCTAAATTAGTCTAATAGAAGTTTTGAACTACTAAAAAAGCCCGAGTAGATCACTTTGATCGACCCGGGCTTTTCTCCATAATGCAGGTATATTTGAATTTCTAGACATTGAAGCGGAAGAGGACGACATCTCCATCGCGCATGACGTAGTCTTTTCCTTCCGAACGCAAAAGTCCCTTTTCCTTAACTTTAGCCATTGATCCTTCGCGAATCAGATCATCAAAACTGACTATTTCTGCACGGATAAAACCACGTTCGAAGTCCGAGTGAATCTTACCAGCGGCTTGCGGGGCCCGCGTACCAATCGGGATGGTCCAGGCTTTTACCTCTTTTGGACCCGCGGTTAGGTAACTCATCAGTCCAAGTAGTTTATAGCTCTCGCGGATGATTCGGGTGAGCCCCGATTCTTCCAAGCCAAGATCTTCGAGGAAGACGGCCTGTTCTTCAGGATCCATTTCACTTAGTTCGGACTCAATTCGCGCCGAGACACAGACCATTCCAGCGCCCTCTCGCTCGGCAGCGGCTCGTACAGCTTGAATATGGGGGTCTGAATCTTCCTGGCCGATCTGATCCTCCGAGATGTTGGCGACGAAGAGGATCGGTTTCGCAGAGAGAAGGCTGAGATCGTTGAGTTCTTCGCCGTCATTCAACTGTTCTTTGAAGAATGTACGAGCTGTCTGGCCTTCGTTCATGTGCTGACTGAGGGCATCTAGGATCTCCAGCTCGCGCTTGGCCTGCTTATCTCCACTCTTGGCGATCTTCTCAAGCTTGGTCTGGCGACGTTTGAGGTAGTCGAGGTCTGCGAGAATTAGCTCGGTATTAATCGTATCAATGTCTCGACTGGGATCCGTAGAGCCTTCGACGTGGACAATATTTTCATCTTCGAAGCAGCGGACCACTTGTAGGATGGCATCCGTCTCGCGAATATTAGCTAGGAACTGATTACCCAGTCCCTCGCCATGACTCGCACCAGCCACCAGACCTGCGATGTCGACGAATTCAACGATGGCCGGTACGCACTTCTCAGATTGATAGAGCTCAACCAAAGGGGCGAGGCGTTCGTCGGGGACATTGACGATGCCGACGTTTGGATCGATGGTGCAGAACGGGTAGTTCGCAACATCAGCGCCCGTCTTACACATGGCGTTAAAGAGCGTGCTCTTACCGACATTCGGGAGTCCGACAATTCCTAGTTTCATGATCGTCCTTCTTTCATCTTTGTCGCCTAATTCTACAGCATTCGAAGAGTTTTAAGGAGCTGGCAGTGACGCTTTTCTTAAAAGGCAAAATGTCGCATCGCTTTTTACAAAGACTTAGCGAGTCATTTGCGTAGACTCAGGTCGATGAGAGGAGGTTAGATGTCATGGCTCATTCTAGTGTTCGCAGTTTTGTTCTCGATGCAGGTGAACTCCGTGAAATTCGTATTGAAGTAGTGATACGGCCAGGATTACCCTATTTTGAGCTCCTAGGTGGTGCAGATCGAGTCTTGCGTGAAAGTCGAGGCCGTGTACGTGCTGCCATCGAGAGTGCTGGGTTTAAATATCCTCGATCCCATATTATAGTATCGCTGACACCAGCTGATCAGTTTAAGTCTGGCAGTACCTACGACCTAGCGATTGCGCTAGCCATTCTTCAAGCAAGTCGACAGATTCCAAGCGAGTTAGAGTTTTCGGCTCTCGGGGAGCTTGACCTGCGGGCGAAGGTTTTGGATACGGTCGAAGAGGAGATGCGTCGGAGGGTTCTCGATTCGATTCAGGCGGGGCGCTGGACCTGTAACGAATTCTTCTTATTACCCCTTGGAAACGAAGCATCGACCTTAGATCATTGTTTTGAGCTTAGTGGACTTGAGGAGATCAAGCACTTTGCCGAAATCTGGACGACAGAAGATCGGGAGGCTTTTCATCTGTGGCTCAGACGGCGCCGTCAGCAGTTTCAGAAGCAACTAAAACCTGAAGCACTTGTCGAAGCGTTGGAAGGAGAACTGGCGCAAAATCAGGGGCCTGAACTCGAACTCGTCTTTTCTCAGGAATCCGCACTTTGGGCTTTAGCGATGGCAATTGCTGGACGGCATCCCTGTGTTTTCTTGGGAAGTCCTGGCTGTGGGAAGTCGCACATATCTCGCGCCAGCCGTCGTTTCTTTTTAAAGTTATTAATTCGAAGTTGGAAAGAATATGGAGAAGATCTCTGGGACTTGCGGGGAGACCGTTCGCATCCATATCTTGAAGTCAGTCCGAGTTTGACTCGAGCTCAGTTCCTGGGTGGTCCACGGCAGGGACGTGGGGCGATTGAGCTGGCGCGAGGCGGTATTTTGTATTTTGAGGAACTTCTCCATTTTCGACTAGATATCCTACGTGACTTGCGTCAGATCCTTGACGCAGTTCAGGGGTTGGGGGCTGCAGAAAAAGAGCTGGTCCAAGCGGCTGACTTTCTTTTCTTAGCGAGTGCCAATCCTTGTCCCTGCGGTCAACTCTTCGAAAACCGCTGTCTTTGCCACTGCAACGATGGCGATATTGAGCGTTATTGGAAACGTTTTTCCAACGCGTTGATTGATCGGATTTCCCTCTGGCCGGAGTTGAGGCAAGTGCCGAGCTCAGATTATGCCAGTGGGCTTTCATATAGTAATGAGGATCTCGAATCACTTTCGACGGCGATTCTAAAGGCCAGGATTATGCAGATTGATCGCTATCGGCGCGGTGAGGCGTCTTCGCCATTTAACGCCTGCTTGGATGCGAGTTCCCTGGGAAATGAAGCGATTATAGCTCATGAAATCCAGGAACTTGCTGCTTCGATGGCGGACGTATTTCATCTCAGCGTACGCTCCTATCAAAATTTGCTTCGCCTTACACGGAGTCTAGCTGATCTTCATGGCCATGAAGAGATTTGTGAGGCAGATCTCCTCGAGGCTGCGGCTTATCGACTTAAGCTCGGGGAGGTGAGCGCATGAGGCTGGAGGATGCAATTTGTTTGAAACTCTGGCAGCGCCAGCAGGGAATCCCTGAGCCACTTATGAATCGCCTCTTCGAATACTCAAAAATCAATGAGGACTTCGATAATCTCTGGCAGGCCTGGGATTCATTTTGGAGTGAGGCGCTTAATCGGCAAGATAGCCAGTTGGGAAAACTTGGAGAACTCGCTGATTCAGAAACCGCCAGCTGGCATAAGAGCCGATTGTTGGCGTTGAGAGATGAGGCGAGGCGACGAGCAGATCGACTAAACCCTGAAATGGATCTGGCGATCTCATCTGTCGATCGCCAGTATCCACAGCGTTTCAGGCAAATTGGAGAACATAAGCCGAGTTTGTTTTTCCTGCGGCGGCGATCGTCATTCGAATTCTCGAATACACAGCTTCAGATCGCAATAGTTGGATCTAGGCGGAGCAGTGCGTATGGCCACTCAGTGGTCGAACAGGCCCTGAGGCATTTGGCTGCCTTTAAGCCACTGATTGTGTCGGGGCTTGCTTTAGGGATGGATGCTGAGGCACACAGGGTGTCGCTGCGCTTGGGGATTGATACGCTAGCAGTGGTCCCGCGTTCTCTGGATGATTGCTATCCAATCGCCCATCGGGAGCTCAAGATGGAGATTGAAGGGCTTGGCGCGAGTCTTAGTGAGTTCCTACCTGGTGATGAGCTCCGCCCATACCACTTTTATCAACGAAATCGATTGATTGCAGGACTAGCTGATCTGTTGCTGGTTGTCGAAGCTGGTGCGAAGTCAGGAGCACTGATTACTGCGAATTACGCAGCAGAATACGGTCGTCCCGTGATGGCTGTCCCAGGAAGTATTTTTTCACCTTTGTGCCAGGGTTGCTTACAATTGATCCATGAGGGCGCCGAGATGTATCGAGGGGTCGATTCGTTAATAGACTGTCTCAAGAGTTTGAAAAATAGAGCGACCCAGCCCCTCGATGACTTTAGCCCCGTTTCTGAAGAAATGCCCTGGATTTATGGCGATGTGACAGGTTTGGAGAGAGAAATCCTACGCCAGTTAAGAAGTGGAGAAAAGACGGTATCGATGCTTCAAACAAGCCTCCAAGTCGAGCTCTCTAAGATCCATTCAGCTTTAACGCGACTCCAACTTTTGCGATTAGTTCGTCAACAGAGAGGCGCATATCTTTTGACAAGCCCGGGATAAGTAGATATATACTTGAGCTTGAGTTTTCGGGAGGTTGAAAAAATCATGGCCTATAAACTATTGATCGTCGAGTCGCCAGCGAAGGCGAAGACCATCGGTCGCTACCTCGGGAAAGAGTATAAGATTGCTGCCTCAGTTGGGCATATCCGCGATCTACCCTCTTCGACCCTTGGTGTGCGCGTCGATAAGAATTTCCAGGCCCGCTATGTGACTATGCCCGGTAAGGAAAAGGTGGTAAAAGAGCTTAAGCAGCTTTCCGAGGCTGCCTCTGAGATTATCATCGCCACTGACCCTGACCGCGAGGGTGAAGCGATTGGCTGGCATCTGACTAAGGTTTTAAAGCTCGATGAGGGGGCTGCCTGCCGTGTCCGCTTTAATGAAATTACCGCGCCGGCGATACGGGCTGCTGTTGCTAAGCCAAGTCACATTGACATTGATCTCGTTAATGCTCAGCAGGCTCGGCGTATTTTAGACCGCTTGGTTGGTTATGAGCTCAGTCCGCTTCTTTGGGAGAAGGTTAAACGCGGGACGAGTGCTGGTCGAGTCCAATCGGTGGCAACACGCCTGATTGTCGATCGGGAAGATGAGATTCGCAATTTCAAGTCTGAAGAATATTGGACAATTGCAGCCGATCTTGAGACTCAGTCCAAAGAGAGTTTCAGGGCGCAGTACCAGGGCTATCTCGAAAAAAATAAGCTTAAGAAACATCGACCGAAGAATCAGACCGAGGTCGAAGAAATCTTAGCGGAGTTGAAGTCGGCTGAATTTACGGTGCATGATTTGCGAAAGGGCTCGAAGAAGAGACGGCCCTATGCGCCGTTTACGACGTCGACGCTCCAGCAGGAGGCTTCGCGCCGTCTTTATTATTCATCGAAGAAGACCATGATGCTCGCCCAGCAATTGTATGAGGGCGTCGAGATCCGTGGCCAGGGTCAGACTTCATTAGTTACATACATCCGTACGGACTCGGTGCGTATATCTACCGAGGCCCAAAAGGAAGCCAAGAATTATATTGAGAAGAGTTATGGTTCAGCTTACCTCGCCAAAAAGGCTCGATTCTATAAGAATAAGAGCCAGTCTCAGGATGCCCACGAAGCGATCCGACCGGCCCATTTTGATCTGCCCCCGTCTGCTGTCCAAGACTCACTGTCGCGCGATCTATTCCGCCTCTATGAACTGATTTGGAATCGCTTTATGGCGTCGCAAATGGCTGATGCGGAGATTGATACTTTAGTAATCGATAGCATTGCTGCGAGTCGCATTTTTCGAAGCAGTGGAGAGCGGGTGCGCTTTAAAGGCTTCCTCGCTGCCTACGGAGATCCGATCAGCAAAACTAGTAAAACGGATTCGAAGGCGGACGACGATGAGGACATGAAGGTCGAAAACCTGCCAGAGCTCACAGTGTCCGAGCGCCTCAAACTTCAAAAGCTAGATCCGCGGCAGAAATTCACACTTCCCCCAGCGCGCTACACTGAGGCCAGCCTAATTCGTGAGATGGAACGTTTAGGGATTGGACGACCCTCGACATATGCACCGACGATCAATACGATTGTAGACCGAGCTCACTATGTTGAAAAAGAGGAGCGAAGTCTCCGACCAACTGAACTCGGGGAGACGGTGACGCGACTGTTGATTGCGAATTTTCCTGAGATTGTTGACACCTCATTTACGGCAGATATGGAGGGCTGGCTCGATCAGGTCGAAACGGGTGATGAAGATTGGGTAAAAATTTTATCGAACTTTTATCCACCCTTTCATGAAAAGATTGAACATGCTCGAGAGACCATCCAAAAGGAGGCGAGTCGGGTCGAGCCCGTTGGTGAGCCCTGCCCTGAATGTGGCGCTGACTTGGTCTATCGTGAGGGGCGCTACGGGAAGTTTATCGCATGTTCGAAGTTCCCGGATTGTCGCTACTCTCGCCCGATTAAAGTCTATGTTGAGGGCCATTGCCCGCTCTGTCAGTCCAAACTCCTCGAGTTGAAATCGAAGCGAGGGAAGATCTTCTACGTTTGTGAAAAGGAGAATGACCCCAAATGCGAATTTATCTCGTGGGATCTCCCGATTGACGGGAAGAATTGCCCGATCTGTGGGTCGTATATGGAACTCCACAAGATGCGTGGGAGGGGTAAAGCCCAACCTCGCTGTTCAAATTCCGATTGTGAGACGCGTAAACGTGGCGCTAAGTCAAAGCTGAAAATCAGCGAGGAAGCCACGGAGGGGAGTGAGACGAGCGATGAGGTCGTAGAAACTAAAACTTCAGCATCTCGTCGAAGTAAAAAAAGCACGCCGAGTGCAAGTCCAGCTCAGGCTGACGATGCCAATGAATAAGTTGAACGAAAATGATTCTATGACTAGGGGCGGGGCTGAGGCAGTTCTGCCTCGTATTATCGGTGCTGGCTTGGCGGGGGCCGAGGCTGCTCTTAGCCTTGCCGAACTTGGAATCCGAGTCGAGCTCTTTGAGATGAAGCCAATTCAGATGACTGAGGCCCACCATAGTCGGGACTTCGCTGAACTCGTGTGTAGCAATTCATTAAAGGCGAGACGCTTGAACTCAGCCTCAGGGCTATTGAAGTATGAGGCCCTAGCACTTGGATCAGAACTATTACCGATGGCCATGAAGCATGCTGTTCCGGCCGGTGGTGCTCTCGCTATCGACCGTGAGGAGTTCTCTAGCCAAGTGAGTGAGCGGATACGCAATCATCCGCTGATTGAAGTTCGTGAGGCTCGTGTGGATTGCATCGATCCGGGCCATTTAAGTCTGATTGCCACTGGACCTCTGACCGAGCCAGAGCTGCTGGCTTCGATTCAGACCGAGATTGCTGCTGAACGTGCCTATTTTTTCGATGCGGCAGCTCCGATTATTGCCCGTGACTCGATCGATTTTGGCCGGGTTTTCTCCGCATCGCGTTATCAAAATCCTGGGGCTGACCAAGACTACTTAAATTGTCCCATGGAGCGCGAGGAATATGAGCGGTTTTACGAAGCCCTGGTTTCCGCTGAAGTGGCCGATATTCATGACTTCGAACGTCGGCATCTCTTCTCAGCCTGCATGCCGATTGAGGAGATCGCTCGCACTGGTCGTGATTCGATGCGCTTTGGTCCACTAAAACCGGTCGGCCTCATCGATCCGCATACTGGTCGCCGTCCCTATGCCTGTGTTCAGCTTCGTCGTGAAGACACACACGGAGAAATGTGGAATCTGGTCGGCTTCCAGACGCGTCTGAAATTTCCTGAGCAGAAACGTGTATTTTCGATGATCCCTGGTCTGGAATCCATGGAGTTTTACCGCTATGGGGTCATGCATCGAAATAGCTATCTGCATGCTCCGAGCTGTCTAAATTTGAATTTTTCTGCGAAGAAGAACCCACTTATTTTCTTCGCGGGACAAATCACTGGTCTCGAAGGGTACGTCCCCGCAATCGCTTCTGGACGGCTTGCTGCCTTAAATATCTATCTGCAGAGTCGTGGGGAAGAGCCCCTGATTCTCCCAGCTGAGACAATGCTGGGGGCTCTCCAGCACTATCTCAATAGTTCGACAAAGGACTACCAGCCGATGACAGCCAACCTCGGTATCTTGGCTCCTCTAGAACTTAAGATCCGAGATAAGAAACGGCGTGCTGGTCATTATGCCGCTCGCAGTCTGCGTCGACTTTTGGATTTTATGACAAGTCTGGAAGAGCGGGAGTCAGCTGATTTCTTGCGAGCCCATATGCGGGCGCATATAATTTCAGAGGCTTTGGGGCCGTTAGAGGCCTATCTCGATGGCGCAGAGTTCTGTCCAGAGCTGCTGGCAGGCCATGGAGATTAGTTCATGAAGTCGGACTAGATGACGGCTCGTATATCTATTTGGAGGATGAAATGGCAGGTTTATTTGGCCTATTTGATTTTACAAAAGAGGGACCTGGGGTTGACCGTGACGAAGCCACGCCACCTCCAGTTCAGCATGCCTTCCAGATCTATTTTCGTAAGTTCTGGACCTTAATTGCGTGCAATTTGGAGTACCTGCTGTTCTCGTTGCCAATCCTGGTTTTAGCCTATTTCGCAAACTCTGTACTTCTGGCCTTTCTCTTTCCTAATTTTTCGGTCCTCAGCCTTAGCGAACGTCTACAGTCACTGGTTTCGAAGGTCGATGAGGCTCAGAGTTTGCAGCAGGCAAGTCTCATCTATCTGATATTCCAGATCCTCTTCACCTTTTTCTCAGTCGGTCTGATGTTCCAGGTTTTCGGCCCGGTCCATGCGGGATCGACCCTCCTATTTCGCAATTTTTCACGCGAAGACCATGCTTTTCTATGGATGGATTTTAAAGACTGCCTCGTTGATAACTTCCGGCAGAGCTTGCTCGTTGGTCTCGGGAGTTTCGTCGCACACTTTGTCGTCCTCTTTGCGATTTCCTTTTATGCTCAGCAGATTCACTTAGCTTGGTTGAGGGCTTTTTGCCTCGTCTTCTTAATTTTCGTCTTTATCTACATTGCGATGATGCAGTTTTATATCTATCCGTTACTGATTACTTTTGATCTTAAGCTGAAGCAAGTGGTCAAGAATTCAGCCCTCTTTGCCATATTGCGACTGCCTCAGAATTTGTTACTCGTACTTAATACGTTTCTGATCTTCTTCGTCATCCCAGCGCTTTTCTTTTACCTACTGCCATTCTCGATTGCACCACTTCTCGCACTTATCTGGTACCTCTTCTTCGCTTTTTCATTAAACTTCTTCGTGGTAAATTTTTACGTCCAACGTCAGATCAAGCGATTTATGCTTGACCGAATCGAGACGAGTACAGCGGAAGAGACTTCGGCCGTATTAAGATCAGAGTCCAATTCTTCCACTGAAGAAGACCATTAATTTTTTGTCAGGTTGATTATGCAAACTAGTGATTTTACCTACCAGCTTCCAGAGGAGCTGATCGCCCAACATCCGAGCCCTGAGCGCGACCACTCACGCTTAATGCTTTATGATCCAAACTCTCAGCGCCTCGAGCATCATCGTTTCTATGAGATTCTCAATCTCTTATCGCCAGGGGACCTCCTGGTCTTGAACAATAGCAAGGTGATTCCAGCCCGGCTCTTCGGTTCCAAGCCCAGCATGGAGCGTGCGATTGAGGTCTTGATCTTACATCGCATCGAGGCGGATCGATATGCCTGCCTCTTACGGCCCGCGAAGCGTGTAAAGATCGGTGATCGCATCGATTTCGGGGTTGGTGATGATTTTTATGCCGTGTGTACGGGCCAGCTCTCCGATGGTCAACGCGAAATTGAGTTCCATTATCGAGGAATCTTCCAAGAGCGTCTTGAAGAGCTAGGAACGATGCCCCTGCCTCCATACATCAAAGAACGCCTCGCAGATCCCGATCGCTATCAAACTGTATATGCGAAGGAGGATGGGTCGGCAGCAGCACCGACGGCTGGACTTCACTTTACTGAGAGGCTCCTCGAAAAGCTTAGAGCCCGGGGCATTGAAACCGCCTTTGTAACCCTCCATGTTGGCCTCGGAACCTTTCGTCCAGTGAAAGTTGAAGATGTCGAATCCCATGAAATGCACAGTGAGTACTACGTTCTGCCAGAGGAAACGGTGGCAGCGATTGAAGCCTGTCGGGCGCGCGGCAATCGCGTGATTGCTGTTGGGACGACCTCGTGCCGAGTCCTCGAAAGTGTGGCGACTGACTTTGGTCATCTAAAAGCTCATTCTGCTTCGACATCGATATTCATCTACCCAGGCTATGAGTTCAAAGTCCTGGACGGGTTGATTACGAATTTTCATCTTCCAGAGTCAACATTGTTGATGTTGGTATCAGCCTTTATTGGTCGAGAAAATGCCCTCGCCCTCTATCGACGGGCGGTTGAATTGCGCTATCGTTTCTTTTCCTTTGGTGATGCCATGTTACTCTGGAAGGGTTCAGATCGCTCGAAACAAGTCTCTGACATTGCATTTGATGAAGTCTTTTTTGACGATGGAGAGCAGGCGCATGGAGGTGGCGGATGTCGGTAATTAAAGACTACTTAGCAAGACGGGAAGAGGCTGAGCTGCGTCTCGAGGCCGAGAGCTCGACGCGTCCAGCGAGTGTTGGCCCTGTTTACTATGAGCTCCAGCACGTTTGTCGTCAGACTGGGGCGCGAGCGGGGATCCTCCATACGCCGCATGCTTCAATTGAGACACCCGTATTTATGCCAGTCGGTACACAGGCGACGATTAAGGGCGTTAGCTGCGATAAGGTCGCAGCAATGGGAAATCGGATTATCCTAGCGAATACTTATCATTTGTGGCAGCGACCCTCTCATGAGATTGTGGCTGCAGCCGGTGGCCTGCATAAATTTATGAATTGGCCGGGGGCGATTCTCACGGATTCGGGTGGCTTCCAGGTCTTTTCTTTGGCCAAGCTAAGAAATATCACAGAGGAGGGCGTGCGATTTAAATCCCACCTCGATGGCCGAAGTCTCTTCCTCTCGCCTGAGATTTGTATGGAAATTGAAAATGCGCTTGGCGCTGATATCATCATGCAACTCGATGAGTGCAATCCATACCCAGCCAGTCATGATTACGTTAAGAACTCTAGCCAGAGAACTGTTCGTTGGCTTGAACGTTGTATTAAGTCCCATAAGCGTTCCGATGAGCAGGCTCTATTTGCCATCATTCAGGGAGGGATGTACGAGGATCTTCGTATCGAAAATGCAAAGGCGATTTGCTCTTACGATACGCCAGGTGTGGCGGTTGGTGGGCTCAGCGTCGGAGAACCTCCCGAGCTGATGAATCAAATCCTCGATGTCGTTCGTCCATATCTACCCGAGCAGAAAGCAAGGTATTTGATGGGGATTGGGACCTGCGATTACATCTTGGAGGCAACTCTACGCGGTATTGATATGTACGACTGCGTTTTGCCGACTCGCTGGGCGAGAAATGGAGCTTTCTTTGGTGAACAGGTGCGTGAAAATATCCGAAACAAACAGTATGAGTGGGATTTTAAGCCGCTAAGTGAAGAATGCGATTGTGAAGCCTGTCGAAATTATTCACGGGCCTATATCCGACATCTGGTAAAGGCAAATGAGATGCTTGGTGCCTATTTGCTTTCGTATCACAATCTCTATTTCCTGAAGAAGTTTACAGAGGCGCTGAGAATTGCGATCTGCCTCGATCAGGCGGGGGACTTTCGAAACGCCTTTTACGAGGAGACCAACTATGGTGAGAAGCAAAAATAAGATAAGTAGGAATTATTAATGGCAAATGTGAAACGCTATGACAATGAATCGATCAGCTCATTAAAGGGCGCTGAACGGGTGCGATTACGCCCTGCGGTTATTTTCGGCTCCGACGATATCGTCGGGTGTGAGCATGCCTTTTTTGAGATCTTGTCAAACTCGATTGACGAAGCACGCGAGGGTTATGGGCGGGAGATCCGCTGCAAGCGTTACGCGGATGGCAGTATTGAGATTGAAGACTTCGGTCGTGGCATTCCGCTCGATTACAATAGCAAAGAAGAACGCTATAACTGGGAGTTGGTCTATTGTGAGCTCTATGCTGGTGGTAAGTACAATAATAATGATGCGGAAAACTATGAGTACTCACTTGGTCTAAATGGTTTAGGTGCCTGTGCTACCCAGTATGCATCGGAGCTTTTTGATGTTGATGTCTGGCGTGATGGTTATCATTACAGTCTTCATTTTGAAGCTGGAGAGAATATTGGGGGCTTAAAAAAAGAAGAATCGAGTCGGCGAGAAACGGGGACCCGGCAGCGCTTTAAACCAGATCGAAAAGTCTTCACGGAGACCGATATCCCACTTGAGTACTTCCAGAGAGTTCTCAAACAGCAGGCGGTAGTTAATGCGGGGATCCGTTTTTCCTTTGTCGATGAGGGCACGGGTGAATCGTTTGAATACTTGTATCCAGAGGGAATTCTCGCCTATGTCGAGGAGCTCGATGGTCAGCAGGGGCTCTGTGAGCCTGTTCTCTGGCACTGCGAAGGGGAGGGCCGTGATCGTAGTGATTTAAAGGATTATCGCGTGAAGGCAGATATCGCCTTTTGTTTTAATAACCACTCGCCTCGCCAGGAGTATTATCACAATTCAAGCTTTTTGGAGTATGGTGGTAGTCCAGATCGAGCGGTGCGTCAAGCCTTTGTTGCCGCTTTTGACAAGGTGCTTAAGCAACGTGATCTCTATAAGGCCAATGAGTCAAAGATCAGCTACCAAGATATCGAGGACTCCCTCCTCATTGTTATCAGCTCATTTTCCACACAAACATCCTATGAGAATCAGACGAAAAAAGCGATTAATAACCGCTACATCCAATACTTGATCAACGATTTCCTCCGTGAGCAAATTGACCTTTTCTGCATCGAGAACCAAGCCGCTTCCGAGCGGATTCTGGAACAGCTACTGATCAATAAGCGAAGCCGGGAGTCTGCTGAGAAGCAGCGTCTCAATGTCCAGCGCAAGTTGATGGGGAATGTCGATATCAATAATCGCGTTAAGAAGTTTGTTGACTGTCGCAGTCGCGACATCAATCGACGCGAACTCTATATCGTTGAGGGTGACTCGGCTCTCGGCTCCGTTAAATTGGGGCGAGATTCAGATTTCCAAGCGGTGATGACGGTTCGCGGAAAGATCCTAAACTGCCTGAAGTCCGACTATGGGAAAATATTTAAGAACGATATCATTACGGATTTGATTAAAGTCTTGGGTTGTGGCGTGGAGCTTGAAAAGGGTGGCAAATCCTCAAAAGCTCAGGCGAAAAAAGGCCTCGATTCTGAATTTTCGCTCGATAAACTTCGCTGGGATAAAGTCATCATCTGTACCGACGCAGATGTCGATGGCTTCCAGATCCGCACCCTGATCCTGGCAATGTTCTATCGCCTGATGCCAAGCTTGATCCGAGTAGGAAAAGTGTACATCGCTGAATCCCCACTCTATGAGATTTCCTATAAGCGTGGGAAGACAGAACAGAGCTATTTTGCCTACGATGAGCGGGAAAAGGCAATTCTTTTAGAAGAACTCGGTGAGTCACACTGTTCGATTCAACGCTCGAAGGGTCTCGGTGAAAATGAGCCTGAGATGATGTGGCAAACGACGATGAATCCGCAGACTCGGCGATTGATTCAGATCCTGCCAGAAGCTGAAGCCGATATGGCGGATGTCTTCGATCTCCTCCTCGGTGAAAACTTGGCTGGGCGAAAGGAATACATCCGTGATTATGGTTCGATGTATCTCGAAGCCTTGGATCTCGCGTGATATCCCTGTCTATGGCGGGCCGAACGGGGCGGTCTTTGAGTTGAAATAATTAGGAAATGAGTAAGATGAAATCTAAGTCAGAATCAGAATCGAAGCGCAAGCGTGGCCAAGAGCCCATTCCTGAGATCCATCTCGAGGAGGAAGGCGAGGTCCGTCCTGAGCGAATCACTCAGACGCTGCAAGATAATTATATGCCGTATGCGATGAGTGTCATCGTTTCGCGCGCCCTGCCCGAGATCGATGGACTTAAGCCAAGCCATCGTAAACTTCTCTATACGATGTACTTAATGAAGTTGCTCCATAGCAAGCGTACGAAGTCGGCAAATGTCGTCGGCCAGACGATGAAACTCAACCCTCATGGGGATCAGACGATCTATGAGACAATGGTCCGCTTGACGCGAGGAAATGAGGCCCTGCTTCACCCATACATCGACTCAAAGGGCAACTTCGGAAAACAGTACTCGAGTGAAATGGCTTATGCGGCTCCTCGTTATACCGAAGTGAGACTCGATGATTTCGCGGCAGAGCTCTTCGACGGTATCGATATGAATATGGTTGATTTCGTCGATAACTACGACTCGACGATGCGAGAGCCAGTCCTACTACCTGCGACCTTCCCAGCGATTCTTGTCAACGCCAATCAGGGAATTGCAGTCGGTATGGCATCGAACATCGCCTCGTTTAACCTCGCTGAAGTCTGTGATGCCTGTATTGCCCATTTGAAAAATCCAGGTTGCGATCTACTCAAATACATGCCCGCTCCAGATTTCCCAGGCGGTGGGGAGTTGATTTATGAGCCTGAGAAAATGCGTGCCATCTATGAGACAGGGAGTGGCGGTTTCAGTCTTCAGGCGCGATATCGAGTCCATAAAAAAGAACAGCTTATCGAAATTTATGAGATTCCTTATACGAGCTCGATTGAAGGCATCATCAATGAAATATCCAATCTCGTAAAAGACGGCAAAATTCGAGAAATAAATGACGTCCGCGACGAGACCGATCTTTCTGGTCTGAGAATTAGCATTGATTACAAGCGACAGACAGATCCGGAACTGCTAATGGACAAACTCTTCGATCAATGTGGGCTCAGGAGTCGCTTCTCGTGTAACTTTAATATCCTCGTTCATGGGCAGCCACGAGTTATGGGGATTGCTGAAATCTTCGATGCTTGGATCGAATTCCGGCGCTCCTGTTTGGAACGTCGCTTTCGCTTTGAATCGGAGCGACTTGCCCATAAGCTCAAGTTGCTCCAGGGGCTTGCGATGATTCTGCTCGATATCGATGCGGCGATCTCGATCATTCGAGAGACGGAAAAGGAAGCCGATGTTGTCCCCAATTTGATGGCGGGTTTCAAGATCGACGAAGAGCAGGCAGAGTATGTCGCAGAAATTAAATTACGGCATATCAACCGTGAGTACATTCTCCGGCGCTGTGCTGAAATCGAATCGATCGAGGCTCGGCTTGCTGAGATCGATGAGATTCTAAATGATCAGTCTAAGTTAGACGATGTCATGATCGCCGAGCTGAAACGCGTGAAAAAGAGCTATGGCCGCGAACGTCGGACTCTACTTATTGATGCGAGCTCCATCCAGACAATTGAGAAAGAGGATATGATCGAGGACTTTAACCTCAAACTCTTCTTAACTCGCGAGGGCTATTTGAAAAAATTGGCCCTAACCAGCCTGAGGTCTGCAGGCGATTTGAAGTTGAAAGAGGGCGACGAGATTGTTCAGACTCTCGAGTCCAGTAACAAACAGGAGCTCTTACTATTTAGTGACCGCGCCAAACTTTATAAGCTCCGCCTCTATGAGATTAACGACGATAAACCGTCGGATTGGGGGACGTACCTGAGTAATCTCCTAGAGCTTGAGCGTGATGAAAAGATCCTCTATATGACTATTGCCGGTGACTATGAAGGAGAAATGGTATTTGCATATGCCAATGGCCGTGTTTCCCGGGTCGATGTAAAGAGTTACGAAACCGTACAGAATCGTCGTAAGCTTGTAAAAGTCTGCTCCGATCGTTTCCCGATCGTAGGGATCGATCGAATTGAAGCCGATGAGCTCGGAGATGAGGAGTTCAACTACGTTCTGATTTCTAATCAAAATCGAGCCCTCGTTTTCGACATTCATCTCGTGGATAAGAAGGCGACACGTTCCAACCACGGTAGCCTGGTTATGCGGATGCAATCTAAATACTCCGTATGTTCAT
>JAUNVS010000022.1:24384-24848 GCA_030537565.1 Eubacteriales bacterium | reverse complement strand
ACAGCTTCGTCAACAATCTTACAAAAGCTAAGCTCGATGAGGTAGTCGAGAGTTTCCCACCCGATGCTCGTGAATCGGTCATGCGTAAGTTCAAAACCTGGGATCCTGATCTTTTGAAGAATTACCTGAGTTCATTACATGTTGACTTTGTCGCAGGCGATGCGAAGGAGGATGCCAGCACTTCATTTCCAATCAAATATAGTTTGTATAAAGCAGTTCCATATCAGCAAAAGTTGACGAAATTTATCGACGATATGCTTGCCACAGAAGTGAAAACGGATGACGCAAATAAATTATCCGATTACGTTCTAGAGCAAATGCGTTTGTGGGGGCAAGAAGAGTCTTCACGTGAGAGTCGGGATGGCCGGATTGACTTAGAGAAGATCGGAGATGACTACTTCATCTCATCGGAATCGAGCTTTTTCACCTCGCTTAGTGAATCTCTGGATTCTGCCTTGAAACAG
>JAUNVS010000022.1:0-24374 GCA_030537565.1 Eubacteriales bacterium | reverse complement strand
AAAACTTCGAAATGCCCAATCAAGCACAAGCGAGGATCAAACAAGTGCCGGAGCTTCTAGCACGACTGGAACGAATAAGAATAAGGCTACGAAGCCCAGTTCGAGTGCGAGCAAGCGGGCAAGTCAGGACAAGTCGAAGAGCCCCGAGTCGTCGAAATCCAATCAAGTCGATACGGCGCCATCTTTAAATGCTGCGTCGTCGAATTCCAATCCAGCCCAGGACGACAGTTCTAATGCTGAGCAGTCTCTGTCCAAGCAAGCTGGGACCAGTGCGGCGCCTGGTAGCCCATCTGAAAATTCAGGAAATGGTAATTGGCAGTTTAATAGCTCCAGTGATTCGGACTCCAGAACAAACACGGGAAACAACAGTAGTACGGACGTACCTGCTTTAGAACTCGATCACTCCAGTACTCCCTCGAAGCCGAATGCTAGCATCCAAGCGGGACAAGCTCAGCCACCAGTCTATTCCATGGTTCCCTATGAAGCGGGGAATCTTGTTAAGCCCGGTGGATATTGGTACTTCGTCCCTGGCGAAGACCTCTTCGGAATCGCTCGATACGTATATGCCTCTTACGAAAATCCAGAATTTTACGCCTACAAAATCATCGAAGCCAATGGACTTAGCGTTATCAATGGTCAAGTCTATATCGCCACTGGTCAAGCGTTATACATGCCGATTCCTTAATGGAGAAATGAATGAATAATCAACGAATTTCCATACGGCCTTATTGCGAAAAAGACTGCCAGGACCTCTTACCGAGTTTCTCATCCTGGAATGAAATGAAATATCTGCTCATAGAGGACTATCGTATTTACGACGAGGAGTCTTTGGCGAAGGACTTGAGTAAGTGGATTGAGGCTGGATCTCAGTTATATTCAGTTATTTCCAACGCATCTCAAAAGGTAATCGGCCTATTAACCCTCGATGACCTAGATCAGCGAAATCGGAACTGCTATCTCGGAATTTGTATTGTCCCAGCTGCCCAGGGACAGGGTCTAGCTAGTGAGTCGATCGAAATCTTTTGCAATTTCCTCTTCGATCAGATGGGACTGGAAATGATTGTTGCGAATACAATCGAGGGAAATGAAGCCTCTGCAAAATTGATGGAGCGTTGCAAATTCAGATTTGTAGGCCGGCTAGAACGAGCGGTCATTCGAGATGGAAAATTTCTGGCGCTAAATTATTACCAACGATTTAGAGAAGAGCCACTCTAGATTCGGCTCTTGAATTATGTTGAAAACATGCTATCATCAATCGATGCTGTTTTTACAGTTTTAATCCTCGCCCCGCATAGGGGACGTTAGTCCGGGAGGAGGTGTTACGGACATGAGAAAATATGAATTGCTTTATGTGTTGAATCCTCAACTAGGAGCTGAAGGTCTCACCGAAATGAACGAGAAGATTCAGAATATGGTGAAGGAAGCAGCTCAGAACGTCGAAGTCGACGATTGGGGAATCAGGCAACTGGCGTACGAGATCGAAGATCAGCGCGAGGGCAACTATGTTATCGTTCAGTTTGAGAGCGATGCAGAGTTCCCGAGTGAGCTCGAGCGCGTACTGCGCATCAACGATAAGGTCCTGCGTTTCTTAGTTACGCGCGTTGACGCTTAAGAATTACAGTGACAGATTTGGAGGTCGGTGATGAATAAGGTTGTTCTTCTGGGACGTTTAACACGTGATCCAGAGTTGAAGAAGACAAATTCGAATATTTCGGTTTGCCGGTTCACGGTAGCCGTTGATCGCCGTTATCGCGATGCGAACGGGGAGAGGCCTACGGACTTCATCCCAGTTGTGGCATGGAGAAACACGGCAGAATTCGTAAGCCAACGTTACTTTAAGGGTTCTCGAATCGCGGTTTGGGGATCGATCCAGGTCCGAAATTACACGGATAACGATGGCAGTCGTAGAACATACACAGAGGTGGTCGCCGATGACGTAGAACTCGTCGACAATCGTGATGAACGTGATAAACTACGCAACCAGTCCTCTTCAGGCAATCGCTCCTACTCGAACGAATACGCTCCGAAGTCGAACTCTTACGGGAGTGATAAGAGCTTTTACGGCTCTACAGCTACTTCTACATCAGATGATTTCTCCGCTTTCGGTGATTTCTCCGATGATGACTTGAGTCTCGATGCGAGTGTCGGCGGCGATCAGGACAACGATACATCACTACCTTTTGACATTTAATGTCTAAGAAAGGAAATTAAGATGGCAGATAACAGAGGTTTCGAACGCCGCGGTGGCCGTCGCCCCCGTCGTAAGGTATGCCAGTTCTGCGCAGATCATCTCGATCACGTCGATTATAAGGATGTTGCAACCCTGAGGAAATTCCTCGCTGAGAGTGGCAAGATTCTACCCCGTCGTATGACAGGTGTCTGTGCTAAGGATCAGCGCATGTTGACTACTGCAATTAAACGTGCCCGCCACGTAGCTCTGCTTCCTTTTACGGAAGACTAATCAGAGTTTACTTAGCTTTTACTTAAACTACCTCCGGTGAGTTCTAGAGGTAGTTTTTTTATTGGACAAAACTGTCGACATTGTAAAGCATGGGTAGTTTTATCGGGCAAGTCCCTGCGTTTTCCTGGTTTTTTCGTAGTTTTTAAACTATATTTGAGACAGTTGCTAATCCATTACAGTAATTAACTCAGCAGTGGAGGTGATGATCGAAATGAAGAACGAAGCGTCAGCTAGTCCAAACAAGGTTTCAGAAACTATGTCCAAACGAGCTCCATCTTGGTTAGGGGTCCTGCTCATTATCTTCGGAATGCTCTGTTTAGCGTTGCTCCTCTATCAATTTCAATCCTCTAAGTCTGCAGGGGAAATTGAGCATCTATCGAAGATGAACGAATCCCGCTTATCGTCACTGGAAGCTTCTCTACAATCAGAACTCGAGGATAAACAGAAGCAATTTTCCGAAGCACTGGAAAAAGAACAAAAATCAGTCGACGATAAGTTTTCTCGTCTCCAAGCTGACCTGAACTCACAAATGAGCGAAGAAAAACAAAATCTAGAGATCGACTTCGCCATGCGCCAACAAGCCATCGCTTCGAGCCTCTACGATGATCAGATCGAGCTTCGCAAGAATCTGGACTCTGCCGATGCCAGCTTGGCCTCTCAGCTTGCAGCAGAGCACGAGTCACTAAGATCCAGTCTTGCCGAAGAACACGAGTCGCTCAAGTCGAGCTTAGAAGAACGCCAGGAAGCCGTCGAAAAAGATTTATCAACACTTAAAAGTAGCGCTAGTGAAGAAATCCCCACTACTGCTATAAGCCCTGAGCAGTCTAGTAGCAGTCAGGCCCCTAGCGAAATTAAGTCAAAAGAAGCAGGCTTAACGAAGGATCCTCTCAAATTAGGTCCTGATGATATTTGGGAAGTTGATGGGCTTTTCCGCGTCTCAATCAATAGCGTTTATCTCAGTGAGGCACGAAACACCTACGCTGACGAAAGGGCAGGTTTCAGTCCTAAATACGTCGTATGCATTAATTATGGCTATGAGAACCTTGGTCTCCAGAGAGGCTTTGTCCTCTATCCTGATACTGTAACGGATCAGGATAAACGCATAGGGAAATCCTATCCGAATGTTATGAGTAATTACCCCCAATTTTTGCCCACTGACAGTCTTCAAGAGGAAGCCGAAGATTGCTTTGCCTTCAATAAGGAAGTCAAAACAGTTGGCATCTACTTCATCGTCTACGACGATGATTTCAACAAGCATGAAGCCAAGTTTACGATTCCGCTCCTTTCAGATAAAAGAGAAGCTTAATTCGATTAAGATGTTTTATAGTGAAGAAAGAGACATAGCTTAGGCTATGTCTCTTTTTAATCGCTTGAAATTTGTAAGTTGCTTAACCCTTCAACGACCCCAACATAACACCTTTTACAAAGTGCTTTTGAACAAAGGGATAAAGTAGAAGCACAGGCAGCGATGCAACCACGATTACCGAATACTTCAGTAGGTCCTGCATGCCCTGTCGAGCGGCCAGCGCCTCAGCCGAACTGATCAGGGTCGGATCGATTTTATTTACGACCAGTATATCGCGAAGGACTAATTGAAGTGGGAAGAGATCCGGAGTCCGCAAGAAAATCAACGCGTTGAAGTAACTATTCCAATGGCCTACACCATAGTAGAGAACAAGTACAGCGATGATTGGCTTGCTTAAGGGCCAAACCATGCGGAAAAAGAAGCCCATGGGTGAACAACCGTCGATCTCTGAAGCTTCGTACAACTCATTGGGAATCGAGCTACTTATATAAGTGCGGGCTATCATTACATTCCACACACTCATTGCTGATGGAAGAATCATCGCCCAACGCGTATCAACGAGGCCGAGGCGATTTACCACAATGTAAAGTGGAATCAAACCCCCACTAAAAATCATCGTAAAGAGAATTAAGACGCTGAGTATTCGTCGAGCCTTAAACTCTGGGCGAGAGAGTGGGTACGCACAGAGCATCGTCATAACGATATTGATGATTGTCCCCAAAATCATGTAATAAAAACTATTGGCAAAGCCCTGCGTAATGCGATGGTAACTAAAAACAGCTCGATAACCCCGGATGTTAAAACCTACTGGCCACAAGAATACCTTTCCCGTAATCACCGCTTGTGGATCTGAAAAAGAGGCTGCGACAACATAGATCAGAGGCAGGAGAACAAGTAGAAAGAAAATACTTAGGAAAAAGTATATTAAGAATGTGAAAACTCGATCACCACAACTTGCATTCATGCGTCGAGACTTGTTCACCTTTGATTTTGCAGAGATTGATCTGAACATATACAGCTCCTTACCAGATGCTCGTATCGCTGTAACGACGACTGAGTTGGTTTGCAATTAAGAAGAGGACAAGTGATAAAAGCGAATTGAAGAGCCCGACAGCCGTCGAAAACCCATAGTTACCCCCTTTAAGACCGATGCGATAAACAAAGGTGGAGATAATCTCTGAAACAGAGGTGTTTGCCGGGTTTTGCATCAAATAAACCTTTTCGAAGCCTATGTTCATAATTGCTCCAATGTTGAAGATCAACATCATCACAATGGTCGAAGCAATGCAGGGAAGATCCACATGCCAAATTCTCCGAAAGTTGCTGGCCCCATCGACAATCGCTGCTTCTTTCAATTCCGGGGGCACCGAAGAAAGGGCAGCGATATAAATAATCGAGGCATAGCCAGCCCCCTGCCACACACCACTCCAGACATATAAATGTGAAAAGAGTTCTGGTTTTCCAAAGTAGTTAATGGCATTTCCACCGCAGGCAACAACGAGTCGATTGACAATTCCATTGCGAAGATCAAAAAGTTGCATCAACATGCCCACCATTACGACCGTTGAAATAAAGTAGGGAGCGTAGGTGACCATCTGAACGGTCTTTTTATAGAACTTCGATCGAACTTCATTGAGCATAACTGCGAGAAGAATTGGAAAGGGAAAACCCACCAGTAGGGAGTAAAAGCCGAGCGTAAAAGTGTTTCGTATAATCCGCTGTGAAGACGGTGTAGCCAAAAACTGTTTGAAATACGTCAGTCCCACATTCGGACTATGAAAAATCCCGAGGCGAGCATTGTAATTTTTAAAGGCGAGCACCAGTCCACCCAGTGGAATATAGTGGAAAATGATGAGGTAGAGCAGGGGCAGAGCCATTAAAAGCCAAAATTGGTAATGTTGTGTTCGAAAAGGCCGTCTCATTAGAGTCTCCCTAATTTTCAATGGATCTCAAGAAGACGAGGGCCCCAGAGGGGCCCTCTCCCGCAGACTGAAGGATGATCAACCTTTGTTCCAGCGATCGTAGGCCTGCTGATAGATTTCGATGAACGTGGGAAGCCCATAGCTCTCAAAACCATCGATGTAGTTTTGCCATGCGGCATCATCATTGACATCGAGAACCCCTGTAATGAAGTTGAGCCGATTCTCTTCAATATAACGTGTGAGCTCTTCACTGATTAACTGCAGTTGATCCGCCTCTTCAGCGGCAAGATGGAGAGCTGGGAGCACGTCAGGATCACCTTCTTTTTGACCATAGGGCTCGCATTTATCGCGGGTCTCAATAAAGAGAAGCTTCTCGAGGCCTTCAGCGGAGGCAATATCGACATCTTGTGGCATGGCCATTCCAAGACGGGTTGCGACGGTCGCGAAGTTGAGACCGATATCTTGCCAGTCATGATTCTGCGGATCGGAAGAGTAACTATTGAGCACCTGATAGAGAGCGGGCTCACCGTCGAGTCCCTTTTCACCTTCAGGATGCATGACCCAGTCCGTCCCCTCATCGGCACCAAACTGCATGGCCAAGTATCCTTCGACAGTATAGAAATTGTCGGCCCACCGGAGAGCCGCCTTCGGATCCTTACAATCAACGCTGAGGACAAACTTATTTTCAGCAACACCGTCATATTTGAAGTGTGTTGAGAAACGCTTACCTCCAGGTCCCTCAATCGGTTCAATCACACGATAAGCTGCATAGGCTTCCGGATTACTCTGTGCATCAAATGCGTCCGAAATTGTCCCGTAAGGTGCAAATAAGACAGGTTCACCACTTTCATTCATCAGGGTACGCAGTTGCTCATGATTCTGTGTCAAAGCAGCTTCATAAATATAACCCTCAGAATAGAGTTCATTCATGTATTTGAGTGCTTCACGGTACTCGTCCAAGGTTGCAGTCGAAAAAATCTTACCCTCGGAACTAACGGCCACCTTTGCAGATGCTGTCCCTGGATCCAAGAAGAAGGCATTGCTGATCCAATCATAGAATTGTTGCCCCCAACCATCCGTCGAGCCAGCGATGCCAATTCCCTCGGGATGCTTGTCCTTATAGGCTTTAAGAACCGCCTTAAACTCCTCTGTCGTCTTGGGAACTTCCATCCCGAGTTCTTCGAGATGCTTGATATTCACCCACATCTTATTGCGGTAACTACAGTGATAGCATTGGTTAATCGATGGCAAGCCGTAAATATGTCCGTCAATTTGAACCATCTGCTTGCGAATCTCAGGATTTTCATTCAAGAATGCGCTGAGATTCGGCATATTCTCATCAATTAAGTCTTCCAGAGGCAATAGTAAATGGTCACGGACACCATAACGTGCCACATTGGGCGTTGAAAAGAGGAAGGCATCTGGCAACGGGGAGGTGCTCATCGCGAGGTTGACTTGGGTTTCCGAATTATCCATTCCAGCAGTTTGGAAGGTCCAATGAATGTTCGTCTTCTCTTCGATATACTTCGTAAAGTCATTGCTGTCGAGATCGATGACATTCGGCATCGTCAAACGAAACATCGTCATCTCTATACGTTCATCTGAAGCAGCCGTCTTCTCATCCTTCGCTTCGTCTGCGAGACTTCTCCCATAACCTGGCCCAAAAAGCATCCCGCTAACGAGAGCAGTCGCTACACCAAGAGCTGTCGCTAGCACTCCCATACGGTGCTTGGCATTGCGTTTCATAGATATTCCTCCTCTTTCTCTTTTGACTCTCAGGCAGAGATCCAGCTGGAGTCGATTCATGAGCGCCAGAGCGCTAAAATGCTTCCATTTCAATTTCCTCAGATAAATGTTCAATATCAATTGCGAGTGGGTAGGTCTCAGGCTTAATACTGCTCAGATCGATTTCCCAATAGTTAAATCCCTCCAAATCTCTACCTGCAAAGAACTTGAGTTCATGCTCAGGCTTTGAGACGAGACGACAGGTCTGCGGTATAGCAATAATATGCTGAAGTGCAATGGAAGATTTACCTGGAGCCTCCATCAAATGCAAATAGAGATGCCTCGCTTTTTGAGTGAGCAAAATCCTCGGATCATCGTAAACATACGGAGCTGTTGCCTGAGAGCCATAGATTGCCTC
Source organism: Eubacteriales bacterium (assembly GCA_030537565.1). Classification (GTDB taxonomy): domain Bacteria; phylum Bacillota; class Clostridia; order Saccharofermentanales; family Fastidiosipilaceae; genus JAUNVS01. The sequence continues at coordinate 16,542 of JAUNVS010000022.1, read as the reverse complement.
CGCATTCGCTTGCGTATAATGTTCAAGTAAGGCCAAAGACGTCCAAGCACCCTCTGGTACCTGCCCCTGTCCATCAGGACCAACATTAATTAAGTAATTGCCGCCCCGAGAGATAACCTTAATAAAATCACGTAAAATCGAGATTCCATCACGCCAATCAGTATCGGAACGCTTGAAGCCCCAACTGCCATTGGTTGTGGCTGGAACTTCCCATGCAAAATCCTGAGGCAGAGCGGGCAACTGATTATCACTGCATGTTCGATAATCTCCTAAAGCAAAACCGATTCGTCCTGAAATAAGACAGTCGGGCTGAAGCCTCTTAATCTGATCACGCAAACGACGGGCTAAGTACTCAGGTGTCTCCATCGGTGTATCAAGCCAAAGCATACGGATCGCCCCATACTTGGTCAGCAACTCCTCCACCTGAGGAAAAACCTTTCGCTCAAAGTAAGCGCGGACATCCTTCCGGGAATTATCGTGGTACGCTTCGTAGCCATCTGGATCCTCCCAGTCTTGAGCTTGTGAATAGTAGAGGCAATAATCCAGACCGTGGCAGCGGCAAGCCTCAGCAAATTCAGCGACTAGATCGCGCCCGCAGGGACTCGCTACAGAGTTGAAATCGGAGGCAGATGTGTCCCATAATGCAAAACCATCATGATGCTTGGCCGTAAGGCAGAGGTATCGACAACCGATAGATGCAGCGCGTGCACATATCGCGTCGGCATCAAGTTGCTTCGGATCAAATTCCTCCATTAATTGCCGATAGCGTTGTCGGGGGATATCAAGTCCTGTCTGAATCCACTCGGCAAGACCTGGATAGGATCTGCCTTCAAATTCCCCTCCGAGAATCGAATAGAGCCCAAAATGAATAAAGAGGCCTAACTTCGAATCGACAAACTGACCTATAGAATCTTGCATAAGTATTTCTGCCACACTTTCGCTTCAAGATTTGCAGCAAACTTATCAAAAGCAAAGGGGTAATTCAATAGAAATCCGTTAATTTGACGAGTATTGCTTTTAGCAGCGCTATTTGTTCATATTTTTCTGAACAAATGCCATTTAGATGAACATTTCACTTGCTCATAAGAGAATGCCAAAGTCCGTTATCTAAAATCCTATCTGGCTTGTCCCCAGCGACAAAAGCTAGGAACGCTAAAATTTCGATGCTTTAGAAAGAGCATCCGTAATTCGCTATACTAATCGCTATACTAGTAGGCATGATTCTAGATAGTAAAGGAAGATGCAATTATGAAGGTTATTTTGCTCGAAGATGTTAAGAAATTAGGTAAGGCGGATGAAGTCGTCGAAGTCAGCGATGGCTACGCTCGCAACTTTCTCTTTAAAAAGAATCTCGCCTTGGAAGCGACTTCAAAAAATCTCCACGAAGTGAAACAGAAGAAGGCGACAGAGGCGGCACGCCACGAACGTCTGCGTGAGGAGGCGAAGCAACAAGCCGAGGAATTAAGTCAGCGACGCTTCAAGATTCGAATGAAGGTTGGAGAAGGCGGACGTCTCTATGGCTCGCTCACAAACATGGACATCCAAAAAGTGCTAAAGGAGGCGGGTTATGATTTCGATAAACGCAACATCAGCATCCAGCACCAGCTTAAGAATGTCGGCAGCACCCAAGCCCATGTTAAGATCTATGCCGACGTGAGCTGCAGCGTTGATATCGATGTTGAGGCTCTGGAATCCTAATGGCCAGCCTACCCAATTCTCAGCCCTTTGATCAGCAGTCCGGTGCTGCTTTATTTTCACGCGTTCCACCGCATTCGACGGAGGCCGAGCGATCGGTCTTAGCCTGTGCGCTCTCGAGCGAGAAACTCTTAGCCCAGGTGGTGTCGCAAGTCCGGGAGGATGACTTTTACGAACCAATCCACCGAATCATTTTCGAAGCGATACGAAACCTTATGAATCAGCGTCAGGCGGTTGATGTCATCACGGTTATGGATCAGCTCAGCCGCATGAATCGGCTCGACGATATTGGTGGGATCCAGTACCTCAACCAACTCTTAGACGCCGCTCCAAGCTTGAGTAATGCCGAGAATTACGCACGCATCGTCCATCAAAAGTCACTTCTCAGACAAATTATTCTCGCTCTCGATCTCTGTCGTGAAGCCTGTTATACCCACGAGAGCGCTGACGATGTCCTCGACCTCGCTGCAGCCAAACTCTTTGAAGTTCGCGAAGATAGCTCCTACGGACATATGCGCCGACTTGGAGACGTCATCTCTGATGTGATTAACAAGCTCTTCGCAATGTATGATTCAAAAGAAAGTCACCTCGGCATTTCTTCTGGGTTCCCATCACTTGATCAACCCCTGTCTGGTTTGCGTAAGGGAACACTTAACGTCATCGCTGCGCGTCCTGCGATGGGTAAGTCAGCCCTCGCAATTAACATCGCCCATCGTGTGGCACTGCTCGGAAAGAAGAACGTGGCCCTCTTTTCGATGGAAATGAGTCAAGAGGAGATCGCCAACCGTGTCCTCGCAAGCCAGGCGATGATTCCATCTGAGCTCTTAAATGATGCCACTCGATTGGAGAGTAAGGATTTCGACGAGATCAGTAAGGCAATGAAGAAGCTTTACGACATCGGTTTCTACATTGATGATCAATCCAATACAACTCCGATGCAGATTCTCTCGAAGTGTCGGCAGTTGCGTGTTGAGAATCGAGCGATGGACCTCGTGATCATCGATTACCTACAACTCATGAACTGCGATGGTCGACACGACTCACGCCAACAAGAGATCTCCGAGATTTCACGTAACTTAAAATTACTCGCAAAAGAATTGCAGATTCCAGTTATCGCCTTGTCTCAGCTGAGCCGAGCGTGTGAACAGCGTCAGAACAAACGCCCGCTGCTATCCGATCTTCGCGAATCGGGCTCGATCGAACAAGATGCGGATAGCGTTCTCTTTATTTATCGAGAGAGTTACTACACACGCCGTGACCAAGAGGCCCCTAAAGAGGAGGCTGAAATCATTATTGCGAAAAACCGTGCGGGTAAAACTGCCACGGTTCGTCTCGAATGGCTCTCTCAATACACAACCTTCCTCGATCCGAATAAGCACCAGCTGACGGATGCGGATGCTCCGCCGGAACATATCTCACGCCGCGCAGCTGATTATGAGAGTCTCGAGGGGAGTGGGCCAGCAGCTAATCTAAGTGACGAGGATTTCGATGCTGGATACGAGCCTGGCTCACTGCCTAAATTGAGTTCTGAAGACGTCCCAAGCGGCTTCGGAGATTTAGATTTTTCGCCCACAGACTCCAGCGATATTCCGTTTTAACCATGTATTTGGATGCCAGAGGCTTTTATAAACTCATCAACAGCGATGCGCCTTTGTTTCAAGTCCTGGACCTCGCTATTGAAAACTTTATTAATACGGAGGCAAAATCCCTATCTGAAGCATTTGCTGATGATCCGATGATTCTTGCCTTATCGGGGGGCAGTGACTCCCTGATGCTCCTGCTCGCGCTACTTCGTTACCAGCAACACCATGGGCGACAATTCGATCTCCACATCTTTCACTTCGACCATGGATGGCGCCCAGAGAGCAGCGATGAGCAAATTGAGCTTCGACGATTTATTGAAGAACTGAATCTTCCATTTCATGGAAGAAAGGCGCCCAAACTAGAGGTCGCAAGTCTAAAATTCGGCCCAGAAGCTAGCGCACGGGGACAGCGCTACCAGGCCCTCTCCGAACTACGTGATCAGCTCACGGATGGCCAGACAGGAGATATCTTTAAGGAATCTAAGCCACCTTGGGTTTTCTTAGCCCACCATGCAGATGATCAAATTGAAACATTTTTCATTAACCTCAGCCGCGGATCGGGACTAGATGGCTTTGTTGCGCTCAAAACAGTCCGAGGCGCACTCTGTCGCCCCTTGCTCCAACTTCAGAGATCAGAGCTCGATGCGATTGTCGGTGCCTTCAATATTCCGTTTTTACACGACTCAAGCAATCAAGATCTAAATTACTTGCGAAATCGCATCCGCCATCAAGTCCTACCTGAGCTCGAGCTTGAATTGGGTCCTAGCATTCGTAAGCAATTCCTACGAAGTCTAAGTTATTTAGAAGAGGACCAAGCTCTGCTTTACCTGCTTTTAGATCAAAAATGGAAGCAAATATGCTGCGAGGAGCAGCCCGATTACTTCATTGTGAATCTTCGAGAACTGTCAGCAGGACTTTCGCTGCGCCTGATTAAGTTGGCGCTTGATCGACGCGTGATCGACTATTCATACCATGAGCTTGAGATCCTAAAATCCCTTCTGCAAGAAGATGTGCACAATCATTCTCAGCTTCATCGAAGCTTTAAGTCATTTTATTTCACTCGTCGGAACGATTATCTGATGATTTCAAGAGAGGCGAATGCAGGAAATCTGCTCCTCGCCTGGTCTAATCGAACATATCTCTATTGCAGTGATTTCGATTGCTTACCACGGGCCAACATCGAGACGATTGAACATTTGCGAGCTGGGCGAACTTTTACGATCCAGAAGCAGGCGAAAAATGCGAAAGCAGATGCCTACAGCTATTTCTATACCGAGAAATCCGATCTCTGCTGGCGTCTGATCTCTGATCAGGACTATCTCTTCCATTTAGGAAAAAAGCGGGGAGCGAAGCAATTCTTTCATAGTAAACAGATCGATCAGTATCTCGCATCAGCCCTCCTAGTTTTGACAGATAAGCATCGGATAGTCTTTATCCCAGGACTGTACTATGATCTTGATTATGATCAGAATCGACCTTTGGGGATGTCTTGTCACTTTACCTTCGATTGAAGGATGATAGAATTAACTTTTCAGAAGAAACGGATATGTGTCAAGAGGTAGTTATGAATGACATGAGTAGTAATGCAATGAAACCCATCGACGGCCTGTGCCCAGGTAAGGTTTTGATTTCGAAGTCCGAAATTGAAGCGATGGTCAAACGTCTCGGTGCAGAAATCACGAGAGACTATGCAGGTGAAGAGATCCTCCTCGTATGTGTCTTAAAGGGAGCTTTTGTCTTCATGGCCGACTTGCTTCGTGCGATTGACTTGCCGCTCGAGACCGAATTCATAGCAACGTCGAGTTATGGGGCCGGCACACGCTCATCTGGTGTCGTCCGTATTATTAAGGATTTGGACCAAGATATCAGCGGCAAACATGTCATCATTGTTGAGGATATTATCGATACTGGTCTTACACTTGCGAAGCTTTCGGAGATGCTCTCGACTCGTAACCCGAAATCGATTGAGCTCTGCACGGCCTTCGACAAACCGTCACGACGTAAGACTGACATTTTTGTTAAATATAAGGGAGTTTCGATTCCCGATGAGTTCATCGTTGGTTACGGCCTCGACTACTCAGGGCAGTATCGACAACTCGATGAAGTCTACATCATGCGTGACGCTAAAACAGATCTAGAATAAGAGGTAGCTTTCATGGCATTAAACCCTAAATTTACTAAGACGAAGAAACCACGCTTAGGCGGCGGTTTCCTCTTCTATGCGATAGTCATCGTTGGAATCTGTCTCATCGCAGCACTCTTTAATCGTCCTTCGTCAAAAGACGCACTCGTCTTTTCGGAGATTATGGAAAAGGTCGACAACAAACAGGTCGACACGGCTGTGTTTAAGGGGACGAACTTAGAGCTAACCCTTAAGGCAGAAAAAAATAAGCTCCCGGAAGTCATTCGCAAACAAGTATCCCCCTTTTGGATGGGGAAGATTCTCGAACGCTTCGATCAAGCAAAAATCCGTTATGACTACATCGAACCAACTAATTTCGCAGTCATTAGTAACGTCATCATCACACTTTTGATGTTTGCCTCTATGGGATTTTTCATTTGGCTGATGTACTCACGTCAGGGCGGTGATGGGAAAAACGCAATGAGTTTTGGGCGCTCCAGAGCTCGCATGCACGATCCCAGTAAGAATCAGGTGAGTTTCCAGGATGTCGCCGGTGCCGATGAGGAAAAGGCTGAACTCCAAGAAGTCGTCGACTTCCTTAAGCACCCCAAAAAGTATGAAAAAGTCGGCGCGAAGATTCCCCGCGGTATCCTCCTAGTCGGCCCTCCAGGTACGGGTAAGACCCTTTTGGCTAAAGCGGTAGCTGGTGAAGCCGGCGTCCCCTTTTTCAGTATCTCTGGTTCTGACTTTGTGGAGATGTTCGTTGGTGTCGGTGCCTCGCGTGTCCGCGACCTCTTCGAACAAGCGAAGAAAAATGCCCCCTCGATCATCTTCATCGATGAGATCGATGCAGTTGGTCGACAGCGGGGAGCGGGGCTCGGTGGCTCCCACGATGAACGCGAGCAAACACTCAACCAGCTGCTCGTTGAGATGGATGGCTTCGGGCCTAATTTGGAAGCCATCGTTATGGCCGCCACCAACCGCCCAGACATTCTCGACCCAGCTCTATTACGCCCAGGTCGTTTCGACCGACGCGTTCAGGTGTCACGCCCAGACATGCGCGGTCGCGAAGCAATTCTCGCCGTCCATGCGAAAAATAAGCCGATCGAATCTCAGGTGGATTTTAAAGAAATTGCCCGCTTAACCCCAGGCTTCACGGGTGCGGATCTTGCCAACCTCTTAAATGAAGCAGCTCTCTCTGCAGCGCGGCGCTCGTCAAATACGATTGGTTATCGGGATATATCGGATTCCGTCTTTAAGGTCATGGTTGGACCTGAGAAAAAGAGTCATGTTATCTCGGATCAGGAACGTCGCCTCACGGCCTACCACGAGGCTGGCCATGCGATTATTCTACGCAGCTGTTCGCATACACAACGCGTCGAGCGCGTCACGATTATTCCAGCAGGTGGCGCCGGTGGTTATACGGCTTATAAACCGCATGAAGATCTCTACTTCAACAGTGTCTCTCATCTTAAGGAAAGCATTAAACATGCACTTGGCGGTCGAGGCGCCGAAGAAGTTATCCTCGGTGAAGTATCGACGGGCGCTTCGGGGGACCTACAAATGGTCAATCAGACTGCCCGTGCAATGATCACGAATTATGGTATGAGCGACAAGCTCCCTAATATGGTCTTCGACGATGGCGGAGTCGATGGGGAAGTCTTCCTCGGTCGCAGCTATGGACATAGTAGTAACTATTCTGATGAAACGGCTAAAATCATCGACGATGAAGTCAAATCGATTATCAATGAATGTTACCAAGACGTGCTTCGTATCCTTCGCGATAAAATTGAAACGCTCCACGCCGTTGCCAATCGCCTAATGGAGGTTGAGCGGATTGATGGACCGGAGTTTGAAGCCATCTACATGGCGACGACGAGCGAAGAACAGCGTCGTAACGATGCGCAAAATCCAGGACGTGATGAGGTCTTCATTGCGGAATTGGTCGATCGAGCTCCTGAAAAGGAAGATGCGATCGAGAAGAGTGGCGACGATGTGATCTCTCTCGAAGCAGCTACTAATGAGCTAGATGCTGAGATCGATCAGGAAGAGAGCGAAGCTTCCGAAGAGAACTAAGCCTAAACTTGTTCAATGCAATAAGCCCGCTTCCCAATTGAATTGGGAGGCGGGCTTATTTGTATCAGAATTGTGATTCTCTAGGCCTCTCGAACCAGTCGATCGGCAAAGGAGCGAACCTGTTCTGGCCCGAGGAAGAGAATCAGATCTCCGGCTTCGACCTCACGGCTCAAGTGTTCAACAATGGCTGGATAGTCCTCAGCGAAGACTGCAGGACAACCCTCTTGTTGAAGAGCTTCGCAGATTAGTCTCGAAGACATTCCCAAGGTATCCGATTCGCGGTCAGAATAAATCTCAAAGAAAATCAAATCTTCACAATCACGTAGGGCTTCGACATAGCGATCGAAGAGTTGTTTGACCCGCGCGAAGGTAAGCGGCTGGTAGACGACATGGATCCGTTTCTTAGCCAATGCTCGTGCAGCCTCGAGCGTTGCCACCGTCGATGAGGGATGATGCGCATAATCTGCCACAACCTCTGCCCCGTGATACCTGCCTTTAAATGTGAATCGCCCCTCGGTCCCCTCAAAATGAGCCAAAGCGCGTTCGCAAGCTTCTGGAAGCGCTCGATTCACATCAGACGCAGCAATCGCTGCTAAGGCATTTAAGACATTGTGTCGACCAGGTACCGATAACTTAATGCTGCAATAGAAAATCCCACGCCGATAGACATCAAATCTTGGATAACCGGCCTCGAAGCTGAGATTGGCAGCGGCATAATCAGCGATCCCCCCTCGATCAGCGGCTGTCGGAAAGTCTTCTAACGGGACCTCCGCGTCAGCGATGCCGAAACTTAGGCGATGTATCCGTCCGGCACGAGCCTCACTGCGAAGTTGAGTACTGCGCTCGAGGAACTGCTCAATATACTCACCATCACGCCAGTAAATCAGATGTCCGCCCTCAGGAAGCTCTGCTGTGAATTTAGCAAAGGTCTCTATGAGATCGTCAATGCCCGAAAAGAAATCCATGTGGTCGTAATCAATGTTAAGCAGGACAGCAGTCGTCGAATGAAAGTGGAGGAGTGAATTATTGTATTCGCAGGCTTCAGAAATCAGAAGATCTCCTGTCCGCCCCAAGCGTACGGTCGAATGACCAAAGTCGGCAAACTCTGCACCGAGGTGAACACTTGGATCTCTCTGAGTTTCGATCATAATATCTGAGATCATCGCGGTCGTCGTCGTCTTACCATGGGTGCCCGCAACGTTTATCACGTGATCGTAGGCTCGGGTCAGCCACCCGAGAAATACTGCACGATCAATGCAGGGAACACCGAGCTCGGCAGCACGCCGCATCTCGACATTCCAGTAGGGGATGGCTGCCGTATAAATCACGACATCGGGCATGAAATCCTCGATCCACTGCGGGTGATGCTGATAGTGAATCGTAACACCCATGGCTTCCAACTGCTTCGTTCGCTCTGATTCATGAGGATCAGATCCGGCAATCCGATAACCGAGTTGGAGCGCCATCTTCGCGAGACCTCCCATACTGACGCCACCAATCCCGATGAAGTAGATTGCCGCGCCCGCACGCAAACTGTCGAGTGATTCAACAGGATTCTCAATTTGTTCCATGCCATCTCGCTCCTTTAGTAAAGTTTTAACTATTTTAACACGCAGCTCGGTATAGATGCCCTGCGCTATTGTAGAATGACCTGTAGAATTATCTGGATCATGGTACTTATGTCTGCTAGGAGATGACATGCTGCGCTTACGAGCTGTGGGGATATCCGATATCGGTAGTACCCGGAATAAAAATGAAGACAATATCTACGTTACCGGCTCTCTGCGCGAGTATTCTTACGGTCGACAAACCTATGTAAAAGCCCTTGAAAAAATTGCCGATTCGGCTCTCTTTGCTGTATGTGACGGGATGGGTGGTGAGGCCCATGGAGAAGAAGCGGCTTGGATCTCCGTAAGTGGCCTCTCAATGATGGAAAATCATCTTTTGCGGCGACCTCGAAGCGACTTTAGACATTTGATCGCTTCCTATCTACGCCAAGCCAATAAACGGATATGTGACCGCATCTGTGAATACCAGGGACGGCGGATGGGCAGCACCTTCGCCTGCCTTTATTTAAGTCATACACAATTCTATCTCGCAAATCTCGGTGACTCTCGTATCTACCGATGGCAATCGGGAGTCCTCGAGCAATTGAGCATTGACCACACCCAAGCCCAGAACCTGGCCAACCAAGGTCTAATTCCTCAATCAGCGGTCCAGTTTCATCCAGATCGACATGCCCTAACCCAACATCTCGGGATCTTTCCTCAAGAACTCAGCCTCGATCCCTATATATCGGATGCCCTGGAACTTCGACACGGCGACTTTTTTCTACTCTGTAGTGACGGTCTTAGTGACGTTCTGAGCAATCGCCAAATAGCCAAGCTATTAGCTGATAAAAAAGACCTGCGCCTGCAAGCGGAAGCCCTCGTTGAAGCTGCACTTAAGGCGGGTTCCCGCGACAACATCTCTTTGATCCTCGTAGAAGTCCTCGATTGTGATGAGGACTACCTGACTCGCCAGGAGATCAAGACGATTGAATCTGACGAAATAAGGTCCAATTCGGACTTGGATCAGGATACGCATCCACTCGATGTACAGGCCTCTCTGAGCGCGGTTAATCAAGCACAGGAACATCAGGATCGGAGCAATCTCGGACTTGAAGATGCAGCAAAAGCGAGTACTGTAGATTGCAGGCCAAAAGTGAATTCCGAGATTGATTCAGACATCAAGATTTATCGGGGACCTTCGGATAAGAGTGAGCCAGCAAAAGAAAGGCACGAAACCCAACGCTTTTCAGGCGTCGATGAACTGAAGATCAGTTGGCCAAAAATCGAGCTCGAGGATGAAGTAAGTAAGTCAAGCTGGCAAGATGATCTTTCTAAGACCCTACAATCTGGAGAACAGCACCGGAGTCTCTATGAACATGGGTATTATGGAAAATCAGCCAAGCTCAGTGAAACCCTCCGCCTCCAAGATGAGCCAGAAGGGGAAGTGACAGCGAAGCCCCAGCTTACTCGGGAAGAGACGGTGCGACTCAGTGATCGCTTTAGCGTCCGTAGTCTTGCAAAGGGCGACACAGGCTTGCGGCGTTCATTCGAAGACAACTTTGACTTTGGAGAAAACTGGCCACAACCGATCACGACCGATGACCTCGATCGATTTAACCAGGCACGACTCGAGGCACATCGGCGTCAATTAAAGATGGTGGCCGAACGCCAGGAAGCACCCGAGCATGAGGAAGTCAAACGACGTTGGCGAATTGAGCTCTTCAAGACAGTCCTGGCGATCGCTATGCTCGGACTGGCCTTAGTGATAGCCTATCTGCTTCTTGAACATTTCCAAAAATAGGAGAATTATCGGCTCGATGCGAAATCGCCAAGTGTACCGAAGACAAAAGAAAGCCGACGAACTATTCTTCCGTCGGCTCTAGTCTTCTTTATTGGGCAAATGGCGTGTTACCCAGCTATTTCAATAAGGCTCGAAATTGGATCTGCTTATTTTTTCTCACGGAGAAATTCGAGCATTTGTTGTCGATTTTCGAGGAGCTCATTAATCCGCTCCGTCTGATTCATGAGATTCGATGTCGAGAAGTCATGGTTAACCGCATCAATGATCTTAGCGATAAAGCGGGAGGCATCAGTATCAACGTACCAGGGGGCAGTTTTAAGTGCTTCACTGTGATGGATAAGATTTGTGCCATAGACTTTGGAAATCAAACCAGATTCATATGCTTCGTCGAAGGCTTGGATGCCCTGGGTGAATAGCGGGAAGGTACAAGCACAGAAAACTCGGCGAGCGCCCAGTTTTTCCTTTAATTGCTTGGCTGTCTGTAGCATGGTCAGCCCCGTCGAAATCATATCATCAACGACGAGGACATCTTTTCCCGCCACCTCATCACCTAAGAAACAAATATCAGTGATCGGGTTGCGACCATCGATAACCGTCGAATAATCACGTTGACGATAGAAGGTAGAGAGCTGTAAACCAAGCACCGATGAGTAGTAAACTGCCCGCTTCATACCGCCCTCATCGGGACTGACGATTGCCAGATGTTCATTATCGAAAACGATACCGTTTTCATCCTCGAGTAATTTCTCAATCATCATATACGAGGTTGGATAATTCTCGATGCCAAGTTCTGGAATCGCATTTTCAACGCGAGGCTCATGAGCCTCGAAGCAAAAGATCGAATGAACGCCCAGTTCTTTGAGCTCCTTCAAGGCGAGGGCACAGTCGAGGGATTCGCGGGACAGACGATTGTCCTGTTTCGCCTCATACAGGTAGGGCATTACGACATTAATTCGTGAGGCCTTACCACTTAGGGCTAGGATGAGGCGCTTGAGGTCAACAAAATGATCATCTGGTGAATAGGGGAGTTCCTGTCCAAACAACTTATAGCGCTTAAAGCGATTGGTAATATCGGTGAGAATCGTGACGTCATGACCACGAACCGACTCATTATACTGGGCCTTACCTTCGCCAGATGAGAAGCGCACGCAGCGACCGTCGAGGATATAACTCGATCGCATATACCCAGGTGCATCGAGGGCTGAACGAGGATTTAACTCAACACGTTTTTTACGAATATCGTAAATATGTCGGTTAATCATATCGACCATATCTTCATTTCCTGGAGCAGCGACAAGGGCGAGAGGACCGTGAGCTGAGGAAACACAGTGGGATATGTTTGAGTAAGTTTTATAATCGTTATCTTCAAAAATCGGAACCATAGTCTCCTCCGTCTACTGATGTCGCTCGATGTATTCGGCGATGCGTTTCTTAATCTTCTCGGTCGGGTCGACCAGTGGGGAGAGGGAGGCGTCGTGGTTAATCGCATCGACGAGAAGTGCGAGGAATTTCGAGAAGTCTGCGCAGGCGAACCAAGGACGCTCGACGAGCTCTGGATTGAGATAAATCAAGTTGGTTCCAATGACGCCATCGATGTAACCGTCGGCATAGGCTTGGTCGAATCGATCCAAACCATCAGTGAAGAGCGTGAAGCCGCTGCAACAATAGACACGACCCGCATTTCGTTTCTTAAGCTCTTTTGCAATATCGAGCATCGAGTCACCAGAGGAAATCATGTCATCGATGATGAGGATATCGGCATTATTACAATCTGACCCGAGATATTCATGAGCGATAATTGGATTGCGGCCATTTACCACACGTCGATAATCGCGGCGCTTGTAGAAGGTCGATAAGGGGGCATTCAACAGCGACGAATAGTACATCGCACGATTAATTCCTCCCTCATCGGGACTGACGATCATCAGCTTATTCTGATTGAGCTTGAGATCGTCCACGCGTTTGAAGAGACACTTAATAATTTGATAGGTTGAGGGAATACTCTCAAATGGAGTCAGTGGAACCGCATTAAATACGCGCGGATCATGGGTGTCGAAGGTGATGATGTTGTCAACTCCCAGCCGCACCAGTTCCTCAAGCATATAAGCACAGTCGAGAGATTCTCGGCCACTCCGCTTATGCTGACGGCCCTCGTAGAGATAAGGCATGATGACGTTAATTCGACGCGACTTGCCGCTACAAGCAGCTATCACGCGTTTGAGATCCTGCAGATGCTCATCTGGGCTCATCGGCTTGTCTTTACCATAGTAACTATACGTACATGAATAATTGAGAACGTCAACGAGGATGAAGATATCGTGACCTCGGACGGTATCGGAGATGTAGGCTTTTCCCTCGCCCGTATCAAAACGAATTAACGAGGTCGAAATGCGATAGTCATCGCGAATAAATCCTGTTTTCTCTTGGCTTGATGAATTCTGATTGAGATAGGGGTGATATGCTTGGCGCCGTTCCTTTAACTTATCGTTTACTCGGGCTGTCAATTCCCTCGTACCATTTAAGGCAATGAGGCCGATTGGTCCGACGGGATCCATGGGATTGTTTCCGTATTGGTCGTAAATGTAATGATTCTTCTTCTTAATCCGATTGATGTGTGCTGTCTCCAATGTGGATGTCGCGTCAGACCGATTCGTACTGGAAGGCTTCGTACCCATCCGTTCCTCCTGAATCCAGATATATGTGATATAAAATCACCTCTGCTTGCTTGAACTCCAAGTATAGCAAAGAAGAGGCAATAAGAAAGGCTCAGCCGTCCGACTTTATGAGATATAAAAGCGTTCAGGATGCGCAGATTTGGGCAGCTTGCTGTGGTACAATCTCAAGAAAAAAGGAGAATATCTATGAAAAATATATTTGCAAAATTTGGTTTCTGGGGTTTTGTTGGTGGCGTTGTTGCGAGCAGCGTTGTAAATGAACTGGCTAAGAATGAGACGATTAAGCAGGGCGTTCATAACGGTTTAGTGAAGAGCTATGCAAAAGCCCTACTTATTAAGGATCAGGTCCAAGAGAAATTTGCCGATCTTCAGGACAATGCCCGTGAGCTTCACGAAGAAGCTAAGGCCCAAGTTGTGCTCGAGCGCATGGAGGAGGCCAGCCAGGGCGATGAAGAGCTCATCGTTGAAGGCTAATCCTATGCAAATTCCGATGTCTGTCTTTGAACGTCCGGGTGTGCTTCGCGTGCGCTTCGGACGTTATACATTTACACGAGTTCAAGCCAACACGCTTGAACAAGAATTCTTAGCGCGCCCTTATGTAATATCTTGCATCGCCAATCCTGCAAATGGCTCGATCCGTATTCACTATCGTGGTGACCAAGTCTTGCGAGATGAACTATTGCAAGATATCAAGCGGATCGACTTCAGCTCTCTTGCTGAGAGTGCCGCGAATAACGATCAACTCCGTCGCGAGGTCGGTAGAGAATTTCGCAGAAAAATTGTAAAAAAAGTCTTGGGTCGCTTCGTCTATTCGCCATTATTACCCGCTAAGCTCTATCATGCCTACGTCTTACTACGTGCCTACCGTTTTCTTCAACTCGGGCTCAAAACACTGGCAAAACGCGGCTTAAAAATTGAGGTCCTCGATGCAGCAGCGATTTCTGCCGCTCTCTTCATTAAGGATTATCGGACGGCCAATTCAGTCATGTTCTTCTTATCCATTTCTGAATGTCTCGAGCGCTATACTAGCGTTCGAACTAAATTGGATTTAAACGATAGCCTGAAGATTCGTACCGACCACGTATTCAGAGTCAACGATCTAGAAACCATGGAGGCCGAACGAATTCCTATGGAAGCCCTCCAGATCGGAGACATCATACAAGTTCAGGCGGGTACTCAGATCCCCATTGACGGGGAGGTTGTCGCCGGTCTAGCCACAGTAGATCAATCCTCGTTGACTGGCGAAAGTGAACCGGTGAAAAAAGAAATTGGTGACAGTGTCTTCGCTGCCACAGTCATTTCGGAAGGCGGTCTCTGTATTCGGGTTCGCCAACTTGCTGCCGAAACGAAAATCAGCAAAATTGTCGACCTCATCGACCACGGAGAGTCCCAAAAAGCAATGATCCAGGGACAGCGCGAACGCTTCGCCGATGGCATCGTTCCCTATTCTCTCTTAGCGACCTTCGTGACCTACCTCTTGACACGTAATTTGTATAAGGCCCTATCCATCCTGATGGTCGACTATTCTTGCGCCATCAAGCTGTCGACGCCCATTGCAGTCATGACTGCAATTCGCCAAGCCGCAGAGCGTGAAATCTTGATTAAAGGCGGCCGTTATCTGGAGGTCTTTGCCGATGCACCGACCCTGATTTTCGACAAAACGGGAACGCTGACTCGGTCCTGTCCTGAGGTCAGTGAGGTCATCGCCTTTGAACCCTACACACGCCATGAAGTTCTGCGCGATGCGGCCTGTATCGAAGAACACTTTCCCCATTCACTGGCCAATGCAATCGTTCGAAAGGCTGCAGAGGAGGGGATTGAGCACCGCGAACGCCACGCGGAAGTCCACTACATCATCGCCCATGGAATTAAGACCTCAATCGCTGGAGAAGAGGTTCTCATCGGTTCTCGACATTTCATCTTTAATGTCGAAAAGGTCCTTATTCATCCCCATGAGCAAGCCCTAATCGATGAAAAAGCGCAACAATACTCGATTGTTTATATGGCAGTGGGGGGGCGTTGCGTTGGTGCCATTTGCCTCGAAGATCCTCCTCGTAATGAAGCAAAAGCATGCCTCGAAAAGCTCTATGCCCTCGGTGTCAATGAGACGCTGATGCTCACGGGTGACAGCGAACGTGCTGCCCGAGCAATCGGCAAGCGCCTCAACATCAGTGCCTACCGCTCGGAAGTCCTCCCCGAAGATAAGGTCGACTACGTCCGTGAAGTTCAGGAACGAGTCGGGCGAGCAGTGATGGTCGGGGACGGAATTAACGATACCCCAGCCCTATCTCTCGCGGATGTATCGATTGCGATGAAAGACGCCTCGGATATCGCCCGCGAAGTTTCCGATATCATCCTCCTGCGCTCTCATCTTGAAGATCTCGTCTACTTGAGGAAACTAAGTCAAGCCCTGATGAATCGTATCAACACGAACTTCACCAATATTATTGGCCTAAACACCCTCTTCATCAGCCTCGGACTCTTTGGAATCATTCCACCAACCACAGCGGCCTTCTTACACAACAGTACGACCTTCGTAATTTCAGCGACCTCCATGCGACAATATTACATTGATGAACGAAGTGACACTGAGAGAGCAAAGCTAATCCAGGATGCGATTGACGTCTGCGAAAGCCTTTGATAAGGTAGCGAAAGACCGCCACGAGCGGTTTTTCAATACCGATCGAATTGTTTTTAAAAATCATACGATGGAGGAATATTCCCATGAAACGAATCATTACGACGCTACTTAGCCTGACCCTGTTGATCTGCCTCTTCGCTTGTAAGCACGAAGAGGCGAGGAGTTCTCAGCAATCATCGCAACTCATCGTCTTCGCCGCTGCAAGCCTGACCGAATCACTGAATGCGATTGCTGAATCATACAATCAGGAGCATCCCGATCTTCAGTTTCAGTTTAATTTTGACTCCTCAGGTACACTCAAGACCCAGCTAGAAAATGCAGCCGACTGCGATATTTTTATTTCTGCAGCCGAGAAGCAGATGAATGCCCTCGACCGCAGTCACGACGAAGATTCAGCCG
>JAUNVS010000072.1:3157-3396 GCA_030537565.1 Eubacteriales bacterium | reverse complement strand
AGTTGCCACAATTATTTTGATCCTCTTTATCAGCATCCTAATTCTCGACCTACTCTCACTCTTTTGCCGTGAATATCTCCTAAAGCGTCGTCGTCATTTCCACTCGATCAAAGAGTGGAAGCAAGCGCAGCGGCTTCGGCATTGGATGAGTCTCTTCGCATTTATTGCTATTCTTCTTGCCTATGCCAGCCAACTTAGTATCAGTCCGAAGCGTTTTCATCGGGGACTCGACATCGGTT
>JAUNVS010000072.1:0-3130 GCA_030537565.1 Eubacteriales bacterium | reverse complement strand
AATTATTCGTCGTCTCATCTCACCGGACTTTTCTCGTATCGGACAAGTCTTTCCCGCCTTATTGGAAACGCTCGCCATTGCGATATCAGCGACCTTAATTGGCGCCTTTTTCAGCCTACTGGCTAGTTTTTTTGCCGCGCGAAAACTCGGCGCAGCGCCCCTACTCGTCTATTTTTTCAAAGTCTGCATCAATCTCTTCCGAGCTTTTCCACCGATGATTACGGCGATCATCTTTTTCCGAGGATTGGGACCTGGACCGATGGCTGCTGTGCTTTCATTGAGCATTTATACTTTTGCAGTTTTAAGTAAGCTCTTCTACGAAAGCCTCGAAAACCAAGAGTCCAGCACCCTTGAAATGGCGAAAAGTCTCGGAGCCTCTGCGATTCAGACCTACCGCTTCGTACTCCTACCAAGTCAATTCGACCGCTTCCTCGCACTTGCCCTCTTTCGCTTCGAGTCAAATTTACGCAACTCCGCCCTACTTGGCATTGTCGGAGCAGGTGGAATCGGCCAGCAAATCAGTATGAGTCTTCAAATGCGAGCTTTTGAAAAAGCCGGCTTGATGATTCTCGCCCTTGCTGTCCTCATCTTCAGCTTTGATCGACTCTCAGCTCGACTCCAGAAACAACTCCGCTGAGTCGCGTCGCTGGCATTTGCTACCACCTCCCAAGATATCCAGCACTATACTTAAAACAACTAATAATGAAAGTAGGGCTTTTCATGACTAAGTTCGAAGGCCTAAGAGAAATGAAAAAGACATATGATACCCAGAAGCGTCAGTACACAGGTGCCAACTGGAACGAGCATGAGGATGCTTTCACCCAAGCCTTCTATGAACAGAATCTTTCACAGTTTTGGCGTCCTGAAGATATTTCACTTCAATCGGATTTAAATGTCTGGAATATCCTTCCCGAGGAAATCCAAACGGCTTATGCACAGAACCTACTCGTCCTGACTTTTCTCGATACCTATCAGGGCGACATCGGCATGCCAGTCGTTGCCCGAAGCATGGATGACAATGGCCATCACCAGCGTAAGAGCGTTCTTAATTTCATGGCAGCTATGGAAAATGCAGTCCATGCCAAAAGCTACTCAAATATCTTCATGACCTACCTGAAGAATACAGATATTGATGAGCTTTACGAGTGGGGTAATCTAAACGGAACCCTCCAGGAGATCCTCGACTCAATCGTGGGCTATTATCGTGAGCTCGACCGCTATAACTATCTCCGTGCCTATGCAGAAGAGGGGGCCTATGATCCCCTCGCGTTTAAGATTGCCCAGTATAAGGCAATGGCTGCTTCCGTATTCCTCGAGACTTGCCTCTTTTACAGCGGCTTTTACTATCCGCTCTATTTCTATGGTCAGGGGAAGTTAATGCAGGCTGGGGAGATCATCAACCTGATACTCCGCGATGAATCCGTCCATGGACTCTATGTTGGCAAATTGGCTCAGGAGATTTACGAGGAGAGCTTTGATGAAAAGACACAGGCAGAAATGAAGACCTTTGTCTATGAACTTCTCGAGCACCTCTATGCTCTCCAATGCCGTTTAAGTGAGCTCGTGTACGATCCCGTGGAGCTCAGTCATGACGTGAAGATTTTTGTTCGCTATAACGCGAATAAAGCTCTTATGAATTTGGGCTTTGAGCCACACTTCCCCTATGAAGAAGTGAATCCGGTCGTCTTAAATGGACTTAACACTGAAACCAAGACGATGGACAATTTCTCAATGAAGGGAAATGGCTACCAAAAAATGAAGAGTGAAGAAGTACGCGACGAAGATTTTATTTTTGATTTTTAAGCGTGTCAGTGAGCTCGGCCAGGGCCGATTGAATGGAGAATGAAATGATATATCTATTGACCCAAGACCACTGTCCCAAGTGTGAACAATTAGAAAAATTCCTAGAGAAGGGGCTACGTGGAAAGTATGATGATCGTATTGAACGCGTTCATCGCCAAACGAATGAAGAGCAGTTCAATCAGCTGGTTGCTGAGCATCAGATTACAGCGACACCCGCTCTGATCAATGGCGATCGAGTTCTGCGAAATCCAAGCATCAGTAACTTGGTCTCCTTCCTTGACGAGGATTGAAGACTCAGAGAAATTCATAGAAAAGGGGCATCGATCGTTTCGATGCCCCTTTGACTTTAGCTAGAAGACGAAATCATCAGCTAATGTCGTTCATCTGCACTGCGATCTGCGAAGTCTGCAAAAATTGGAGTACCGAGGCCGAAGCCGCCAGCAACAACGAGTATCTGGCCCGTAGTATAGGCCGCAGCATCACTTGCAAAATAGAAGACCGCTTCGGCCATTTCAGAAGGTTCAGCCATGCGCCGGATTGGACAGTGCCGCATGAAGAGCTCCTGGAATTCAGGACTCATATTTTTCTTCACCGCATCTGTCGCCGTCTGGCCAGGACAGACAGCATTCACCCGAATCCCCTTACGGCCCAACTGTAAAGCCATGTTCTCTGTCATATAGTTGATGGCATTCTTACTGACGGCATAGCCAATGCGGGCAATGTCAGGGAGAACACCGCCGATTGAAGAGATGTTAATGATAGCGCCACCCCCTTGCTTCTCCATATGCGGTATAACTGCCTGCGAGGAAAGGAAGACGCTCGAAAGATTGAGGTCGAGGCAATTAAGAAAATCTTCGTACTTCGTATGCTCAAGGTCGAGGTCCGTACGTGGGTTAGAAGTTCCAAAATTATTGACAAGCACATCGATGCGGCCCATCTCTTCGATGATGGTTTCCACAGCCTGGCGGTAACTGTCTTTATCGCGTGCATCGTTAAAGACTGGACGAATATTTTTCAGCCCCAGGCGCTCAATCTCTTGCTTCGTCTCTGCAAGTTCTTCTTCAGAAAAATAGCCCATATATGTCGTGTGCCCAGCTTCGGCGAAGCGACGGACAACAGCGAAGCCAATTCCACGGCAACTGGCTGTGACGAATACAACCTTCTTCATATCAGTCATAAAAGCACTCCTTCTCTCTTACTGAAATGGCTCTATGATATCAAGATTTTTGAAATCACGCCTATTTTATACAAAATTATCGATTCGATTTATTCAATCGTATTTCGCTTACGCTTTGCGCCAATATGCTGAATTGTTTCATAGCCAGCT
>JAUNVS010000021.1:18077-26799 GCA_030537565.1 Eubacteriales bacterium | reverse complement strand
TCCGAGATGCTGAGGAGACTGAGCGGGACGAAACTCTCTGGATTAGGACACGCTACCTGGTAATTGCCAGTGCAGGTTTGGCAGCTGAAGACCTAGGCTCAGGGCGGAAGATACTCAAAAAACTAGCTCGGTCCCATCGCTTCAGCCATGTCGCCCCAGGGTTGGTCGCACTTCGATGTCAGAGTCTAAGCCCGCGACTTTCTGGACTTAGAGTTCGGGCCCGACTTCACTATGGTGCACTGCCGAATCTACACTTGAGCGAACGGGGTGAGATTCTATTTTGTGACTACGGGATTTCTGGAATTGCTGCCATGGATTTATCGAGCCGAATCGCCTCGGGAGATGACGAGGGTGGCTTGCAGAGCTATCTTGAACCCAGGGTCCTCCAGTACTGTCGCCAGCGTATGAATTCCGATGGTGAGGCCTTCCTATTTCTTGAACTTTTTCCAGACAGTTCACGTGCCGAGTTATGTGCCTTACTTCGGCCGCGGATCTATGACGCTACTGTGCCCTGTGGCTTGCGCGAGAGCCTCGGATATTTATTTTCTGGAATTCTCGACCAGAGTTTACTTGAAGCCTGTATCGATCGCTTTTTCGAAATCTATTACGCCAAAGCCGGCTCCGTCCGGCTCCAGAGTCACTCGGACTTAGACGTCGCTGTCGAGCAATTCATTCGCTTTTTGAGCTGTTTACCGATGGAGTACGAGGGCGTCCGTGATTATAGGTATGCACAAATTATGGTTGGCGGTGTCCTCTTGTCTGAGATCGACGATTGCTTCGAAAGTCGTGTCCAATCAGGCCTATTTCTCGGTGGTGAAATCCTCGATATGCAGGGGCGGTGTGGCGGCTTTAATCTCCAGTGGATGCTCATTTCGGCATCTCATTTAGCCCCCAAGATTGCACAGCGCCTCGCGAGCTCAGCTGACGCGGTGGATAAAAAGACTTAAGTCAAAAGCCCACAAATATATAAAAATGCAAGATTCACACAAGCTGAATCTCGGTAAAAGTGAGAGGTTTCAGTATTTAAATGGCTTGTTTTTGGAAGTGGATGCTTTTTTTATGAATTGTTGATATAATCCTTGCGTTTATATTCACGTAAGAAACTCTGTTTTTCTGGAGGAATTCATGAAAAGTCTGCGTTCCAAATTTACGCAAATGATTGTCTGTTCCTGTCTGCCCCTTCTGATCCTCTCTTCTGCTTGCCATCGAGGCGAAGAGAAGGTGGATCAGCTGCAGCGCTTTCAGCGGACGGAAAAAGTCACAAATTATGTCGTCCTTAGTATTGACCAGGGGCGCCCGATCGTCCTCGAACTCTACCCAGAGTCGGCGCCGGAGACTGTCGCAAACTTCCAGAAATTGATTCAGGATAATTTTTACAAGGGCCTTACATTTTTCCGTTGTGTTCCAAACTTCGTGATTCAGGGGGGAGATGTCAAAGGGGACGGCAGTGGCCGCAACTCTTGGACCATCGTTGGAGAGTTTGCTGCGAATGGCTTTAATAATCCCATCCATCATGAACGGGGGGTTGTCTCGATGTCGCGTCTTGCCAGTGATAATAATTCGGCGAGCAGCCAATTCTTCATTGTTACGGATAATGCTAATAGCGCTGACCTCGATGGCAACTATGCTGCCTTTGGACGAGTGATCTCTGGCATGGATGAAGTCGACCGAATTGCTAGCTTAGAGGTTGATGGTGACCGTTTGCTTACGCCTGTAAAAATTACAGACAGCTATTTCGTTGAAGCGCCTAGCGAGTCCTGAGTTGGGGGGGCCGTCTTTGATTCATAAAGTCGTTATCGCTTATCTTGACGCCTCAAGTTCCTCGAGTTCTAAACTACGCTCATAGTAGATCTCTGTGATCTCATCGAGTTTCTGCATCTTCTCAGCATAATCGTGATATGCATCCACTCCGCGCTCCTCAATAGCTGGGTCCGCTTCGAAGGCCTCGTGGAACTTCTCTAAAGCTTCAATCTCAGTTTCTAACTCGCGGAGTTCGCGTTTGAGGGCCGCGAGTCGCTTGCGCCGATCGGATTGGTTGATGCCAGTACTGGCTTGCTCACTCATCTTCACTGGCTTCTTCGCCGCTACTTCGTTAATGGCGGCCTCTGTGCTATTTGCTAAATCAGCTTGGCGCTGGCGTTGGTAATCTTGGTAGCTATCGAATTGAGCAATGCGGCCATCAATGAAGCCCAAGACTGATCGACTCAGTTTTTCGACAAAATAGCGGTCGTGACTCACTAGCAAGAGGGCACCGTCATATTCCAACAAAGCCTGCTCCAAAACTTCCCGAGAGGCGATATCTAAGTGATTGGATGGCTCATCGAGCACGATTAGATCTGGGGCCTGATTTAGTAGCTGACAGAGATAGAGGCGGTGTCGCTCGCCTCCCGAAAGCTGCTGAATCGTTTTGTCGAGGTCGTCGGCGTAGAATCCAAATTGGGCGAGTCGTGCACGCAGCTCAGATTGGGAACGATTCCGAGACACGTTAATAAAGTAGTCATAAAGACTGCTGTGCTCATCGGGAAACTGGACATACTGTCCCATGTATGCAATTTTCGGATCTCCGTAGACTCGGATCTGTCCTGCATCCGGCGCTAGATTGCCCATAAGAGTTCGCAGCAGGGAGGTTTTCCCACAGCCGTTTGGTCCCAGGATTGCGATTCGATCATTGGCGTGAATGCTACATGAAAAATCTTTAAATAGGGTGCGATCGAAGCCGAGTTCAGTGTCTCTAAACTCGTAGAGAATCCGTTCCTCATCTTGGCGTAAGCGCGTATCTTCTACAAAGGAAAACTGAAGCTGCTTATCTTTTGCGGGGAGACTATCTTTCAAAGCCATCAACTTATCGCGGAGTTTATCGCAGAGTTTTTCGCGTGCGTGGTAGGCACTGATGTTTCGATGCTGAAATAGGGTCTGCTTGACCTCTTCTTGGCGTTCAAGCTCCTCTTCGAGGCGTTCGACGCTTCGTGCTTCAATGGCCTGTCGTGCCCGTTTTTGCTCCAAGGCTTGGACATAGTTTCCACTATATCGGAAGAGTTTGCGGCCCTCGAGGTCTAAAATTCCATGGCAGACTTGATTGAGCAGGTAACGGTCATGGGAGACGAGAATCAGTGCACCTTTATACTGCTGAAGATAGCTGGTCAGCCAGTCAATCCCGTCGAGGTCGAGGTGGTTGGAGGGTTCGTCCAGGAGGAGGAGATCTGCATGTTTCAAGAGCATGCGGGCTAGTCGAACCCGAGTTCTCTCGCCACCGCTCATCTGAGAGAGGGGACGTTCCATGAGGGCCTCATCGAAACCAAGTCCCGCGAGGATGCGAGCCATGTCGGACTGATAGGTATAGGCGCCCTCTAATTCAAACTCAGTCTGCAAGTGTTGGTAGCGATTTAGCATCTCTTCGAGCGCTTCCCCTCGACGTGAGGCCATCGCTTCTTCAAGCTGGGCGATCTCGGCGGCGAGGGCATCAAGTCGCCGTGAGACGAGCGGACTGTCATCTGAAAAATCGTCGGCATCTTCAATCTGGGTGTAATGGGCGATTAAGCAGCGAGGAGCCTGTGAACGCCGCCCACGTTCGAAATCGGCACTGCCATCGATGATCTTGAGGAGCGTTGATTTCCCACAGCCGTTTGGCCCGATGAGGCCGAGTTTGTCTCCAGCATCAATCGAGAGATTCAAACCCTGAAATAGGGGGAGGGTCTGAAAACGTTTTTCGATATCAGTCAACTGCAGTAGGGGCATTGTCTTTCTCCTTTAGTGATCCATAGTATCACAGAGGTGGTACACTAAATGAAGTTATATTTTAAAAAATCCAATTGGAGCACAGGAGGCTGACATGTTGAATTTTTCATATAAAACTGCGACGAAATTCTTCGCAGAAGAGGAGCTTGAGTTGATACGTAGCCAGGCTGAAGCGGCGCGGACTTTGATCGTTGAGAAGACGGGGGCTGGCAGCGATTTCCTCGGATGGCTTGAACATCCAGAAACCTATGACAGAGAGGAGTTTCAGCGCATTCTTTCTGCGAGTGAGCGGATTCGCTCGGACTATGAGGTTCTCTTAGTTATTGGCATCGGTGGATCTTACCTCGGGGCCCGAGCTGTGATCGAGGCGCTTCGCAATCCATACCAAACTCGGGTGGGGGCCGATGGCAAGCAGGCTGCTGAGATTATTTTCGCGGGTTACAACTTGTCGACGCGAGCATACCTAGAGATCCTCGATTATTTGAAGGATAAGAGTTTTGCGATTAACGTCATCTCGAAGTCGGGCACGACGACTGAGCCCGCAGTGGCTTTCCGCGTCTTTAAGAAAGAGCTTGAAGCCCGTTTTGGCCGCGAGGAGGCGAAGCGGCGCATCTTCGTGACGACCGATCGTGAGCGCGGTGCGCTTAAAACGCTGGCGGATCAGGAGGGCTATGAGCGTTTTATCGTTCCTGACGATATCGGTGGGCGATACTCTGTTCTTTCCGCAGTCGGCCTACTTCCTATTGCTGCCGCTGGCATCGATATTGAGGACTTGATGGCGGGGGCTCGGGCTGCGATGAAGTGCTACGCCGAGGGAGACGTCCTCGACAATCCTGCGGCTCAGTATGCTATGGTGCGTAATATTTTAATGAGAAAGGGTTTTAGCACCGAGATTACGGTTAACTATGAGCCGAAGCTCCACTTTTTCGCCGAGTGGTGGAAGCAACTCTTCGGAGAGAGTGAGGGCAAGTGTCAGCGCGGGATTTTCCCCGCTGCCGTGGATAATACCTCGGACCTCCATTCCATGGGACAGTACATTCAGGAGGGACGGCGCTTCCTCTTCGAGACGGTTCTCTGGGTCCAATCCGAGCAGACCGATCTCGTCATTGAAGCCGATGAAGCGAATCTCGATGGGTTGAACTTCCTCGCGGGCGAGACCCTGGCCTCAGTTAATAAGCGGGCGATGCAGGGGACGATGCTTGCGCATGTTGACGGTGGAGTCCCGAATCTCAGTGTCGAGATTGGAGCGCTGGATGCCTTTGCCTTGGGGGAATTGATTTATTTCTATGAGTTGGCTTGTGCGTACTCCGCTTATTTAAATGCTGTCAATCCATTTAACCAGCCAGGGGTTGAAGCCTATAAGAAGAATATGTTTGCGCTCTTAGGTAAGCCAGGTTACGAAGAGGCCCGTGAGGCCCTCGAAGCTCGGCTTGAAACGATCTGATCCATGCGGGATTCTCGTCGATTTTATGCGCGCCATGATTTAGGCCAAAATTTCATCCGAGATCCGCGCATTTGTGCAGCCTTAGCAGAGGCTGCTGGGATTGAATCAGGAGATCTCGTTTTAGAAGTCGGCTGTGGTCAGGGAGACCTGACTGCAGCCCTTCTCAATCGTTCTGCGCGGGTCGTGGGCTGTGAAACCGACCCGCGTTTAATCCCAATGCTGGAGGAGCGTTTCGAGGCAGAGCTTGCAACGGGGGAGTTTACGCTTCTCGTCGGGGATGCACAGTTGCATGATTTTCGACAGTTTGTTGCCTTGGCGCGTCAACAGGGGCGGCACTTTCGTGTGGCCGCCAACCTGCCTTACTACTTGACCCGTGAGTTTTTGATTAAATTTTTTACTGAGGTCCCTGAGGCGACTTCGATGTCTTTTATGTTGCAAAAGGAAGCGGTGGAGCGATTGATCGCGCCAGCCTGGGATGAGCCTGGCTATGTCGCCAAACGCTATGGCCCGATGGCACTTTTGGCTCGAAATTATGGTCGAGCTGAGATAGCCTATCGTCCGAGGCGTCAGGATTTCCAACCTGCTCCGCATGTGGATTCACTATTTGTACGCCTCGAGCGTTGTGAAGACTGTCCAGAAGCAAGTCGCATGCTGGAACTCTGGAATTTTTATTGCCTTGCCTTTAATCAGCGTCGTAAGACATTGCTCCAGAATCTCAAGTCGCGTTACTCAATTGCTGAGCTTCGGATGACTTTTGAGACGCTGTCGTTTAAAGCTCAAGTTCGTGCTGAAGAACTCAGTCCTCAGGACTTTGCGACCCTGATCGCGTGTCTGGAGCGCTCGGACGACGATCGTTCCGACGGCTGTGATATACTTCAGAGTTGACAAAGAACTAGGGTGAGGGGGAAACACGTGCGCCGCGATCTCGAATGGGCTGGACATCGCTTTGCGATCTACAGCGATAAATCCGACGAAGATCTGGAGAGCTTGATCGAAGAGGCCGAGCTCTATTTGGCCGACCAGGGACGCAACGAGCGTCAGTCGGCAACGGTCCTATATGCAGCCCTCTTAAATTCGCTCGATGATAAATCATTGTTGACAGATGAATTGAAGCATCTAGAGCATCTACGGCGAGAGCATGAGTCGGCGATGAATCTGGCGATGGCTTGTAACGAGGATTTGAATGATCGGATCGCTCACTTAGAAGCTGAGCTTTTAAAAAATCAGAAGAGTCTTTTGAACCTGAAGCGTCGTCTCGAGCGTTTTGAGCAGCAGGCACGCAAGTCGGCTTCGAAGAAGAAGCGTAAACGAAGTCGGGAAGCTTTACCCTTAGAGATCTATCATGAGGAAGTTCAGCGACGTGAGGCAGAGGTCGTCAGTGCCCGTCTCCATGAGTCCCTCGTCGGGCGTGAGCAGAATCTTCTAGATTATCTCAAGTGGAGGACGGAAGGTCCTTTGGAGGAGTTAGATGAAAAAAGATGAGTGCCTCGTTGGCATCGAATTGTGTCACCCAGCGGCTAAGCGCCCTGCGTATCAACATAGTGGTGATGCCGGGATGGATATCTATGCGGTCGAGGAAGTCGTGATCGCTCCAGGGGAGACGTGTCTGCTGCACACTGGCCTAAAATTTCGCATCCCCAGTGGCTATGAGCTTGAGATTCGCCCGCGTTCGGGGCTTAGCGTCAATACTCGACTGCGTATTCCGAATGCGCCTGGTACGATCGATTCGGGATATCGGGATGAGTTGATGATCCCACTTTACAATGCTTCTGCAGAGTTGGAGCGTCCCTTTGAAGTTTATGATCTTTCGACGAAACAGTCGCCATGGGGGGCTTATCGGGTTCGCCCAGGTGAACGCATTGCCCAGATGCTGCTCAAGCGCGTTGAGACGATGTGCTTTGTGGATGTGGCAGAGCTCGATCGCTGTGAGAGCTTCGAAAGCGTCGAGGATCGTGCTGGCGGTTTTGGCAGCACAGGTCTCGAATAGAAATTTAGAGATTAGAGGAGTCAGGTATTGAAGATTTTAGCGATTGAGAGTTCCTGTGATGAGAGCGCCTGCGCAATCGTCGAGGACGGGCGGCATGTGCTTGCCAATGTCGTTGCCAGTCAGGCGGACCTCCATGCGAGCTTCGGTGGAGTGGTTCCTGAAATCGCATCGCGTGAGCATATCCATGCGATGATGCCAGTCGTCGATCGCTGCCTTAAATTGGCTAAATTGGAATTTTCAGATATTGATTGCATTGCTGTCACGGCGGGGCCTGGATTAATTGGCGCCCTCCTCGTCGGCGTTAGTGTTGCAAAGGCCCTCGCCTTTGCGCTCAATAAGAACTTGTATGCGATTCACCATATTGCAGCCCACATTGCGGGAAATTTCCTCACACATCCTGATTTCGAGGCCCCGTTTCTCTGTCTTGTGGTTTCAGGTGGCCACTCGCATTTGATCCACTGTGACGAATCGTGGCATTTTAAGATCATTGGTCGCACCCGCGATGATGCCGCTGGCGAAGCCCTCGATAAGATTGCACGTGCTCTGAAGCTCCCTTATCCAGGTGGGCCGAAGATTGAAGCCGAAGCTCAGTCGGGAAAACTGGGGCAGTTGCGCTTCCCAAAAGTGAAGATTGAGCACCCGTATGATTACAGTTTCAGTGGGGTTAAGAGTGCCGCTTTAAACTATCTTCAGAAGATTGAGGCCGAGGCGAAACGCCGAAATTGTAGCGCAGAAGCGATTATTTCGCGGAGCGATTTTTGCGCAGATTATCAAGAGGCTATTTTTTCCCAACTGACGGAAAAAGCAATGGCTGCTTGTCGCGATCTCTCCGTCGAGCGTTTTGCGATCGCAGGTGGGGTTGCAGCCAATCAGACACTTCGAAATCGATTGGCAAATGCCTGTGAGCTCGAGGGAATTCGCTTTTTTGCACCCGAACGGAAGTACTGCACGGATAATGCTGCGATGGTCGGATCAATCTGTTACTACGAGATCCTCGCTGGAGCCAAACCCGCTACTTGGGATCTTAATGCCAAATCCACGTGGGATGCTGAGCAGTATTTGAAGAATGCCCCGGTGATTTAGGAGGCGTTAACTATGGATAAGAAAAAGACGGCTTCAGCCCTAATCGCAGAGAATCGTCGTGCACGTCACGACTATCAGATTCTAGAGGATTATGAAGCAGGGATAGAATTAAAGGGGACGGAGGTGAAGAGCCTTCGTCAGAATCACAGTAGTCTCGCAGACGCATATGCTTATGTAAAAGGCGGGGAAGTCTTTATCGCAGGATGGCATATTGCCCCTTATGAACAGGGAAATCGCTATAATGTCGATCCCCTTCGGGACCGGCGCCTCCTCCTTCATCGACGCGAAATTATTCGCATTGAGCAGAAGATTCAGCGCCAAGGGCTTACACTTATACCACTTAAAGCGTATTTTTCACGTTCGCGCGTGAAGATCAAACTCGGACTTGCTCAGGGTAAAAAGTCATACGATAAACGTGAAGATCTCAAAAAACGTGATATTGAGAGGGCTATGCGTCAGAGCGTCAAACGTTA
>JAUNVS010000021.1:0-18067 GCA_030537565.1 Eubacteriales bacterium | reverse complement strand
TTAGTTAAGCTCGATTTTATCTAGATAGTTGATCAAGTTTTTGAAGCCTTTATTCACGAGTTCAGATGGAACAGATAGGAAATTAGACCATGGGAAAATATTTTGGAACAGACGGTGTTCGCGGCGAAGCTGGTCGTGCACTGAGCGCAGAACTTGCCTTTCACCTCGGACGCGCTGCAGCTCAGGTTTTTCGCAATGAACGAAAATCAGAGGGCCCAGTTAGAATTCTAATCGGCCGTGATAGCCGGCTTTCAGGCCAAATGTTCGAAGCCGCACTGAGTGCAGGACTTACCGCCTGCGGGGCTGAGGTCCTGCTTTGTGGGATGATTCCAACGCCAGGACTGTCGTATCTACTGCAGCACTGCCAGGCGGACGCCGCTGCGATGATTTCGGCCTCACACAATCCCTACCTTGATAACGGAATTAAGTTTTTCAATCGTAAGGGTGCCAAAATCGCCGATGATCTCGAATTGAAAATGGAAACCTACCTCGATCATCCCAGCGCCATTGAGGATGCCTCAGGTGCTGAGATTAGGCACATTCAGCACCTTGCGGATGCGAGCCAGCGCTATGAAGATTTCTTAGCATCAAAGGCGGAGGCGCCTTATCAGTTCCCCGAGATTGTCATCGATTGCGCCAATGGAGCTGCTTCAGAGATTGCCCAGCGCCTCTTTCCACGCCTCGGTTTGAACTGTCACTTCCTCGCTTGCGAACCGAATGGACTCAATATCAACAGCAACTGCGGATCAACCCATATGGAGACTCTCTGTCGCGTCGTTCGTGAGCGAAAAGCGGCTTGCGGATTAGCCTTTGATGGTGATGCGGACCGATTCCTCGTCTGCGATGAGGCTGGTGAGGTCTTCGACGGGGACCACTTGCTCTGCCTGTTTGCTGATCATTTCTTCCTTCAGAAAAATATAGAACCGAAGCGCATAGTTGTTACGGTGATGTCTAACCTCGGATTCCATAAGGCGATGGCTGAACGTGGGATTGAAGTTCTAGCCACCCAGGTCGGTGACCGCTACGTTCATGAGGCGATGCTCGAGTCCGACTCGTTACTGGGGGGTGAACAGTCCGGTCATTTGATTTTTAGAAGTCATCAGAATACTGGTGACGGACTCCTCTCCGCGCTCATGCTTTTAAATTGCCTAAAAGAGAGGGGCGTGCCACTTTCAGAGTTAAATGCGCTGATGTCTAGTTATCCGCAGTATCTCCTCAACGTGCCCTGCTCGAAGAAGTCGGATCCGAAGCTATGGAGCTATCTAGAGTCGGCGATTTCTGAGGCCGAGGCCAGCCTCGATGGTAAGGGCCGCATCCTCGTGCGCGCCTCCGGGACAGAAGAACTGGTCCGTGTTATGACTGAGGCGGAAGATGCCAGCTTGGCCCAGCGTCTGGCCGAAGAGATGGCCGCGAAGATCGAGGCCTACACGGCGGACTAAGCCAGTCGGAGAGGCCCTCTTGGTGTCTGGGCGCTATCTTGGGATCGGGATAAATAAAGGAGGCGACTTTGATCTATTTTGACCATGCAGCGACTAGTCCTCTTTGTGCGTCGGCTCGTGAGGCGCTTATCCGTTGGCAAGAGCTGTATTTCAATAGTTCTTCCCAGTACCAAGCTGCGATGCCTGTACGTGAGGCCGTGGAATCAGCTCGGGCTGACTTTGCAAGACAGCTTCATTCCGAGGCCTATGAGATCTATTTCACCTCAGGGGCGACGGAGAGTAATAATTGGGCCTTCTTTTCAGCGCTACATCAGCCGCGTCGTCCAGGTAAGCACATTCTCATTTCTTCGATTGAACACCCTTCGGTCCGAGAGTGTGCCTTTTTTTATCGGCGTCAGGGATTCGAGCTCGAGTTGATTCCAGTGGATACGGATGGGCGAATTGATCTCGATTTTTTGCGTCAACACTTGCGGGCGGACACCTGCTTGGTTTCGATTATGGCCGTAAATAATGAAGTCGGAACGATTCAAGACCTCGAAGCGATTTCTGAAATCCTCAGGAATTCGTCAGCCCTCTTCCACTGCGATGCCGTCCAGGCCTTTCCGTATATTCCTTTAGAAATGGATCGACTGGCCATCGATTTGCTAAGCCTTTCGGCCCATAAATTTAATGGTCCAAAGGGCGTTGGCCTCCTCTATATGCGCGAGTCCAAACGCCGGGAACTCGAATTGCCTGCAATGCTCTACGGTGGCCCTCAGGAGCGTGAGCGACGTGCGGGCACAAGTCCAGTGCCTCTAGTTGCTGCCATGGCGGCTGCCCTCTCTGAGAAACTCGACAAATTTTCAGAGGACCTGGCCCATCTTCGTGTGCTTTCTCAGGCTTTGGAGGCTGGCCTGCGCGACCGATTCCCAGATTGCAGGATTCACTGCCGCTCTGAATTTCGGCATCCCGGGCATTTGAATGTCTCGATCCCAGGGCTATCGGGTGAGACTGCCCTGATCGCCTTAGATATGGCTGGCTTCTGCGTTTCCCATGGTTCTGCATGTGCATCGGGGTCCCTCGACCCCAGTCCTGTTCTCCTCGCCATGGGAGCAAGTCGAGACGAAGCACAGTCCTCACTGCGCTTTAGTTTTGGTGCCAGTAATCAACTTGAAGAAGTCGATTTACTCCTCACTGAGTTGGAGAACTTACGGGCTTGGAATTTGTAGGCTTGAATTTTAGATAAGGGAATTTGTTTCATTTATGCACTACCTTCCTGCGGATCAGAATCCAGAGATTAAGACCGTCCTCGTCGGTATGTCAGGTGGGGTTGATTCGACTGCAGCGGCCTTGCTTCTAAAGGAGGCGGGGTATCGCGTGATTGGTGTCAGCATGAAGCTCTGGCAGGCCGAGGGGCAAGATGAACTCTCGAGTCCAGGGGCTTGTTGTGGACTCGATGCGCTCTCTGAAGCGAGACGGGTATCGGCACAAATCGGTATTCCCTTTTATGTGATGAATTTTAAGGAATCATTTAAGCAAGAGGTCGTCGATTACTTCGTCCGCTCCTATAGTGCTGGGCAGACGCCCAATCCCTGTATCTACTGTAATCAGAAATTGAAGTGGGAGGGACTCTTAGCAAGGGCGCGGGCGATTGGTGCCGCTGCGATGGCGACTGGACACTACGCTCAGATTCGTGCGCTTGAAAATGGTCGGCTTAGTATCCAAGAAGCCAGCTATCTTGAAAAAGACCAATCTTACGTCCTCTATCGTCTGAGCCAGGAGGCTCTGAGTCGCACTATTTTTCCCCTCGGGACTTGGAAGAAAACGGAACTTCGCGCGATGATGGAGGCGCGTGGATTTCGGCGCATGGCCCAGGTTAAAGACAGTGAGGATATCTGCTTTGTGACCGAGGGTTCTTACGTCGACTTTATTGAAGAGTGGCGGGGAAGCCCTGAAAAACGAGGGAACTTCGTCGATTTGGATGGGCGGATTTTAGGTGAGCATTCAGGCATCAGTCACTATACGGTTGGTCAACGGCGCGGGCTCGGCATCGCTCTCGGTTATCGGGCCTATGTCTGTGAAATTCGCCCGGAGACAAATGAAGTGGTGATCGCTTCTCACACGGCAAGTCTACGGCGCCGCTTCCTCTGCACAGAACTGAATTGGATGGGCATTGAGTCGCTTGAATCAGGTCGTGAAGTATATGCTCGGGTCCGCTATAACCAGAAGAAGCAAGCCGCCTATATTGAAGCTCAGCCCGATGGACGTTGCCTCGTCGAGCTCTCGCAGCCCCTAGTTAACATCGCACCTGGACAGTCTGCGGTCTTCTATCAAGATGACTACATCCTCGGGGGGGGCTTCATCGAGCGCGTCCTCGATTAATTTTTTAGCTAAGAAAGCCAGCACCGCTGCGGCCACTCGACAAGTCAGTCAGTGGCTTTTTTTCATTCATCTCCTCAGATCAGTTCATTTTGAGTTCGAGAACTCCATCTTGACAAGAGGGTAAAAGCTGATAAATTCCAGTTAACGAACAAATGTTCGCTAACTAGTGAAGGAGTCGATTGATGAGAGTTGGCAGAACGCGGACAATTTTTCATATTGATATGAATGCCTATTACGCTTCAGTTGAGCTCTTACATCGACCGGAATTGCGTGGCGAGGCGATGGCCGTTGGGGGCGAGAAATCGGAGCGCCATGGAATTATCTTGGCAAAAAATGCTCTGGCGAAGTCCTATGGAGTTTCGACGGGTGAAGCGCTCTGGGAAGCCGAACAGAAGTGTCCTGGCTTGCGAATTGTTCCACCGAATTATCGACTGTACCGCGAATTTTCGAAGCGGGCGCATCAGATCTATTTGAACTATAGTGATCGCGTGGAGTCCTTTGGCCTAGATGAGTGTTGGATTGATGTCAGTGATCAAACAGTCCCTGCTTACCGGCTTGCACTTAAGTTGAAGGAGGAGGTCTACGCTTGTCTTGGTATCGCAGCCTCGATTGGCATTGCTTCGAATAAGATTTTTGCGAAGCTTGCGAGTGACCTGGCTGCTGCGGATGGCATCTATATGATTTCAGATGAGGCACCACTGGCTCAGATTGCGCACTGTGCGGTGGAAGATCTGCTCTATGTTGGACCTCGAACTAAGCGAAAACTGGCGAAGCTAGGGATTGAGCGGATTGTTGATCTCGCACGCATTGATCCGCAATTTATGCAGCGCTTTCTCGGCCTTCATGGGCGGATGATTTCGGACTTTGCCCGTGGTCTCGACTGCAGTCCAGTGCGTTCCTACGAGTCACATGAGCTGCTTAAATCGATTGGTAACTCGATGACGAGTCCTGTCGACCTCAGATCTGAGAGCGAGATTAGAGCCTTTTTGTTGCCGCTTTGCGAGAGCGTCGCTGCGCGCCTTCGTGAGCAGAACTTCTATACGACACTGATACAAGTCAGCTTACGCAGTGACGATTTGCGCCACTTTGCCGTTTCGAAACGTTGCGAGGCGACTCAGACGAGTCAAGATATATTCGAATTTGCTTGGACACTTTATTGTGAGCATTATCATTGGAATTTACCCTTGCGATCGATGGGGATTCGGGCCTCGGGGCTCTGCGCTGCGACAGGGAGTAGCCAAGTATTGATGCCAGTCGAGCGAGCTAGGGCCTGGGAGCGTTCTCAGATTGACCACTGTTTCGATGAGATTCGTAGGCGCTATGGCTACGCAGCACTCCAGCGAGCCATCTGCCTTCAATCTCCCTTAGCCCACTATGATATTCAGCATGAAAACTGTATTCATCCAAGTTCTTATTTGAAGGCGGGTGAACGGATGTGCTGAGGACTGCGATTTATGATGAGTCGACGAAACTCTACGTTGACGTCCTCGTCTCTTATAGTTCGAGTGGGGCGATTGTTCCGCTTTTGATTGGTCTTGGATCTCGAAAATATCCCATCGATCGGATTCTCAGTGTTGAGCGATCTGCGAGTCGGAAGTCTGGGGGACGGGGACTCTGTTATTTATGCTATATTTCAGGGAAGGTTATTAAACTCTATTGGGATAAGCAGAAATGGTTTTTGGCCCGAGAGTTGAGGCTAAATGATTAGGGGATTCGCCATGAATGGAGTTTGGAGGAACGATCGTGAAATTTCTTTATGGAATTAATCGTGAAGAAAATCTCACAGCTGTGCGCAAGCGAATAGAAGCGCTGCATTATGAGGAGCCACTTCGGCAAATTTTTATTATCGTTCCTGAGGGCGAGAACTACTCTATTGAGAATGCTTTTTTGCAAACAGATGAAGAGGCCATGCTCTTCAACTGCGAGGTTTGCACACTTAATCACTTTGCTCATGATCTAATCAACTCATTTGGCGATTTCCCTTGGAGAATTCGACGGCGGGGCAGTTTTGATGTCCTGAGCACTTCAATTATTCTTGAGCGTATTATCAGTCGTGGTTTTCAGACGCAGCCAACACGCTGGCAGCTAAGCTATCGAGAATTCTTGGGAAGTTCAGATCTGATTCAAGAAGTTTTTTCGTTTCGCAGGATCTGCCTTAATCGGGGCTTAGATCTCAGAGAACTCGAAAAATTTGCATCGACACAGGCCCACACGGCCCAGGGACGACGACTGGAGAAGAAGCTGAGCTTTATTGCAGATGTATCATCCCAGTATGAGTCCTACCTTCGATCCCGTAAGTCGATTGATTCCGACCAGATATTGCCTGCCGCTACACAGTTGATTGAGACTCGGCGAGACGAGCTGAGCTATGTGAAAGATGCGATTTTTTTCTTTATCGGCTTTGCTGAGGCCGAGGCGGTCTCAGAACCCGTCATCGATTTGATTGCGAGCATCGGGAAAATTAATCCAGATTTGTATTTTACACTTCTGGCGTCGAAGCGAGTTGAGACGCATCAAGAAATCTTTTTCCAAGCAGCAGACCTGGTTAGTGAGAGTTTGCAGAGGCGGGGCCTAGCAGTTTCTTGGGAGGCACTCGAGCCGAGTCTCAGTTCCGATTTTTCTAAGCTTTCTGCTGCTATATTTTTACCGGAGTATCGCGAGGGAAAATATCTTCAGAATCCGATTTTGCAACTTAGTGAGGAGACGAAACAGAGCCTGCGAGAGAAGATCGCATGGCGGCCCTTTCGAAATAGTGATGAAGAGTTTGGCAGCATTGCTCAGGAGCTTCTTAAACTTGAGGCAGCTGGGGTCGCAGCATCAGATATTGCTATTGTTTCAACTGATTGGTCATCGGGTTCAGTGGCTCGTTTGGAGCGAGAGCTTGAGGCTCTAGGAATCAGTTATAGAATTGATTACAGCACATTTAAATTTAGAAGCCCAATTGCTGAGCACGTCTGCATGATTTTTGAACTCTATGATATCTATCGTAGGCGTAATCATCTCATCTCATTCTTTGCTCTCATGAACTGTTTGCGTAGCCTGCCACATGTAAACTGGATTTACGCTCAGATCGATGGGTTTGAAAACTCTTTTGCTGAACTCCAGGGGAGTGAGGGATACTTCCTCGAAAAGAGTAGTTATGCGAATTCCGCTTCAGAGAAATCGGGACGCCCGCTTAATCTCGATTGGTTCCCGAAATTCTACAATCGATTTATTGCTTCAATTCTTGAATTATTTGAATCTCTGGATAAGTTAGGGCAGCCGATATCGAAATTAAAAGCGAGTCAGGATGCATCGATAGTTTCTGATCTGGATTTACTGGACCTTTCTCAATTGGATTTAGAGGCTCGAAATCTCGATTCTTCTGAGTCGGAGTTGTCTGAGCGCCCCACACTATATGCGCATTTGAAATTGCTTTTTGACTATCTCGAGGCGATTGATATTGAGACGATTTTGTGCGAGAGTCGTTCTGAGTGGATTGAAGAACGCAATATGCGCTATGCACGTCACCTAGGTGTTTCTTGGCGTAGGTTTCTCGACATGGTTGACCGCCTCATCGATGATCTTGGCGAAGTTGAGATTCGTATCGATGAAATCAAACGTCTGTTCACCTACCTAGTCGAATTGGATTTCAGCCAAGAGTTGATGGACTCCAG
Organism: Eubacteriales bacterium; assembly: GCA_030537565.1. Classification (GTDB taxonomy): domain Bacteria; phylum Bacillota; class Clostridia; order Saccharofermentanales; family Fastidiosipilaceae; genus JAUNVS01. The sequence continues at coordinate 10,611 of JAUNVS010000021.1, read as the reverse complement.
TACAGGCGTCATCTGTATCAGCCCCAGCACAGCGCGCATCGAGAGTCGACCATATGTGTTTTTTCTTTCCAATCTAGGCCAGCAAATCGAGACCGTCAAATCGACAGGTTTTATTAATCTCGCGGATCTGGAGTCTTTACTTAAGGATAGTGGCTATGGCAGTTTTATCCAGTCTCGTGAACTTGAACTCCGGAAACGAGATGTTGAACTCTATCAGAGTTTGGCTTTTTCGAAGTCGAAGCTGTATCTGATGGAAAACCAAGCTGAGGATCGTTCAAACTTCCATGACTTCATCCTCAGTGCCGTTGGCCTAGCAGATGAAGAGGTGGCGATGAAGAGGCCGGACTCTAGTGACCAGCAGCCGATCAGTAGAAGTTCCTATGAGCGGGCCTATCGACTGGCGCTGAAGTATTTTGGCCTCGAAGCCTCTCGCTATGAAGAGCTCTTTGAAAACGATGAGATCGATCCCTCATATGCGTGGATGGATTACTTTTATCCGCCTGCATCCTCGACGCATGACGGTTTGTGGCAGGGCGCTGTTCCAGTAGGATCTGATTCCAGTGCCTTGCCTTATTTTAGTGCTACACAGTTGGATTACTTCGCGGCATCTCCATATGACTACTTTAAAAAATACGTTTTGCGCCTGCGTGAGAGAAGATCGTCAATTCAGCAGAGAAGTAGTCTCGGGATCTTAGTCCATTATTTCTTTCAGCTTTATTATAATCAGCTGTTTAAGGAACTCTGTGAATCTAAGATCCTGGATGAGAGTGGCCGATTATTGAAGCCTGTGGCATGGTTTAGAAGTTTTATTTTTGAAGAGTATAAGGATCATGTTAAAGAAGATTTCTCCGGTTTCTATCGCTACGCTGAGGCGAACGCTCCGGATGAGATCCGTTCTAGCTTCAGGCGATTTAACTATTCTATGAGCCGGGTCTATGCACTGCGTCTTTTTCGTTTTGGTTTGGCCCTGAACCACTGGGAGCTTCTTACGAATAACGATGCGATTTTCTTTCCAATCGCCCATGAGACGCGTCTGGATGAGGGCTATATGTCTGTTGACTATCACCCCGATTATGATCAATTGAAGAAACGTTATCAGAGAGCGGATCTAATTTTACCGTTTAAGTTCACAGCTTTTATTGATCGGATTGATGTCGATCTCCTTAAGCCTGAGAAGCGTGAGTATCGTCTGATTGATTATAAGACCGTTTCTTCATCTCGCAGTCGATTAGGTAATCAGCTCATCATTTATCAACATTTAGCCAGCCCGTATTTAGCGACGATTAATCAGCGCATTGCATCTCGGGAGACGTTTAACAATACACCGATCGTGGCGCTCTTTTACTTCTTAGTGAATAAGGCGATGGGAGACTTGGATAAGCTGTTGGTGAATACTGCTTCCTGGAGTGAGATCAGTCGGGTCTTTGAGTCGATGATTAAGTCTGCTTATCTCGATGCGATAGATCGTAAACCGCGCGCAGAAACTGTGGTTAATAATTTAATCCGGCAAATAGAGTTTATTTACAGCGGTGGATTTAGTGTGCTTAGTGAGGCTGAGGAATTATCAGATGCGGTAGATCCTCCCTATGGTACCTACTATGAATCAAACTGGACCACAATCGGTAGTCGCTCGCTTTCAGAACTAGGGATGAAACTGCTTATTCGCAGATTCAAGGATGAACTGCATCTTAGTGATGAATAGTCTAGCAGCCTGCTGGATTTAATCTTGGAGGAAATTGTGTCTCAGCAAAAATACAGACCCTTGTTAAAGGCATCTGGGGGCAAGCGTTTCGATTTGACAGAGGAACAGCGGCTTTTGGTCGAAGTGGATAATCGTTCTGATTTCTTAGTTTCAGCTTCGGCTGGCTCTGGCAAGACCCGTGTTTTAAGTCAGAGAATTAGCGAGCGGATTAAGAATTCGCAGATCAGCGATATCCGACGGGTACTCGTCCTGACCTATACCGAGGCAGCTGCTCAGGAGATGCGCCAGCGCATCCAGTTAGAGATTGAACGCGAGCTCAGTGGAAGCGATGCTGAGTTGCTTAGTGACGAGTGCCGAGAGGCCTTGTTACACGCCTACGACCACATATCTGAGGCGAGAATTTCGACCATTCACTCCTTTGCGAAATCGCTGTTGGATGAATTTTTTTATCTGGGTGGAGAGAGCGATCCTGAATTTCGATACAGGCCCTCAGCCCAGCTGATTGAAGGGCATTCAGCTCAGGATATTTACAGTCGAGTCGTGGAGTTGCTGTTTAACGATATAAGCCGATCGGCGGATGCCTTTGTTCACGGAGAGCAGCAGGATCCGAGGACGGCAATTCGAATTGACAGCGAAGAGCGGCTGGCCGTTTTTCATAAGTTCTTAGATTTCTATGGCTCCTGGAGAGGCGAAAAACAACTACATGATGCGATCTTAGTCTTTTATCATAAGTTGCGGAGTCGTCCCAATTATCTTCAGCAACTAGATCGTGGACTTGAGATTGCAAGAGAAGCCAGTCAGAATTTTCTAGGAAGTGTCATTGCTGAGGCGTGGTATGAGGAACTAAGGTACCAGCGCGATAGGATCAAATCCTCGCAGACACTTAAACGTCTCGAATCATTTTCCGCGAATATACCTGAGTTTCCTGATCCGAAGGATCACAATTTTAATTACATGATCTTTAGTGATATCGCGATTGCGCTGATATCGAGTATTTACACTCAGATCGATGCCGAGATCGAGTCTATCGGAGGTTTAGAAGCGAGTAATCACGAGGCGATTCGAGAGCTACTGTGTTACTTCCAGCCGTGGCTCGAACTGGCATACCAATACATAATCATCGCAATGAGGAGTAAAAAGGCGCTTGACTGGAGCTTCTTATATTCGCCCGAAAACATGAAGCTGATGTCGGCCCTGGCCCGCGGTCAATTTCGGGTTCCCGTAAACGGTGAGGACTTAGAGCGGGGAGCTAGGGACTTGCTCGCTTGCCAAAAGCAGCTGCTCTCGGCCCTAGAATCCGATGCCCTGAGTTCCAAATTTATCAACCGCAAGAAGTTGAGCCAAAACTTAGATGCGGTCCATTCCCCGTTGTCGAGGCTTATGAATCATTTCGCCTTCCTTTTAGGCGTTATCCCTCCTGATTCATACAGATCGGTATTTTTGGTCAACTCGACACTCAGCCTGTCCTTTTTTGAAGCCCCAGAAGTGATAGAGGCCCGCCTTCAGGACCTCGTAAAACTGCTCAGTTTTCTCGTTGAAATCATCCACAACTATGAACGGCAGTTAAATGAAGAAAAGCGGCGTGGAAATTTCGTTGACTATTCTGACTTCTTGCAGATGGCGGATCGCTTACTGGATAATCCAGAGGTTCGCACTTCACTGAATGCCCGTTTCGAAGAGGTCTATATTGATGAGTATCAGGACACCTCTGAGATACAGGACCGTTTGATCGCCAAGTTTGCGGAAGGAAAACGTTTTATGGTCGGCGACATCAAACAGAGCATTTATAGTTTCCAAGACGCCCGCCCTGAGAACTTCTTAAACAAGCTAGAAAACTATCCGCTTTACAGCGGCGAATCCAATCGATGTGAACAGCCAGCTCACGGTAGCATTCGTCTGAACTTCCGCAGTGATGGCGGCATTCTCGACTTTGTAAATAACATCTTCTCCACCTTAATGACGAAGAATTTTGGTGGACTCGACTATGATGAAGAACAGTGGATTGAAGCCAATCAACGCTCTAACGACGGCCCTTGTGTCCACATATGCAGCATCAGCTACTCGAAGGTGATGAATGCTAAGAATATGCGTGCAAAAGCTTTGGCCCGCTATGTGCGCTACCTGCATGAGGCGAAGCAATATCGGTACTCAGATATCGCCATTCTTTGTCGAAAAAATTCGGACATCTCGATGGTCGCCTCTTACCTCACTGAACAGGGGATATCGCTTGACTTGAGTCAAAAAACGGGCCTGGATTTTAAGACTTTTGGCACGACTGAGTCGATCAGTACCTGTGAACGTGAAATTCACGCCTGGCTTCGAGTGCTCCAGAATCCCCAACAAGATCCATCCCTGATTGCGTATCTCTCCTCTGGATTGACGCATGAAATTCTCACTGACTATGATTTTCTGCAGCTGAAGATCCTCATGAAACACTACCATTTCGAGCGAGAATACTTCTACCAAGGTCTGAGAGACTTCATTTATTTCAAAGACCTCGAGGCACTCGACGGCCTGCCCGTCGAGCGCCAGGAAATTTTGCAGAAGCAGGTCCGAAATAATTTAAAGAGTCTTGAGACCCTGCGAAAACGCCTGCAGTTTGAGTCGCTAAATGATGTTTTGCTTTCCGAGATTAAGGTCCTTAAATATCGAGAACTTCTCAGCCTGCGTCTAAATGCAGAAGCTGAACTTGAATTTTTTGATGGCTTTGTTAATTCTTTATTCGATATCGAGGAGCAGGGGACTTTAAGTACGATGCTTAACTTAAGCGCACTCGTGTATAGCTTGAATCGAAATTTCTCAAAGGGGATGCTGGTTGCTAAGAATCATAGTGCGGACCGTGAAGCAGTCACTTTGAAGAGTTTTCATGCGAGTAAAGGCCTGGAGTTCAAGCATGTGATCCTATTTCTGTCAGAGCCATACTTTGTACAACCCAGTCCGACGACAGATGCGGAAAATACCTTTGTCCTCGATGATCAGCTCGGCTTAAGCGCACGATATAAACGGGGCCTAGATAGTCCATATGACACTGATCTCGTAATGGATCTCTATGCACTTAGACAGAAGCGTGAGTACTATGGTGAGGAACTTCGGCTCCTCTATGTCGCGATGACGCGAGCGAAGGAGAATCTCTATGTGATGGGCTATGACTTTGATTCTCTTGCAAGTTACGCCCCTGAGGATTGGCCTGAGGCCCTGTATTGCGGATTCACTCCCTTGGATTGGATTAAATCAGCGATGGCTTTTAGGGGCATTTATGCGCTCAATTCGAATTCGCTGACCCGTCATACGATCCTCGATGAGAGGGCAGTAGATGACAGACCCAAGTCAAATCCTATGCGCCAAGATGTGTATGAAATCGAAAACTATTCTACGGCTTCATCGTACTGTGAATACGTCACGATAACTGATCTCGGTCAAAAGCTAAATGAGGAGCTTGAGAATTCTGGCAAGGTTGATCTCGATGAAGAGACACAGAACAGAATGCACGCAGCGAGCGAGCTCACAGCCAAAATCGAAGAAGTGTCTAATAAGGATATGTTGCGGGTGGGTTTTAGTGCATATCGCAAGCAGTTAAAAGAGGCTTGGGAAGAGCTTGATCAGACGGATAAGCCCGAAACGGTGACGACAGAGACGTCTCTCCCACAGCGCATGATGATGTATCGCGTTAAGACGATCTTAGATCGCTTTAAACAAGATTCTAGAAAACAAAGGCATCTTCCTGTTAGTGAGGAGACGCTCAGTCAGATCTTAGATGTTAGCCCTCAATACGAGCTTAGAAGCATCTCAGAGTATCAGAAACGTTGGTTTGGGGAGGACTCCGAACTTGACATTGAGCCTCGAATTGCGTCAAAGGAAGTTGATCTCTTTAGAAGCGTGATGAAGGTGCTAAATCTCGAGCTGCTTGCCGAGGCGGAGAATTTAGAAGCGGTCTTAATGGACGAGATAAGACGAATTCGCAAATTTACACATTTGCGCTCGAAGTTCACCAGACCTCAAGATCTTGAGATTCAACATTTCCTCGACTTTTTTTCAACAGAGGTCGGTCAGCGTCTTTTGGAGGCGGCCAGGCGTCAAGCCAATGCGGTGGGAAAGGTCTTCATCTACCGTGGACAGAATTTCTTACGACGCGTACCAAAGGAAATCACCGATGCGATGCAGCATATGCCAGGTCTTCTTCACAGACAGTCTTCACTTCAGGGGTGTATCGATCTCTGTTTCCTCGATTTTGATCCAAGTGTCCAAGAAGAGGCGGAGCGAGGGCGGCTTTACTTCGTCATCTATTCGGGTATGATCAGAACGCCAGAAGAGCGGAAAACACGGTCCCGCTGGATTCGCAAGTTCTACCAGCGGGAAATGCTATGGTACGAAGATATGCTAATTTCGAATTTTAATATTCCTTCTCGGGAGCAGCTGCAGGCCTATGTCTTTGACATGCAGGCAGGTTTGTTCCGATTAAATGAGGGTCAATGAGACGAGGCGGTTTACTTGTCCTCGTCGGTTTCGGCGAGGGTGAGCGGTTTGGCACCGCTTCGAGCCAGTTTTCGACGCTCTGAAGCAGAGCCCAGTTTTTCTTTGAGGCGTTGATTTCGCTTGCGTAGATCTTTGAAAAAATCCTTTAGCAGTTTGGAGGCTTCGGCTTCTAGGACTGCTGAACGGTAGTGTACGCGATGGCCGGGCATCTTCAGGTCGAAGACCTGAGCCTGAGATTCAACACAGCCGCATTTGGGGTCTCGACTTGCATAGATGACTTCAGCGACTCGGGCTTGCAAAATGCTTCCACAACACATTAGGCAGGGTTCGAGGGTGACGTAGAGGGCCGTGTTGCTACAGCGCCAGGACTGTTGCCTGGCGGCGAAGTGCTGAAGTAGCTCGGTTTCTGCGTGGGCGAGTGGATTTCGCTTCTCTTCACGGTGGTTGCTGGCGAGATCGAGGACTTCCCCAGTCTCGCGGTCTACGAGGCAGGCGGCGATTGGAACCTCGCCGCGCTCGGCTGCTGAACTTGCGATTTCCAGTAAAAAGGACATGTATGCCTGGTCGCGTTCCAGTTCAGACTTCGCGTTTCGTGCTGATTCTTCACAGACTCGTAAGGCTAGAGGAGAACAGTGGTCTAGGAAGTTAGCGATTCGGACTTCTATCGGATCAGGCACGGTTGGGAAGTACTTCACAGGCACCACAGGGGCGAATGCGGATCACAGAACTTGAACCATGGCCGATATAGGCATCCATCGCCTCAATATACTGAGTGACTTTATCCAGGGGAACAAAGGAGAGAATGGTGCCTGAGAAACCACCACCATGGACTCTGCAGGCCCCAGACTTACCGAGAAGTTTAGCGGCATAGGCGAGTGCAAGAGCCAGTGTTTGCTCATGTGGTCGCGAGCTCACGTAGATGTTCTGCAGTAAGGTCCAGCTCGAGAGCCCAGAGGCACGCACTCCAGCGAGGAAGGTTGCGAAATCACCGCGTTTGAGTGCTTCAATCTGCTCCTGAACCCGTTGATTCTCAGTGAAGAAATGCATCGCCCGTAGGATGGCGCGGTCCGATACTTTTTGTTCCAGAGCAGCGAGGTGTGAGTAGAATTCTTCTTCGTCGACATCTCTTAGAACGGATTTACCGAAATAATTTGCCACTTCGCGCATCTCGCGCGGAACGGCTGCGTATTCATCGGTCAGATCTGCATGACTGGAATTCGTCTTCGTCAGTACGAGGGCGTGCCCGAAATCTTCAAAATTGAGGTCGAGCACGTCGGGCTTTGGATCGCTGAAATCTTTAAAATCGAGGCTGAAGATCCGCCCGATGGCGCTACCGCATTGGTCAAGTAAGCCGCTGGGTTTGCCAAAATATTCGTTCTCTGCAAATTGCCCGATCTTAGCCCGTTCAATCGCTGGCATGGTGGCTTCGTTATAGAGACTATCTAGGACTGCAATATTGAGAAGTTCAAAGGCGGCGGAGGAGGAGATGCCCGATCCGCTGGGTACGTTGGAAATCGTATAGGAATCGTAGCCTCCGATTTTATAATTGCGTTGTGCAAATCCAGCTGCAACGCCTCGCAGGAGGGCCGCCGAGTGCTCACGTTCCCCTTTCTGCAGTTCTAAACTATGAAGATCAATTCGGTCGAGTTTATCGTAGGCTTCTGATTTTAGGTGGATGCAGTAGTCGGGATTCTTCCGTACGATTGAGACGATGTCCATATCAACTGAGGCGCAGATGACGCGTCCATGTTGGTGGTCGGTGTGGTTTCCGGAGATCTCAGCACGTCCTGGAGAAGAGAAGAGACGGATCTCTTCATCATCTTGAAAGTAGTGCTGGTAATTCTCGAGAGCCGCCAAATAACGGCGCCGATTTTCGAGTACATGTGCCTCACCATATAGGTGGCCGAAACTGCTATCATAAAGACCATTCTGAATGGCTTCAATCTGTTCTCTAAGTCTCATTGTGGGACCTCCTGATCTTCAATCACTTGCAGAGCAATTCCAAGCTCATTATAATTGGACGGATTCACTTTGTGAATCTGAGTTTGATCTGACTTTTCGGAAATAAAATGGGATGTCTTTGAGGTAAGCATGGCGAAAACAGAGGGGAAGTGCCCCAATTGTGGATCGATTATTCAATTTGATAAGCAGGCGGAGCGCGTCCGTTGTATTTTTTGTTGGGGAGAGAGCGACCGCGAAGAAGCTGAGGCCCTAATGGTTGATGACAGTGCTCATGTCTATGCGAACGAAAGTTTCGAAGCCCCGGATGACGATGAACGGCACGAGTTGCTTATGCGTCAGCGGGGAGGGCAGACTGCCGCCACCCCTGTAAAGAAAACGAAGACAGCGAATAAGGTCCAGACTAAGAAGCGTAAGGATGACGAGCCGTCGGCGGTTGAGAAAATCAAGTCGATGAAGAAGACGGTGGTCCGTGTCCCGAAGGTTCCCACGAAGAAGTGGTTGATCCTGACGGGGATTGTGACCGTACTAATTGTCCTCTTCGTGGCGATTAGTGTGCCGCTTTATATGAAGCGGGTCGAGGCTCGCGCGACGCTCGAACGCGAGGTGCTGGAGCATAGTGCGTTGAAGCTCGAAGATCAGGATGCCTTCGCCATTGATGGGCTTCATAATCAGAGCATGCTGCTGGTCAGTCGTCAGACGGTAAAACAGGAAGACGCTGAGAAAGTCGCGAAGATTTTCTATGAAGCGTATGAGACCGCATATGGAGATGCCGCGAAAACGGCACATCTTCAACTGAGACTTCTATCAAATGAGGCTGCTTTCGAGGCGCATATTGACGGTGGAACTGTGACCGTCGAGGCGATTGAACAGCCAATTCCTGAGAAGGTGGAGGAAAAGTCTGAGCCCAGCACGACTGCGGCAACTAGCGAAGAGAAATCTAGCTCGACGCATGAGAGTTCTGAAGCCAGAGAGACGAGCAAATAAGCGCTGTTAAAATTTCTAAATAATAAAAAGATGGCCTGCTCCGAGTGGAGTGGGCCATCTTTTTGTCTGTTTCTGTTTTTCGCGGGACGCGCAGGTTAGCGGCTTCTGAGATAGGCGGCGATACTCTGAGCTGCGATCGCACCGTCGTTACCTGCTGTGATCACTTGGCGCAGGACCTTTTGGCGGCAATCACCGGCTGCATAAACACCAGGTATGCTAGTTGACATGTCGGCCTGGGCTTCGATGAAACCCTGCTTATCTAGGATGCTGAGATCGCTGAGAAATTTCGTATTTGGAACAGAGCCGATGAAAGGGAAGACGGCCTGGCATTCGAGTTCGTAGTGGCTATCATCTTCGACATTATGGATGCGGATCTTTTCAACTCCAGTGGCTGGACTACCAATGATTTCTTCAACAACACGGTTCTTAAAGACTTCCATTTTCGGGTTGGCTTCCGCCCGCTCGATGTATACACGGTCAGCGTGAACACGCTCACTACGGAGTAGGAGAGTTACCTTTTTGCCATAACGCGTCAGGTAATCTCCCTCTTCAAAGGCGGAGTCACCACTGCCGATAACCACAATCTCACAATCCTGGAAAAATGCCCCATCACAGACAGCGCAGTATGAGACCCCCTGGCCACGGAATTCTTCTTCGCCCGGAATTCCGAGGTGACGTTCCTGACAGCCGCTTGCAACCAGAATGCTGCGCGCAAAGTAGGAGGTGCCGAGGCACTTCACTTCTTTTGTCTCAGCCTCGGCATCGAGGATTCCCTCAACCACGGCCCATGTAATCTCGGCACCAACTTCACGTGCATGGGCAGCCATATTCTTAGCCAAATCTGCACCGGTAATCGAGACTGTTCCTGGCCAGTTCTCAATCAGGTGGGTGCTGAGCAACTTACCGCCCTCGCCACCCTGTTCCAGAACTAGGACGTTTAGCCCGGCACGGGCAGCATAAATCGCCGCACTCAGCCCAGCTGGGCCTGCCCCAATGCAAATTAAGTCATAGATTGTCGTATTCGATTCCACGTAGCTGTACTCCTTTAAAGGTGATTCTGCTATTGTACACGGAATTATACAGACGCCGGATAACATAGTCGCCGTTTTCTAAAATGCTTTGGGCTGCTTAGTGGCCTCTAGAACTACAGACCTCTCAAACCACAGGCGGCGCGCGCATATCATTCCGTCAGTTTTACTACCCTCTAGAACTACAGACCTCTCAAACAATGACAAAGGCATGTCTATGTGGAACAGCGTTTTACTACCCTCTAGAACTACAGACCTCTCAAACGTCAATTGTGTTTAGATGTTTGGATCCATTGTTTTACTACCCTCTAGAACTACAGACCTCTCAAACACGGGGCTGGGTTTTGCCATGGGCATGGAGGTTTTACTACCCTCTAGAACTACAGACCTCTCAAACTGAAGTCGCAGAGAGACTAATCTACGCAATAGTTTTACTACCATCTAGAACTACAGACCTCTCAA
>JAUNVS010000020.1 GCA_030537565.1 Eubacteriales bacterium | reverse complement strand
GAGCTATCGAGCGGAGGGCACATTCGCGGAGCTAAAATCCGAAGCCCTCGCCAGAAGCGATTATACGCAGGACAAATCGCCAGCAGCCAAATTCCGGCAGACACAGGCTTTCCGCTTTAATCTGTCCATCGGCCTCGGCCTCATCTTTCTCATCCTATTTCTGTTCTATATACGGAGCAAAAGACGGAACGCCGTTCCCTACAAACCCAATAATCTCAGGAGCTTTAGACAGCGACAGGATCACTACTTCCATGAACTGCCCACTGAGGCCAATCTACTCATGCTCTACGCCTGTGATTGCTTCAAGCGCTCGAAACGACATGACTACCAGCTTCTTGGCGCCTACATCCTACGTTGGATCAAAATGAGAAATGTCCGTATCTTCACAATCGCGGACGATGACTTGGAATACTTTCAAATTCTAAATCCTGAACTGAAAACAGAATCGCTAAGCGAGCGGATGTGGTGGAATCTAATCTGTGATGGGCTGGACCCGATATTACCCATTGAGATCAAGAAACTTCACTTAAAGATCGTGATCGCCTTCGATCAAGTCAATAAGCTCAAAGAACAGATCCCCGAAGACTACTACACCTATGCCTATGCACTTTCCCTCATCGTCCCGGATGACAAAAATCAAAACCCTGCGCATCCCAGCTACAAACTGAGCGATCAGGGCGGAGCACTCTACCAAAAGATCCTCGGATTCAAACGCTATCTAAAAGACTATACGCTACTCTCCGAGCGTCAGCTTCCAGACTTGGAGCTCTGGGACGACTATCTGATTGCTGCCACTTGCCTCGGCGTCGCCGATAAATTTGCCAAACGCCTCCTCAAGATCCAGCCAGACTACAACTTCAGCAGCAATGACCTTAATCCCTTAAATATGGTCTCGCTCATGCGCAGTCTCCAACTGGTCAATGAGATCAGCGAAAGCGGCAGCCATACAGCAGCGCATCGATCTGCTCACGGTGTCAGCGCCTCCCTCGGAGGTGGTTCTGGCTTCAGTGGCGGTGGCTCAGGAGGCGGAATCCGCTAAGACAATGGCCAAAATAATTCGCTCCGAAATTCGAGAACTCGCTGGATTTAGCGTCGAAGTCCAGCGTCGAGCACGTCAAAAACACATCTACCTCCACATCCTCCCACCTGACGGAAACTTACGACTGACTTGCTCCACCTCAGTTCCTGAGAAACGACTCGCCGACTTTCTCGCCTCCAAACGCAAAGTGATTTTGAGGCAACAAAGCCGCCTGCGCCAGCGCCAAGTGATCGGCGCACGGACTTACCAATCCGGGGAAGTCCACCCACTCTGGGGACGGCCCTACCGCCTCGAGTTCGTCGACTCTGGGCCTGTATACCGCATTGATGAAATCGCAAACTGCCTCTATTTGCGCTGCCGCGAAGACGCGGACCTCGAACGCCGGAAAAAGCGCCTCGACGAGGTCTACCGATCGGAAGTACAGAAAAAATTGCCGCAGCTCTGCCCAGAGCTTGAAGCGCGCGTCGGCCAATCCGCAAGTGAATATCTCGTCCGAAAATACAGGCGCCGCTGGGGTTCTTGTCAGGTTTTCAGTCGTAAAATTAGTCTAAGTCTCGAACTGGCCAAGTACCCAGAAATCTGCCTCCGCCACGTCATCCTCCATGAATTAGTTCACCTCATTGAGGCTAATCACGGTCGAGGCTTTTATGCCCTCCTCCACCAGCTGGATCCAGATATGTCACGGGCCGAAGCCCTGCTAAAAAGTAGCGCCTATGATTTCCCTGCGATTGCCGCACTGCTCGATTCCACAGTTTCCTAAATGAATGCGAAATCCGGTACTTGCTTTTTTAGTCTCTAGTCGTAGAATGGTTTTAGACGCCACCGTCGGTTTTTGATTGTCCCCGAGATAGTCGAGTGACAGAGATCTGAATAATGCTTCTTTTTAAGACCGTGACGGCAGCAATAACTTGAAAGGAGCCACTTCATTGACTTCTAAAACAACGAATCATGAGGACGGCCGGGAATCTCGGATTAGCGCCCAGCGCAAGCGGGAGATCTGCATGGCAGCGAAGCAGGTCTTCTTAGAAAAGGGATACAACCACACGACGATGGAAGACGTCATCGCTGCAGTTGCTATGTCTAAGGGAGGTGTCTACTACTACTACAAGTCGACATCGGAGATACTGCGAGACCTCTGCATGAAATATGGGATGGAGAATCAGTACAAGACATCCCAAAAAATCATCGAGGACTGTGCGGGTCTATCGCCAGAAGATCTCGCCGTCGAATTGACGGTATATAAGATTTTCGGGGGCGATGATTATAAGCGGGTGTTTCGCATGTTTTGTGAGGCATCGACGAGCGACCCAGACTTAGCCAAGCTCTTATCGGAGATTGAGGAAGAGTCCTATCCCGCATTTCTCCAGTATTGCGACGACTTTAATTTCCCCCAGTTGAAATGTTTTGGGACGGAGGACTTCATGCGCTTCATCCACCTCATGTGCGTCGGCCTCAACCACTTTCCCTATGGAGACTATTTCATGCATGAGTCGGACTTTTTCCGTGATTTCTTCCGTTTCTACATTCGCAAACAGCTCGGTCAAGAAGAGGAGCCCCAGCCATGAAACAGCAGATGCAAAAGCAGAGTATATTTGAATACGGCCGTGAAAAAATCGGCTGCTTCTACCTCGCGATCGTCCTCATCTTCCTCTCGACGATCGCCAACCTCGCCGCCTACTATTTCGGCTATAAAATCATTATTCTTTTAATCGCAAAAGAGGCGGACTACCGCCCGATTTTTCAACACGGCTTCTACCTACTGATTTCAAAAGCGATCAACGGTATTCTACTGAGCTTTGGCCTCCATCAGTCACATATCTTTGCCTACTTCAGCCTCGGTGAAATCCGTCGCCAAATCCTCCACAAGATGGCCATCAACCCCCTCGGCGAGACGCTCAAGTTCTCTGCGGGCTATGTGCGCCAAAAACTGGTCGACTCGGTCGAGAAACTCGAGGGACTCCTCGCCCACATGCTCCCCGAGGGCATTCCCTATGTGATCAGCTTCTTCCTCACCTTCATCCTCATCTTCATCGTCGACTGGCGCATGGGTTTGCTCGCCATCATTCCACTGCTCCTCGCCTTTTTGATGATGGGGAAGATGATGGCAACCGGTAAGGCTAAGATGGGACCTTACTATGAATCCGTAAAAAATATGTCGGGAAACATGACGGAGTACATTGCTGGCATTGAGGTCATCAAAGTCTTTAACCGAAAGGATCAGCAGTATAAAAAGCTAAAGGATTCAATCGATACGTATAAGAATTTCACTCTCGATTGGTACGACATCTCCTATACGCCGATGGCGATCGCAACGACCCTCGCCTCGACCTTCGTATTCGCCGTCCTCCCAGTCGGCACCTGGATGCTGATGCGAGGCAGTATCGAACTCCCCACCCTCGTCTTCACCTCACTACTCTGCTACTCCCTCTCCCTCTCATCGATCAAGGTCCTCTTTTTCTCATCCGGCTACATGCAGCTCTCCAAACGCATCGACGACATCGTCTCCGAATTTCTCACAACGGAACTCGAAACCGGTGACGAAGAACTCACGAAGATTGAATCCATTGAATTCAAAGACGTCCATTTCGCCTACGGGGAAGCGGACGTGATTAAGGGCATTTCTCTGCGCGTTGATGCGGGCCAGGAACTCGCCCTCGTCGGCGAGTCCGGTTCAGGCAAGAGTACGCTGCTCAAACTTCTGATGCACTACTACGATGTCCGCACGGGGGCGATCGTCATCAACGGCATCGACCTGCGAAAAATTAAACTCGAGAGTCTCATGGATCGGATCGCCTACGTCTCCCAGGACAACTACCTCTTCGACCTCTCCATCCGTGAAAATCTGCGGATCGGTAAAGCGGACGCCAGCGAAGAAGAAATCATAAAAGCCTGCAAGCTCGCCCAGGTCCACGAAGACATCCTCAAGCTAGAGTCTGGCTACGACACGATTGTCGGCCAGTCGGGCTCCAAACTCTCCGGTGGCCAAAAGCAACGCATCTGCATCGCCCGCGCCCTGTTAAAAGATGTCGACGTCGTCATCCTCGATGAGGCCACAGCTTATACGGATCCTGAAAATGAATTTAAGATCAACTCCGCCCTCGCAGAACTGATGCGTGGCCGAATTCTCATCTCCATCGCCCACAAGCTCTCTTTGATTGAAAAAGCGGATCAGATTGCGCTGCTCGACCAGGGCCATCTCGTCGCCAGCGGTCGTCATGCGGAGATGCTCGAAGTGCCCCAGTATCGAAAACTATGGAATCGCTTCATGGATGCCAAGTCCTTTGAACTAAACGTCGGAGGTAGCGAGCTGTGATTAATGCAATTAAGTATCTACGAAATGTGATCTCGATTCTCGGCAAATATCGCCGCGACGTACGCCTCGGCTACATCGCAAGTTTCTTCGAGTCCGGCTTCGCCTTTATCCCCTATGGACTGCTCTTCTACATCATCTCGGTAGGACTCCAGCGGCCCTTTGAAGTAAAAGACATCCTCATCGTAAGTGTGGCGATGATTGTCTCCGTCATCGCCCGCTTCTTCCTCAAGAAGCAGCAGGACATGCTCCAGCAAAACCGAGGACTCTACGCGCTGACTGCCAAGCGGCTCGACCTCGCTGAGCACCTCTCGAGACTCTACATGAGTTACTACAATCAATCGAACATCGGCAACGTCAGCTCGATCGTCTCAGATGACCTCTCCTTCATCGAGGAGTTCGCCTTTGTCCAACTCGGCTTGGCCGTCTCGGGAATCATCAATTGGGCCCTCTCGCTGGTCTTCGTCCTCATCTTCAACTGGCGCCTCGGTCTCGCGTATGCAGTACTTTCGATCCTCGGCCTCATCGGTCTTAAGTGCGTCGCAAGGGGTATGGAATACGGTGCTCGCAAACGTCAGGACAATTTTGGCCGGCTTTCAGAAGCGATCATTACCTTTGTCCGTGGGATGCCGACGATCAAAGCGTTTAACATGCTCCGCAACCAAACTGCGATGATGGAAAATACCGTACGTGAGGTTCAATCCGATGCCCTCGAATTCGTCAACTACAGTTCTCGCTACCTGACGATCTATGGTCTCTGCGCCAATCTGCCGACCGCCCTCTTCGCCCTCGCCGTCATCAAGCTGATGCAGCTTGGGCAGATCGACTACGCCTATGGGATCGGCTTCATCGTCTTCTCCTTTGTCCTCTTCCTGCCGGTGCAAATCATCGGAAGCTCGATGGAGATCCTCGCAGTCGGAAGTGCAGCCTGTGACCGCTATAAGACCCTCTTTGAGGAAAAGTCAATCTACAATTCAGGCAGTGATCTTAAGATTTCTAAGATGCGCGTCGAATTTCGTGATGTCAGCTTCGCCTATGAGGAACAAGACGTCCTGAAGAACATTAATCTAAAAATCGAACCCCACAGTTTCACCGCCCTCGTCGGCGAAAGTGGCTCGGGCAAGACGACGATCACCAACCTCATCGCCCGTTTCTGGGATATTGAGCGCGGGCAGATTCTCATCGATGGCCACGATATCAAAGACTATGCCGTCGAGGAGCTGCTCGGGCAGATTTCGATGGTCTTCCAAGATGTCTTCCTGTTTAACGACACGATTCACAACAACATCGCCTTCGCCGATCCTAACGCAAGCCGTGAACAAGTGATCGAAGTCGCCAAACGCGCCCGCTGCCATGACTTTATCGAACAACTCCCAAACGGCTATGACACGATCGTTGGTGAAGGCGGCTCAAGTCTCTCTGGGGGTGAAAAACAGCGGATTTCAATCGCCCGTGCGATGCTGAAAAATGCCAAGCTGATTCTCCTCGATGAAGCGACGGCCGGTATCGACCCCGATAATGAAAAATTCATCCAAGAAGCAATCGAGAATCTCGTCCACGATAAAACCCTGATCGTCATCGCCCACCGACTCGCCACAATCCAAAAGGCGGATCAAATCCTCGTCTTCGAAAACGGGGAGATCATCGAGCGCGGTACGCACAGCGAGCTGCTCGCCCTAAACGGCAACTATGCCCGTCAGTTCTCCTATTACCAGAAGCTAAAGGAGGACTAGTGTAAGATCTGAGAAACCGTAAATAAAGAGGCCCTCCAGGATTGTCTGGAGGGCCTCTTTTGTGAGTCAAGATTCATTTAAGTCAGACTTAAACAGTCGGAATTACAATCATCTTCGGATCGACTTCATTGAAATCAGAGGTCTCAAATTCCATTTCAATATCGATTCGCTCCTCGCCGACCTCATAGTAGAGCGACATCTCTAGCTCCTCCATTTGCATCGTCTTCTTATCGATCTTAAACTTCAGCGTTTGCTCGAGCTCATCCTCTGAAACCCCCGTAAGTTGCAAATGGAACTCCGGCCCCAGCACTGAAGCGATTTTTTTCGACCCAGGCTTCGAACGGAATTTATAGCTATGGCGTTCCTCCGTCATCTCGAGCTCATCGGCGATTTCGAGAATGCTTTTAAAAATCTCCTTATAGTTTGGATGGAAGTAATAGACCTGCCCCTCCTCTTCTTGCCTCGTCCAGGCGCCACCATTCTCACGGATATAGAGCGGATTTCCAGTCTCACCAGACATGACGACCTCAGACTTCTGCTTGCCCTCAGCCGATTTCAACTCGCGCTCGAAAACGCCTTTTTCAATCTGGCTTGATCCTGCCTTCATAAAAATCGAGCCCTCGATCTCTTCTTTCGTGGGGACTTCAAAGTTCGAAGAGCGATTCTTAATCTCCAGCTCTATTTCGAAGGATTCAGTATCAAAGATTTCACGACTGGCTAATTCCAGAATCTCCTGAATTTTATTGCTCGCCTCTGGGCTCGCAGCTTCTGCCCTCGAGTTCCGTGATGGGAGTCCCATCGAAACTGTCAGTCCGGCCACGAGGGCCAGGGCTAATAATCGTACTCGCTTAATCCGCTTCATCTCCATCCTCCATCCATGCGCTCTATATAAACTCCACACAGTCCGAACTCGGACGTCTCTGCTCGTGACGCTCCGAAGGTCCACCCTCAGGCGCGGCATGCCCAAACGGGAAGATCGCGACGAAATCGTACGCCGCCAGGGATGGTAATTTCTCTCGGATCACAGCGGGATCGAAGTGTCCGACCCAACAGCTCTCAAGTCCGGCATTTTCGATCGCTAAGACCAAGTGGGTGGCGACGATGCTGGCATCGACTACACCGAAGTTACGCTCATCAAAACTACGAATCCAGGCCTGCTCGCGGTCATAGCCAACGAGGAAGAACTGTCTCGCCCCATAGCTACAGGGCGTGGCCTCACGGATCACCTCGCAAGCCGCCTCCGATTGAATCACAAAAATCTTCTGGGGCTGGAGATTCTTCGCAGTCGGCGCCATGTGTGCCGCCTCAAGAATCTCTCGAATCTTTTCCTCAGGAATTAATTCATCCAGAAATGCCCGACAGGCGTAGCGCTCACGAATTACCTTTTCAAAGTCCATTGCAGCCCTCCTCAGCACCTCATCTAAAGCGTATTTCCTATGTTCAGATGCCCCTAATCTAGCATCTCGCAGACACACCTTCAAGGAAAGCAGCTTTAAGCCGAGATGCCCCTGTCCAGGCATTGACAAGCCGTCTAGTGCTCGGCAATATTCTTTGGAATTCTATTGCTATATGGAGGAAATCACATATGCGCCGTGCTCCAACACTAGAAGATGCGTCTCAAATGGGTGAATTACCCACACAAACACAACTTGTACCGATTATTCGAACATCAGCAAGCAAGCTAACCCTGGCCTCTCTCTGTTACGGAATCATCTGGTCGACGATTTGTTCCTTCGGGATATCCCTCCCCATCCTCTTTATCCATTCTCTCATCCAGGGACTTAATCTAGGTCGAGATAACTTCCTTCACGTACTGCTCGTACTCTATGGCCTCGGCTTCATATCGATCTGTGTCGGTTTTTGCCTCACCCTTTTTGATGGCAAACATCGGCGTTGGCTTTTAATCGTCAGCGCCCTCTGTACCATCTTCACTTTTGTCATCTCTTTTGAGGTCCAGGAATTCTTTGAAGTATCGATCGTCGTTTTGATTGGAAATATCTTCTTAGTGCTAGCGACCCTAAATCTGGGAATTCACCCCCAAAGCCTGTGTCGAGACTTCGCTAAGATCGTTATCTTCATCATGGTCTATATGCTGTTCTACGTTTTGGTCGCAAATCTGGCTTGCTCCACGCCCATGCTCTACCTAGCATTTCCCAGCATCCTGGGTCTACTGTCGGGCCCGCTGCTAATATTTTTCATGGCCAGAGAAAGAAAAGCATGGGTACTCCTAATCGCTGGTATCTTGAATCCCCTGATTCTACGTTCGTACAAGACCTACCTACTCATCATCGGCGCACTCCTTGTTATGTTTATTGCAGAGATGATCCGACGTTCTGGCAGCTATCGTAGTGTGGCAAGAGAGCGGCTCGCCTTTGCCGTTTTTAACTGTTGGAGCTGCTTTTGCCCTGTAACCGTTCTGCTGATGCCTAATGCACCTCTACAAGAATCAATCGTACTGGGTGGATTGGCAAAAAGCGACACCCTAATGCGCCTAATCACCTGGCCCAATATAGCCCTCGCATTCTTGGGGGCACTCGTCTTTGGCTATCTCGGTGCATTCATCGGATCAAAGCTGCTCAAGAAGCAATTGCTAAAAGCGAGCATTGCTTAGGTCGATAAAAGTAAGCTGTGAAGAAGAGGTCGGGACTGTTCCCGATCTCTTTTCTTTTGGAATGATTAATGGGCGAAGCACTAGTCATGTTGCTTAAACAGTTCACGACATTCACCACCTTTGGTCTCAGCGTCCGTAAGAACTATGATGATTATTTCAAGCGATTGGCAGAAGAAATACGCAGCTCGCCCGGAGCTCTAAAGCAATCAAAAAAATATATTTTAATTTTCCTAGAAAAGATATTGACAAGCGGCAAATGAAAAGCCACTATATTTTCGACGCTTGCGTCGGACTTTTATTCACAGTTACACAACAATAAAGCATTGGCGCTGACTTTTGAATCCGTCAATACCTGCAGGGGGCTCATCTATGGATAAAAAATTAACAGTAAAAGATTTTGTCAACATCGGCGTCTTCGCCGTCGTCTACTTCGTGGTGATATTTGCCGTCGGCATGATGGGCGTCGTCCCGATTCTCTTCCTCGTCTATCCGACCATTGGAGGAATTGTCGCCGGAACCGTAGTAATGCTGTTTATGGCGAAGACGGCCAAACCCTGGGCCTTTCTTATTTTTGGCATGCTGACCCCTATTCTCATGTTCATCATGGGACACACCTACTTGCTGCCGCTCGGATCACTGGCCGTAACGCTGATTGCAGAACTAGTGCGGCGCTCTGGAGGCTACCGCAGTCTTGCAAAAGAAAGAATCGCCTGTGCCATCTTTAACTGCTGGGTCTGTTTTTCGCACATGCAGATGCTCCTCCTCCACGATAAATACATGGAACTCGTCAATATGATGGGTGAAAACTATGGCCCTAAACTAGAGCGTTTGATCACCTGGCCCAACATGGCTCTGGTGGCCTTAGGTGCCCTCGTAGGCGGGTATATTGGAGCTATCATCGGCAGCAAACTCTTGAAAAAGCACTTCCAAAAGGCGGGCATCGCTTAAGTGCTAAGCGCAGAGTTTTAACGTTAAACACTTGAAGAGATCTTCGCTGAAAATGCGGATGATCTCTTCTTTCAGTCACGTAAACAGAGAGGTCGCTTGCAAACTATGACATGTACTTCCTTTAAGCTCCACCCTCTAACGAAATTGATCGCCGTCATCGCCATCTCGACGGCGCTGCTTCATTTTCAGGACAGTCCCTGGGTCTTTCTCATCGTTCCACTCTATGCCCTCGCCTACTTGCTCCTCGGCTTCAGGACCCAGGCGCTGAAGACCCTCATCTGCTATTTCTCCATCGAGCTCTTCGTTCGCTGCGTCCACTTCGAAGCCTCTTCCCCCGCGCTTGAAATCTTCATTCTCCTCATCTCTGTCATCAAGCTCTTTTATCTGCCCGTCATGGCTGGTCGCTTCTTGTTTAAGACGACCGATGTCGGCACGCTGGTGACAGCACTCGACGGCCTCCGTTGTCCAAAGGCACTCAGTATCCCAATCGCCGTCATGTTTCGCTTCTTCCCCACCCTGCACGAAGAGCGGCGGAACATCCAGTTTGCAATGAAAATGCGTGGCATCAGCCTGCGCCACCCCTTCGCCTACGTCGAATCCGTTCTCGTACCGATGCTGACGATTTCCGCCTCAGCGGCTGATGACATCGCCTGCTATGCGGAGACAAAGGCCCTCGCAGATCCCTGCCCAACGGTCCGCTATCAGAAACTCTCTTTTGGCCTCTGGGACCTCGCTTTTCTAATCTGTCTTTTTGCCATCGGAGGTACAGCATTCCTATGATTGACCTAAAACACGTGAACGTCCGCTATAACGGTGAAACGATCCTCGAAGACATCAATCTCCACGTCTCTGCTGGTGAGTGCCTCCTCGTCACCGGACTCAGTGGATCGGGCAAATCGACCCTCCTCAAACTGATCAACGGCCTCATTCCACACTTCGACCGCGCCGATGTCGAGGGTGAGATCCAAGTCGCCGGTATCAATCCGCGAGATGAAGCCCTCTACGTCACCTCTCGGAAAGTAGCGAGTGTCTTTCAAAATCCAAAGACTTCTTTTTTCAATACCGATACTCGATCTGAACTGCTCTTTTACCTAGAGAACCGAGGTTTTCCGCGCGAAGAAATGAAGCGACGCATGGACGCCTGCATCGAGCACTTCAAGATAGAGCAGCTGATGGATCGCTCAATCTTTCAACTTTCAGGGGGTGAGAAACAGATTCTCTCGATCGCCAGCTGTCTAATTACGGGCAATGAGATTATCGTCCTCGATGAGCCGACGTCCAACCTCGACGAGATCTACAGTGCCAAGATTTCCGACATGCTCCGAGAACTCAAGTCCATGGGCAAGACCTTAATCATCGCCGAACACCGCTTCCCCTTCATCCGCGATCTAGTCGATCGAGCAATTTACCTCGAAGCGGGACGACTGCGATTTGAAAAATCAGGGCAGGACTTCTTCGCCCTCTCGGAAAGCGAACGCAAGTCACTTGGCCTACGCAGTCTGCATAAGTCTCCGCCGCCTAAAACGACGTTTATAGGTGGCAATGATTATCGAATTGAGTCGTTGAAGCTTCCCTTTGTACATGAGAATCGCTGTCTGAAAATCGATTCACTCGGTTTTGAAAAATCGAAATTGATTGGCCTCACAGGCCGCAACGGCATTGGCAAATCCAGCCTCCTGCGAAACCTCATCGGCCAGAGTCGACCGGCGGGAGCTGTCTACTTTGAAGCACAACGGCTCTCGAGGCGGACCCGGATCCAACGATCTTTTTTAGTCATGCAGGATGTCAACGCCGAACTCTTCTCTGATTCGGTCCTCGAAGAATGTCAGATTGGAAATCACTGCAGCCGAGAGGACTGCCTCGAGCTGCTCGCTCGCCTCCATCTCGAGGATCTGATTGACCGCCATCCCGTGAGCTTGTCGGGGGGCCAAAAACAGCGCCTCGTCATCGCCCTCGCCCTCCTATCAAAGCGGCCAATCCTCTTTTTCGACGAACCCAGCAGCGGTATGGACTACTTTCATATGCAGCAAATTGCAACACTGCTTCGAGAGATTAAAGAGGATCGAATTGTCTTCGTGATTACCCACGACCTCGAGTTAATTGAAGCCGCGGTCGACGAAATCATCTCGGTCGAGGATTTTTCACAGCCCTTGACGAGCAAGCACTGAACATGGGAGCTGCTACTGCCCAAGAATATTCTTATAGAAGTAGACTGCGAGTTGAGTTCGATCGCGAAGTCCGAGCTTCGCGAGAATCTCGGAGATCAGATTGCGGACCGTCCCCTCGCTGAGATAGAGTTCTGCCGCAATCTCTCGGTTATTAAATCCCTCAGCAACCAAGTGAGTGAGGTGAATTTCGCGATCATTAAGGCGCTGATCCTCGAAATTCGCTGCGACCCGATTCACCTGCTGCATAATTTTTTCGTTGTAGACGAGGTTACCGACCGAGACGGCGGCGACAGCAGGGAGGATGGCTGCGAAGTTCTGCTTGAGGAGATAGCCCTTACAGCCGAGGCGAATCGCCTCCTGGATATAGTGTTCGTCCTCAAAGGTCGTCAGGAGGAGGATCTTCGCATCGGGTTGCTGCGCCAGGATTTCAGCAGCGAGTTCAAGTCCGCTACGCCCAGGCATCTGGATATCAAAGAGGAAGATCTCGGCGGCCTCGACGAGGTAGCTGTCGAGCGATAACTGACTGTCATCCTTCGCTGCCACAATCTCATGGCCAGCCGATTCCAAAATCATCTTCAATGCTTCTAAAACCAAGCGATCGTTATCAACGAGGACGATCTTCATCTCTGTCTCCCTTCGGGAATGTCATAAAGACGGAAAAGCCCTGCTCGCAATTCAGTCGAAAGTAGCCACCGTACTGCTCACAGAGATCCCGCATCGCAAAAAGTCCGATCCCATCGCCACTTATTTCGCTTCGGACGGCACCATCATCAGCGATCTCGAGGCTATAGAAAGCACGTTGCTCGAGGAGGCGAATTCGGAGTTCATCGGCATCCGAATATTTAAGAAAATTGCTGACACCTTCTTTAATAATATGGAGGAGGTCGAGGCGAAGTCCGAGCGGTAGCTCTGTATTAATCCGATACTGCCAGTCGAGACGACGTCCCGGCATTTCAGCCTGGAAGCTCGCCACCTTCGTTTTTAAGTCAAAGGCTTCCCGATGCATGCGATGCAAGATTCTGCGAATCTCATCCATCCCCTCACTGAGACGGGTTTGGACTTTCTCGAGGGCGGCGTGCTGAGCTTCTGAACTGCTTCCAATCTTCAGGGCTTCAAGCTGCAAAATTGACGAGGAAAGACTGTGCCCGATGGCATCGTGCAGTTCCCGAGAAATCCGATCGCGTTCCTCGAGGCGGCTCATCTCTTCTGCCGTCTCGGATGTGCGCTGGAGGACTTTATTCTTCTCAACACTGAGAATTAATCGTTTACTCAGCTGGTCTTCACGACAATGGCTGCACTCAAGCTGCCGCCCAAAGCTGGCGAAGAGGTACGCGAGTAAGGCTGATGAAAGCGAGAGGTAGATCGCTTCCAACGGCAGGAAGAGGAGCGCGATGAGGGCAATCGCGTAAACGGGGCGATCCAGATCGTGATGTCGTCCAAACTCATAGGCAAAATCACAGGCGAAGAAGGGGTAGAAAACATTTATCGGCGAAATAAAGGCGAGTGGGATCAGGCAGGTGAGGGCCATTAGGCGCTGCCGATGATCGTTTAAAAATTGCCCCAAAAGCGAGAGCGAGATGAAAATGAGACCGGTGAGGACACCCATATCTGAAGACAGAAAAGGCATCCGTTCATAGAAGATAATGAATCCCAAAATCACCAATAGTTTTGAAAAAAGCAAGCCGACCATGAAGGCAGTTTATCAGAGGCATGACAAATGTCATAGGTTTAACTGAGGGCTGACACTACAAGCGGGACGTCTTTTTTATGATACTAGCCCTGGAGGTACGATTATGGAAAGCATTCTTGACGTAAAAGATTTGGTGAAGCGCTACGGGCAGCTTGTCGCGGTCGACCACCTGAATATGTCGGTGAAACGCGGCGAGATTTTTGGTCTCCTAGGTCCAAATGGCTCGGGGAAAACGACGGTGATTAACTGCATTCTCTCCCTCCTCAAGTACGACCAGGGCGAGATTAGGATCTTCGGCGAGAAGATGAGTCCCAACAACTGCAACTTAACGGTCCGCGAGAATATCGAGTTTTTCGCTGGACTCTATATCCAGGATCGTCAACGCAAGAAGAAACTGGTCGATGAGGTCATCGAATTCGTACGGCTGGAAAAACACGAAAAATTCCGCGCCTCGAAGCTCTCCGGCGGACTCAAACGCCGCCTCCACATCGCCTGCGGCATCGTCCACCGCCCGGAACTCGTCATCCTCGACGAACCGACGGTTGCAGTCGATGCTCAGAGTCGCGACTTCATCCTCAACGGAATTCGAAAACTCCGCGATGAGGGAAGCACGATCATCTATACCACGCACTACCTTGAAGAGGCCGAAACGCTCTGTGAACGCTTCTCAATTCTCGATAACGGGAAGAATATCGCCAATGGAAAACTCAACGAACTCAGAGAGCTGGTCTCAACCAGTGAAATTGTCCACCTCTGTGTCGAGGACGAAAACCCAGAGCTTCTTAGCAAACTGAGCACTGTCCCCGGCTTGTTGCAGATTGAGAATAAGGACAATGGCTACCAACTGAAGTTTGGCCGCAAGCATAACGGGCTCATCTCCCTCCTGGAACTCCTGGAAGAAAATCACTGGAGCTATAAATCGCTCTACAGCACCCAGCCCTCACTGACCGAAGTCTTCCTCGCGTTGACGGGCAAAGAACTGCGAGAGTAGGTGTCCAATGAACCGTTTTTTATCAACGATTAAAACTTTTCTAATAACGAATTACCGCGATCCGGGTGCAGCCTTTTGGACCACTGCCTTTCCCATCTTTCTCGCCACCCTACTCGCGATCAGCGTCGGTAAAATCCCCGATAAGAACCAACTGAAGCCGATCTCGATCGGCTATGAGGAAAACACGCTTACAAGCCAGGTGCTCAAAAAACTTCCCTTTATTGAGGCAAAGCAGCTCGTGGGAGACGACCATATCCAATTAATCGAGGAAAACCAGCTCGTCGGTTATCTAAATAAAGCCGGTGAATTTGAAATTATCAAGGATGGCCTCGCCCAGGGTGTGCTCGCACAAATCATCACCCAAACGGATCAGATCCGCTCTCTCGGGGCCAATGCACGCTTCGTCCGTCCGGAAATCAAATGGGCCGTTCCCAGTCCGAAACAGGTAAATCCGCTAATTCTTATATTCATCAACATCCTCGCCCTCTTTAGTTTCTATAGCTATTTCGGTGGAATTGCTCTCTGCTCGATGGTCCAAGCCAACCTCAGCACATTTGGGCAGAGACTATCACTGAGTCCGATTTCAAAATTTGAAATGATTTCAGCCCTTTCGCTAGCTGCAAGCGTCGTTAATCTCATCAATAATCTCATCCTCATTCTCTACATTCAATTCGTCCTCCAAAAACCCGTTATTAGCAATCCCTTCGCAAGCTTGGCAATCCTCTTATTCGCCAACTTCATCGGCCTCAGCTTCGGAATCCTCGTCGGTACAATTGCAAAGGTGAGCGAAAACGCCAAGATCATGATCGGTGTTTCTATTTTGATGATACTCTCGACCCTATCTGGAGCTACTTACCCAGCTCTACGCATTATGATCCGTACCCATGCGCCGATCTTGGAGAAGCTCAATCCCGTGGCCGTTATCTTCAAAGCCTATGCGGAGGCCAATCAGCCGGGCAGCGTCGCAGGAGCACCGCCTGCGCTCTTCTTACTCGCAGGCATCGGAGTCATCGTCTTTGCACTCAGCATCCAAATCCTCAATCGCCGCAGCTTCAAAACGCTAGGAGACTAATATGAGAATTTTCAAACACTTCGTGCGCCTATTTTGGAAACGACGCATGGTCTTCTTCTTCTTCCTGCTCTTCTCACTTTTGCTCTCGTTCACTCAAACTGGAACGATCGAAGCGAAAAAAAATCCAATTTATCTCGCTGAGGTAAATACGGACGATGCTTTGCTTTTCAAAAGTATAAAAGACTACCTCACGGGTATCGGTTATGAGCTCTACGACCTCAAGGCCTATGACACCTCACCAGATGAACTCCTCGAATTAATGGAAATCGATGCAGCAATCGAAACGGCGCCCAATTTGAAAGAGAGACTCTTAGCCAAAGAAGCGGTGTTTACGGTCGAAGCGCAGGCACAAAATATGAATACGGCGAGAATTTACTCGGAACTCCATGCCTTTTCCAATCTGGCCTCCGCCCTCCTCGAGGCGAATCACGGTGAATTCAACACCGAGACCGCCAAGGAACTGAAGCAAGCTCTCGAAGTAAAGGCCAAGGTCATCCACCTCGAAGAGTCAAAGAGCAGTGTTCTAAAAAAGCATCTCAACTTCTTCCGCTCAACAATCCCCTACGTTCTCAGCTATGCACTGATCACCCTCTTTTCCTACATCTACTTCGACCTCGAAGATAAGCGGGTGAAGCGTCGCTGCCTGCTCGCTGCGGTCAGTCCCCGCGAATGGAACCTCGGGATATTTGCAGGCCAGCTTCTCATCGCGCTCTTCTTCACCGCGATAACGATACTGATCGGGGCCTTTTCTCTAAAATCGGAGGGGGCGACCCTCATCGCTTCTCTAATACCAGCCACCTGCGTTCTGAGTTTCACGACCTGCAGCCTCAGCAACCTCCTCTGTCGGCTTATTCCGAAGACGGTAATCTCAGGTGCCGCCCTCGTCTACGCTCTCGGTCTCGCCTTCATCTCCGGTGGCTTCTACCCCCGTGAAATTCTCGGCGATGGCGTGATTGCGTTTTCAAAACTCTTCCCACTTTACTATTACATCAACCTCGTTGATGGGCTCGGCAACCAGGAAAAAAACTACCTCCTCAACCTCCTCATCATTGCTGCCTTCGGCATCTTCTACCTCCTCCTCAGTTTCAGTCTCGATCGAATTCACGCCCAGCGCAACGATCTATCTAAAGATCTTGGCATTATCAGCCAAAGTTAATTTAGAAAAGGCGTGCAGCCACTAAGCTGCACGCCTTTTCTAATATCTAGGCTTTATCCGAGCACTAGGCGATGCGAACCGCCGTTCCGGAAACGGTCACCATCAACATAGTGCCGCCCTCGCCGAGGACTTCGTAGTCCATCTTACATCCGACGATCGCATTAGCTCCGAGCTGGGCGGCTCGTGTCGCCATCTCATTAATCGCCTCGTTGCGGGCACCGATGAGCTCATCTTCATAGCCCTTACTCCGTCCACCGAAGAAGTTTCTAAAGCCGGCGCCGATGTCGGTCAGGAAATTCACACCAGCTATGACCTCACCGAAGACCAATCCGACATATTCTTGGATCACATAACCCTCGACATTGGATGTCGTCGTAATAATCATCTCTATAAATCCTCGTATTCTAATGGGGATTACGCACGCCATTCCCCATAAAAGTAGGGAAATTTTATCACAGCTGAAGCCCTATCCGATTAAAAAAGTTCATCATTTCAAAATCCGATAAACACCGTCTTTAATCCCTGAACCTCGCCCCAATAACAGCGTGTCCATTGTCAATCAATCGAGGATCTTTTTCTCCACACTCTCCATCAACAAACCTGGTTCACATGAGCTGAAATAATCTCCAAATTAGTTAGAGGAAGCTTATTGACAAAGAAATATAACACCGTTATATTTCTAATAACGGTGTTATATAGGAGGCTCCATGGGGACTAAAGATGATCTTCTAAGGGTTGCAAAAGAAGAATTTTTGACCAAAGGCTACCACGATGCCTCACTTCGACAAATCGCCGCCAAATGCGGCAGCACCACCGGCGCAATCTATGGTTATTTTAAGGATAAAGATGCCCTGTTTCGTGAAATTGTCGAGGAAGATCTCCAACAACTCCGAACCATCACCAACGCCTCCACAGCCAAATACATGGAGATCGATAATCTAAGGGAAGCATTCGAGAATTTCTCCAATTATTCCAGCTTCGGAAAAGCACTGATCGATGAACAGATGCAGTTCTATAAGTTCTTTTATGAACATAAAGATGTCTTCACCCTGCTACTGTTCAAAGCTCAGGGCAGCTCTTTTGAAAACTTTTTAAAAGACTTCATCCACGAAGATGCAGAAAACACCATTCGAATCTACCAGAAAATGAAGAACATGGATGAGATCGACATCTATGCCCGACGCATCTTGGAATTGATGGTGGAAAACTCCACCATGGCGGCGGCCACGATTTTCAAAGAAAACGATACCTTTGAGGACGCCAAGCCCTACTTAGAGGCAATGACGATTTACTACTTAGGTTCATTTATTGCATTCATAAAATTCAACAAGGAGGAATTATGAGAAAATACATTATTGAATTTCTGAAGCTGCATAAAGCATATTACGCTTTTAGCATCCTTTTCTCAGTCCTATCAGCAGCATGCACCGTATTGCCCTACATCATCTCGGCTAAGATCATCGGGCTACTAATCGCGGGCAACAAAAATATACACGACTACAAGGGATACATTATCTATCTGTTTATCGTACTCACCTGTAGTAATTTATTTCACAAGATTTCGACCGGCCTCTCCCACACCGCGACCTTCGACCTGCTGGCAACCATTCGTAAACGCTTGGCCGATAAGCTGACGCAGATCCCCCTCGGTTTAATCGATGACTACTCGTCGGGGAAGTTAAAAGACATCATGGTGGAAAAGGTGGACAAAGTAGAAATCACCTTTTCCCATATCATTCCCGAAGTAACGGGCAACATACTGGTTTCCATCATCACCCTGGTTTACTTGTTTTGCTTGAACTGGAAGCTGGCCCTCTTAGGACTAATCCTGATTCCGATTTCAATCGGTCTCTACCTCCTAGGCATGAGAAATATGCAAGAGCGTTTTGATAACTACATGAAGAAAAACGCGATCCTGAATAATACCATCGTAGAATATATCCACGGTATTGAAGTGATTAAGGCCTTTAACCAATCTGGTAAACAGTATCAACGCCTGACGGTCGCCGTTAATGAGGCGGCCCACTCCGCCATCGACTGGATGCGAGAAAACGTCACAGGTATGGCCATCGCATTTACCCTCCTACCATCCACCATCCTCGTCGTATTACCTGCTGGCTCTTTAATGTATTTGAATGGGAGTCTCGCGTTTAATGATTTCATTCTCATCATGCTTTTGAACTTCGCCCTCTTCCTCCCTCTCTTACAGGCTGCAGGTCATATGGACAATATCGCCGTCGCCGGAAAGGTTCTGGAATCAATCACCACGATCCTCGAAGAAGATGACTTAATTCGCCCAGAAAAAAGCGAGGTCCAGGTCCAGCATTACGATGTCGAATTCAAAAATGTAAGCTTCGCGTATAAGGAAGAAAACGTACTCGAAGACGTCAGTCTTTCCATTAAGGAGCATAGCGTCAACGCCCTAGTCGGACCTTCGGGATCCGGTAAGAGCACGATCACCAAGCTACTCACCTCCTTTTATGAGGCGGGAAGCGGCAGCATCGAAATCGGCGGCGTCGACATCAAACGGCTCTCGCTCGAAGATCTCAATAAGATGATCGCCTACGTCTCTCAAAAGGACTATCTCTTTAACATGAGCATCCTTGAAAATCTAAAAATGGGTGACCGGACGAAGAGCGACGAAGAAATCAAAGAAATCTGCAAACGATGTGGCGTCCACGACTTTATCACCTCCTTGGAAAATGGCTACCATACGATGGTCGGTTCTAAGGGTCTCAGCCTATCCGGTGGTGAGAGACAGCGCATCTGTATCGCGCGGGCAATGATAAAAGACGCCCCGATCGTCGTCTTCGATGAAGCGACTGCGTATTCCGACCCGGAAAATGAAGAGTTAATTCAACGCTCTGTGTCCGAGCTGATTAAGAATAAAACCCTCATCGTTGTCGCCCATAGACTGTCCACGATCGTAAATTCAGATCAAATCATCCTGATTAATAACAAGCACGTCGAAGACGCTGGAACCCACGATGAGCTCATGAGTCGATCCGAGCTCTATCGAAACATGTACAACGCCCACATGGAATATAAAGATGAGGTGGTGAGCTAATGTTTACAATTTTTAAGGAGTTCGAAACCTTTATTGGAGAAGATAAGGGTAAATATAGAAAAACCATTGCACTCTCTGTATTGGAATCCCTATTCCAAGTCGGAAAAATCATCGCTATGTACATGGTCATCAAAGCGATCATGAGCAATTCTCTGAACAAAAGTACGATTCTCTATGCCACGCTGATTATGTTCGCGGGAATCCTAGTCGCCATATACCTCAAAGCCAAAACCAGCATGGCGCAGACAGAAGTCGGCTACGGCGTGGCTGCCCATAAGCGAATCGAAATTGGCGACCACTTAAAATATGTGCCCATGGGATTCTTTAGTAAAAAGTCGCTCGGTCAAATTTCCAGCGTCGCCACAAATAACTGCAACTCCGTCCAAGAGACGGCCACCATCGTCATGATGCAGTTTACCTCGGGACTCGCCAATGGACTGATCATCACCCTCCTCCTCTTAAACTTTAATTTGAAAATCGGTCTGGTTTCCGTGCTTGCTTTGATTATCTTCTTCCTGATCTTGGGTATCATCAATAAGCGCTCGGAAAAAGTATCGGCGGATAAGGTCAAGTGCGACACCACCCTCGTCGAGAAGACTCTGGAGTATGTCCAGGGCATGCAAATCGTGAAGTCTTTTAACTTAAAAGACAATCGCGACTCAGAATACATGCAGGAAATCGATAAAAACAAAAAGGTAAATACCCGCCTCGAAACCACCTTCCTGCCGATCATATTCCTGCAAACCTTGGTCACGAGAACGCTGGCAGTCGTCATCATCTACCTCTCGATCTCGGAATACATCGCAGGAAATATGCCAGTCTATGACGCAGTCATGATGCTAATCGTTTCTTACATGCTCTTTAC
Source organism: Eubacteriales bacterium (assembly GCA_030537565.1). Lineage (GTDB taxonomy): Bacteria > Bacillota > Clostridia > Saccharofermentanales > Fastidiosipilaceae > JAUNVS01. The sequence continues at coordinate 6,753 of JAUNVS010000020.1, read as the reverse complement.
GCATTTGGAGAGCGCAGGCGCCTTTGTCAACATGTTTAAGCTCCTGAAGTTCAGCATGGACACGATTAATGAAGTCGGTGAGATGCCGGTCATGGACATCGATGGAAAAAATATCGTTCCGGAACAGAGAAATATCGAATTTAAGAACGTGGACTTCTCCTATGACAAGCGAAAAATTCTAGAGAATGTCAACTTGCAAATCGAGGAGAATACGACCACGGCGATCGTCGGTCCCTCGGGATCTGGAAAGACCACGATCACCAATTTAATCGCCAGGTTTTGGGACGTTGACTCGGGTGAAATCAGCCTCGGTGGTCAGAATATTAAAGACTATAAGCTCGATGCCCTATGGGACAACATTTCCGTCGTCTTCCAAGACGTCTACCTCTTCAACGACACGATCGAAAACAATATTAAGTTCGGAAGCCCCGATGCGACGCGAGAGGAAGTCGTGGAAGCGGCCAAAAAAGCTCACTGCTATGAATTCATTATGAATTTTGAAGATGGTTTCGACACCATTATCGGCGAAGGCGGCTCCTCCCTCTCCGGCGGCGAAGCGCAGCGCATCTCCATCGCACGAGCAATCATGAAAGACGCTCCGATCATCATTTTTGATGAGGCGACCGCGAACGTCGACCCAGAAAATGAAAAGGCAATCCAGGAAGCGATCAAGGCCCTGACCAATAAAAAGACGGTTATCATGATCGCCCACCGCCTGAAAACAGTCATGAATGCCGATCAAATCATCGTCGTAAAGGACGGAAAGATCGAAGCCTCTGGGAAACACGAGGAACTCATGCAAAAGGGCGGAACCTATCGAGACTTCGTAAACATGAGAGAACACACCATCGGTTGGAAACTCGAACAAAAAGTCAGCTAAGAAATCGAGAGCTAGTCCTAAACGACTAGCTCTCTTTTTATCTCACACACTTAGTGTCTCCGTTTGCAGGAAGCGGAGTGAACACACAGAAGCAAAACAAACGGCAGCTGTCGGAGAGAATCCGTCGGCTGCCGTACTATTTGACTAAGCCTCTAATAAACAATCAAGCAACGACCTTCGGGAGATAACGCTTCAGCACCTGCCGTGCGAGATAGACACCGACGATGGGAAGTCCGAAGGTGATGAGGACAGCAAAGAAGCCGGCGACACCGTGCGCGTGTTGGACGAACATATGCATCTGTTCAGCGTTCGTCATATCGGTATTGACGAAATGCTCGACGAATGGCTCTGGGAAAAACCATGCCGGGATGAACTGCCCACAGGCGGAACCAAGATGAACGCAGCCGTAGGCAATTGCCTGACCGAGGAAGGAACGGTAACCGAAGAGGCCAAGAGCCAATTCCCCGAGGGCGAGTCCGACAATGAAAGAAATAATCCAGGGGATATAGAAGCTACCCATGGCGTAGATCGCGAGGAGGAGCAAGAAGGAGAATGAGAAGACGAAGCGCTTCGGAATTTTATAGAGTAAGAAAACCATAACGATCGCCGAGAGGAATCCTGAGAATCCCTGGCTTAGTGAATGTCCATAGGTTCCTAGAACCCATGAAAAAACAGAACCCAACATCTCGAGGATGATGAGTAAGACCGTACAGACGGCAATCAAGACAATATTTTTCGTACTTAATTTTTCAGATCTCGACATGAGAACCCCCAAGCATATGAATGTGCAGTTAAAGATAAGGTATTTATCTTGGAGTTTCAATAAAAAGTTTTAAGGCAATATTCGACTTTTAATCCGTTCCTGATTTTCTTGAGAATACGGCAGTGCCGATAAAATGCGCCCCCCTGCGATAATTGAAATCTCATCTGCCACGAGGTTTAAAAGTTCAACATCATGTGTGATCAGGAGGATCGCATGCCCCTCATCCGCCAACTGACGCAGGTGGTCTGCGACACGTTGCATGTTTTTCGCATCGAGACCAGACGTCGGCTCATCTAAGATTAAGACGCTGGCAGCGCTTAGCATCGCTAGGGCAATTACCAGACGCTGTTTCTGACCACCCGAAAGAGCCATCGGCAAGCGCTCGAGGTCTTCGAGACTAAAATTCAAGCCGAGGCGATTGAGAAGTTCAAGCGCCGCCTCATCACTGATCGCCTTCGTTAAATTCAATTCATCCCGAATCGTGGGGGCGAAGAGCTGATAGTCACTGTCTTGCATCACGAAAAAAGGCTTGCATCGTTCGCGAAAGCGCTGGAGGTCGGGATGTTTCTGACTCTTCTTATGACGTTTATCGAGTCCCATCAGGCAGCGCGCTAGGGTCGTCTTCCCACTGCCATTAACTCCGCAGAGGGCAGTAATACAATGTGACTTTAATTCTAAACTGACCTCATTTAGGAAGTCGGAAAAGTGATATTTTTCCAGTTTCAGGAACGTCTCCTCTGAAGTCTGCCGGGCGTTAATCGGACAATGTAAGTCTGCACTTAGGGCACGACTACAATAGTGAAGCGCGAGACTGTCCTCGCTAATTTCCGCGGCTTGGAGATCGGCCACGAGCCGCCCCTCTTTTAGAATCAGCAACTGGTCCCAGAGTTCTTTAAGGTAAAAGAGGCGGTGCTCGGCGACGAGTACTAGGTAGCCCTCGCTTTTTAGCCTCGTGAGTTCTGCCTTTAAAAGCTTGATCGTCGCCAGGTCGAGATTAGCTGACGGCTCATCGAGGATGAGGAGTTTCGGTCGTGTCATCAGGGCGGCGGCGAGGGCGAGGCGCTGACGTTCTCCTGAGGAAAGGGTGAAGATCGTCTGTCCGAGGAGGTCTTTGAGATGCAATTTTTCACAAAGCGTGTAAGCATCGCTGAGCATTTGCGTCTGATCAATGCCCAGATTTTCCGGGGCAAAAAAGATTTCGTCCTGGACCTGAGTGGTGAAAAACTGCGCCCGCGCATCCTGCTGGACATAGGAGAGGACGTGACAGAGTTCAGAACGGCTATAGGTCTCGAGGGCTTGGCCATCTAGTTCGATTGCACCTGAGAGTTCAGCGGGAAAGAGGCTCGGAATTAGGCGCATAAGCACGCGCAGTAAACTGCTCTTCCCGGATCCAGATTCGCCCGTGAGCACGACCAAGCCACTACTCGGCAGCTTAAATGTCAGATCGATGAGGGCGTCTGATTTGGCGTCTGGATATCGCAGCGAGAAATTCTTAAATTCGATCATACACAGTACCTGCAGTAGATGAGGATCCCAGAGTAGAGAAAAGCGATGAGGATCTCGAGGGGGCGAAAACGGAGATTCTGATAGGCACTTCGCTTCGTCGTACTCTCACTGCCCTTCGTAACCGCCGCAGAACTAAGCTCCTCAGCAATATGCTCGAGGCGCAGCAGAATGGGCATAAAGAGATAACCCCAGCTCTCGACAGGACGCTTAATGCTGAGTTTAATGCCGCGCAGTTTGAGATTATCACGGATCAAGCGCGATTCCTCACCATAAGTCGGCAAGAATCGAAGCACTACCGAAAGGGCCAAGACAAATCGACGCGATAGGCCCAGTTTTACCAGTGATGAGATGATCGCAGAAATATTCGTATCGTAAATCAGGATTGATCCAAAAGGCAGAAGCACCACAACGATGTAGTAAGTAAAGAGACTGAAGCGAACAAACTGTCTTAGACCAAAATTGGCGATGCTGGGAAGCAAGAGAAAAATCACGGCGAAGGTAATCAGCCAAGCGATCGCGAAGATCAGGGCCCGCCGATAACGATGAAGGTAAAGCAGACAGCCAAGTCCCGCGCAAGCGATCGGCAAGAGGACCCGCCAATCCATATTGTTAAAGGTCACGAGACTGGAAAAAAACTGCAAATAGAGGACAAAGAGCGGATGAAGATGCGCCTTATCCAATCGAAAATACTGCTTCAAGTCAGTGGATGGTGGACTTAAATGAGTCTCAGGCATCTATAAATCCATTCTAAGCAAATTCGCCTAAGCTTGGGCAGAAGATCCACACTCGCGATTTCGGCGCTCAAGCTCTGCACAGTCGACTTAATTTCTTCTGTGATTATATCGACCTGTTCAGCAGAGTCAAAAAGCATTTAAAATTTTTCTTCATAGCTATCGACTATAAAGGCAGGGACTCCCTCAAATACTTAGCTGTAATCGAGGACTTACATTCAAGCAAATCGGCTGGTCGCCCAGCGAAGAGGATCTCTCCGCCCTGTTTGCCGCCATAGGGACCGACTTCGATCACCCAGTCAGCCGCCTTTAGGACCTCGAGGTCATGCTCGATCAAAATGACGCTGCTCCCCGCCTCAACCATAGAATCAAAGAGCTCGATGATTCTCGATATATCTGCGAGGTGGAGGCCGTTCGTCGGCTCATCGATGATAAAAATCTTCTTCGCATCGGCTTTTTCCGAAGCAATTTTCAAGCACGGCAGTTTAAGGCCCGCAAGCAACGTGATCTGATATTTGGAAATCTCAAGTGAAATATCTTTTAAATTCGAGGACCTTAGAGCAGGATTTTGTCCGCTTTCATGACTTCTCCGTCATTTCCCCACACGCCGTGACGGGCTCATTCAACGTAAAGAGTTACAATACCATTGAACCCAAAGGAGGGCTTACCCATGAATATTTTTGAGAAGCTATTACATATTGAAGAAGTTAGTGCACACTGTGACGTCCCCTGCGGCATCTACGATCCCTTTCCGGCTCAGATTGCTGCTCTAACAACCGTCCGCATGATCGACCAAATGACCGATATCCTCGCCAGTGATCACAGCGAGATGGAAAAACTGAACACCTTTACCCGTCTCGTCGCGGTAAAAGAAGAGCACGCTGAAAAGGTCAAGCATGAAATCCGTGTCATCTGGGGCGACTTTATTAAAGCCGATCAAATTAAAGCCTATCCGCAGATCCATGAACTGACGCATGAAATTATGCAACTTGGCTCGAAGGTCAAGCAGGCAGCCAAGCGTGAAGACGCCGTGAAGCTCGTCGAAAAGGTCAATGAGTTTGCCAAGATTTTCTGGGCGATTAAGGGCGAGGAGACGGTTGAGATGGAAGCCCCATATAAACCAAATCTCAAACTCGTCTATCGTAAGGCGAAGTAAGTGTTCAAAATTGTAAAAGTAAAAGGTGCCAGTATGGCACCTTTTTATCGTGAGGGGACTTATTGCTTCTGCAGACGAGCCCAGGTCGACAAACTCCAAATTGGAGATGTCGTGATTGCCAATCTCACCGCCATCGGTCTCGTCATCAAGCGCATCGAATCGATCGATGACGAGAGCAAAAGCCTGCGCTTACGTGGTGATAATCCAGCGAGCATCAGCAGTGAGAAGATGGGACTCGTGCCCTACGAAGCCATCCTCTATCGAGTGATCTGGCCTCGTAAAGCAGGTGTCTAGGTCTTCTTACCCTTAAATCGAACGCATCATTCGTTCCCCGCGATCAAACGCTCCACCAGGGCACAGTAGTCTTTTGTCTCATTGGCACAAAACTGAATATGATCATAGTTTTCCTGAACTAGGACCTCTGCCTTCGGGTACTTATTGGTCAGAGTCATAATGTGCTTATAACTATCTTCTTTTCCACCGAAGAGGAAGCGTATCTTGCGTAATTGCCCAGCCGTTAAGGTGGGTAAGGGAGAACAACAGCCCTCAAGAATCTTACAAAGGCTCTTCCACTCCATCGCCTGGCTATGTCTCAGCATCGCTGCACCACAAACAGGTCCATAGAGCTTGGTGAAAATCCAACGCACCAACCATGGAGCCATCTTTGAGAAGAGGCGGACTCGACGCATCGTCCCGAGAGATTGTTTTAGCGTCACTCGTGGGTCATCAAATAGAACCAGTCCGTCAAGAATGCAAAGACCAAGCTCATGGCCGCGCGCCTGTAGCTCAAGCAAGATACGTGCGCCTAGAGACAGTCCGATTGAGGCGACAAAATCGGTCCCGGCTTCGCGAACCATGAGTTCATTGGCAACGGCTCCGACCACTTGATCCAATTCGCCAAAGGCGTGACCCATCTTCGAACCATGAGATGGTAGATCAATAAATACGAGACGATATCTCTTCTCTAAAGCGGAGAAAACGCCCTGTTTCTGGAGATCTTCGCCCGCCAAAAAGAGGGGGTGGAGAATTAAAATGGCCGGCTTATCCTGACGTTCCATCTGTGTCGCTCCTCACTTTCTTATCCACGCAACAATTCACATTAAATCACGAACGAAATCGCTTGCCTCACGCTTGAACGGCTCCATTCACCATTTTTCATGTTATATCTGGACCTCCATTTGTCAATGTGAATTTCGAGGATAATCCTTAAAAATAAAGAGTAATTCTGAGATGATAAATTTACAGGGCATTGATCCCTCTTTTTTCATATTTGATCTAAGCACAACAGAGATCGCAGCGACTCTGAACACAAATTCTCCAATCTGAAGTCTGACTTGGATCGCTGTGGGCTATCCACCCGTCCTAAAAATGCTCAAAAAAAAACGGCCGGAAAAAATCTCTGATCGCCATTTCCTACTCCGAAGCCACGCCCACTACAGCTCCCAGGCTTGTGAACTCTTGAGGGCATTCCAGAGCGACTGATACTTCTCATTATTCTTCAGTAAATTCTCGTGGCGATCGATCGCCTCGGAAATATAGCCGATCATCTCACCTCGCCCCTAGCGTCAATTCATCCACATCTGATACTTGGCCGGATCATGAAAGACAGGCCCCCCATATCTCGTGTGAGATGTCTTCTCTGTACGTATCCCCCCTCCAACTATCCTCGTTTCAAAAAGTCCTTGAACATTTCCTTGAGTATCGTCACGTTGTAGCA